>JAVBMU010000033.1:0-82176 GCA_031552185.1 Cellulomonadaceae bacterium | reverse complement strand
CTCGGCGATGTGCGGGGCGAGCGGTGCGGTCATCAGGACGAGGGCTTCGGCGGCGGCACGGGGAACACGGTCCAGCCCGGTGAGGTGGTTGTTCAAGGTGATCAGCTTCGCGATGGCGGTGTTGGGCCGCATGCCCTCCATCTCGGTGCGGACGTCCGCGATCGTTCGGTGCAGGGCGCGGAGGGTGACGGCATCCGGTTCGTCGTCGATCACCGTCGTCGTGCCGGTCCGTTCGGAGACCACGTTGCGCCACAGACGTTGCAGGAACCGCTGGGAACCGACGACGTCACGGGTGTTCCAGGGGCGGGAGAGGTCCAAGGGACCCATGGACATCTCGTACACGCGGAAGGTGTCGGCACCGTAGGCGTCGTACATCTCGTCCGGCGAAACGACGTTCTTCAGCGACTTGCCGATCTTCCCGTACTCGCGCTCGACGGGCTTGCCGTTCCAGGTCCACCCCGTCCGTTCGTCTCCCTCGACCTCGGCGGCAGGCACGTACGTGCCGCGTTCATCGGTGTAGGCGTGGGCCTGGATGTAGCCCTGGTTGAACAGGCGGTGGTACGGCTCGAAGCTGCTGACGTGGCCCAGGTCGAACAGCACCTTGTGCCAGAACCGGGCGTACAACAGGTGCAGCACGGCGTGCTCGACCCCGCCCACGTACAGATCGACGCCGCCGGCCGGACCGGAGGTCGAATTGTGGCGGGGCCCCATCCAGTACCGCTCGAGCGTCGGGTCGACGGCGTGCGCGGTGTCGGTCGGGTCGAGGTACCGCAGGTAGTACCAGCATGAACCGGCCCAGTTCGGCATGGTGTTCGTGTCGCGGCGATAGCGCCGGGGGCCGTCCCCCAGGTCCAGGGTGACGTGCACCCAGTCGGCATTCCGGCCCAGGGGTGCCTCGGGTTCGGAGTCGATGTCGTCCGGCGCGAAGGTCCGCGGCGCGTAGTCCGGGACCTCCGGCAGATCGACCGGCAGCATGGCGTCCGGCACGGCGACCGGGCGGTCGTCCTCGTCCCACAGCACCGGGAACGGTTCGCCCCAGTAGCGCTGGCGGGAGAACAACCAGTCCCGCAGGCGGTAGGTCGTGACGCTTTCGCCTACCCCGGCCTCGCGCAGCCACGCGACGGTGCGCTCCTGCGCCGCGGGCACGTCCAGACCGTCCAGGCTCAGGCGCGCGGACGTCGAGCGGACGAGTCGGCCCGGCCCCGTGTAGGCGCCGGTGAAGCCCTCGGGCAGACCGCCGTCGGGTTCGACGACGGTCACGACGGACAGGCCGTGGTGCTCGGCGAAGGCGAAGTCGCGGTCGTCGCCGCCCGGCACCCCCATGATCGCCCCGGTGCCGTAGCCCATCAGCACGTAGTCCGCGGTGAAGATCGGGATGAACTGGCCGTTGACCGGGTTCACCGCCAGGTGGCCGGTGAAGACGCCGGTCTTCTTGCCGGCGTCGGCCTGCCGCTCCAGCGGCGTCTTGTGCGCCGTCGCCGCCCGGTAGGCCGCAATGGCTCGGGCGGGGGTCTTCTGCCCACCCATCCAGTTGGAGTGGGTGCCGTCCGGCCACATCACCGGGGCCTCGTCCAGCAGCGGGTGCTCCGGGGCGACCACCATGAACGTCGCGCCGAACAGCGTGTCCGGCCGGGTGGTGAAGACCTCGATCTCGGTGCCGGACGCGCCGCCCATGTCGCTCTGGCCGCCGGAGCAGCCCAGCACGGGGAACCGGACGAACGCGCCCTCGCTGCGCCCGATCCAGTTGCGCTGCATCGTGGTGACCTTGTCCGGCCACTCGACCAGGTCCAGGTCGTCCGCCAGGCGGTCGGAGTACGCAGTGATCCGCATCTTCCACTGCCGCAGATTGCGCTGGAAGACCGGGAAGTTCCCCCGTTCGGAGCGGCCCTCGGCGGTGACCTCCTCGTTCGCCAGCACCGTGCCCAGGCCCGGGCACCAGTTCACCGGCGACGAGTCCACGTACGCCAGGCGCTGGGCGTCGATGACGTCGCGGCGGCGACCCGGGTCCAGATCCGTCCACGCGGTGCCCGCCGGCTCGCCGGGGATCGGCCGCGTGCCGGCGGCGTACTCCGCCTCCAACTCGGCGATCGGCCGCGCCCGCCCCTTTCCGCCGTCCGGGCGCACGGCGTCGGCGTCGTACCAGGAATCGAAGATCTGCAGGAAGATCCACTGCGTCCAGCGCACGTACTCCGGGTCGATCGTCGCGAAACTGCGCCGCGCGTCGTGCGCCAGGCCCAGCCGGCGCAATTGGCGCTGCATGGTCGCGATGTTCGCCTCGGTGGTGACCCGCGGGTGCTGACCAGTCTGGACCGCGTACTGCTCGGCCGGCAGACCGAAGGCGTCGTAGCCCAGGGCGTGCAGGACGTTGTCGCCGCACATCCGGCGGAACCGGCCGACGACGTCGGTCGCGATGTACCCCAGGGGGTGACCCACGTGCAGCCCGGCGCCCGACGGGTAGGGGAACATGTCCATCACGAAGAACGGGTCGCCGGCCGCGGCGCGTCCGCCCGAACCGGCCAGCGGACCCTTCGGGTTCGCGGCCCAGAACGTCCCGTGCTGCTCCCACCGGTCCTGCCAGCGAAGCTCGATCTCCTGCGCCAGAGCCGGGGTGTAGCGGAAGGCCGGCTCGGCCGGGGCATTCGAAACGGTGGTGGACTCGGGGGCGTCAGAAGTGGTCACACGGCGAGTCTAGCCATCTGCGGGTCGGGCTTTCCTCCGCATTGTCGGCGTGCCGCCGGCGCTGCCCGTCCGCCTGCTCGAACGCCCGAAGGGCGGCGCCGGCAGCGCCCGCAGGCGCGCCGTTCCCCGCCCCGACCGCTCATTGCGCCGGAAGCACCCAGACGTGTTCCGCGGCCGGGATTCCGATCCGAACCGTCCGCTCGGGCGCCGCCGCCACGCCGGCCCGAGGTTCGCCGGCCCGGTCGACCCCCGCCGGGCGGACGGCGACCGCGAGGACGCCGGAATAGCGCCGGCGCTCGCGCACCCGAAGGTCCGTGTCGAGCCCGATGCCGAGGTCGCCGAGGTACCGCAACACTTCGGGATCGGCGTCCCAGATCCGGGCGATCCGCCCGCCGCCGCCGACCTCGACGTCGGACAGGCGCACCGCGGGGGGCCGCGCCACGGTCCCGTCCAGGGCGGGGATCGGGTCCCCGTGCGGATCCCGCGACGGGTGCCCGAGCTTCGCGTCAATGCGCGCGATCAGCAGGTCCGAGACGGCGTGCTCCAGGACCTCCGCCTCGTCGTGGACCTCGTCCCAGCCGTAGCCCAGCTCGGAGACCAGGAACGACTCAAGCAGCCGATGCCGGCGAACCATCGCGACGGCGCTCGCCCGGCCCAGGTCCGTGAGCGTGATCGCGCCGTACGGCGCGTGGTCGACAAGACCCAGCCCGGTCAGCCGACGAACGGTCTCGGACACGGTCGACGGCCCGACCCCCATGCGGTCGGCAAGGAACTTGGTCGTCACCGGCGCCTGCGACCACTCCTGGGCGTTCCAGACCGCCTTCAGGTAGTCCTGTGCGACGGGCGTCAAGTCGCCGATGCGGTCCACAAGCACCAACCCTAGGTCAGCCACCCGGCGCGGGGCAGCCGGTTCAGTCGCCGACGGCGGCGCCGACCACCGAGTCCGCCCGCGGCGCGTCCACACTCGGCTCGGGAAACGCCGTGCGCGGACCGACGGTGACGTGCTGGTCGGCAAAGACCCGGACGAGTTGCCAATCGACGACGCGCCGCGTCGCCCGATCGAACCGCAGCACCGTCATCTCCGCGGTCCCCCGAAGCGGGCCGACGGTGAGTTCTCCCGGCTTCGCCCCGGCGGTGCTCGCGTTGACGTAGCGCACGCCGCCACCGAGCGGCGTCGGGCCCGAGCGCTGATGGGTGTGCCCGGAGATCTGCACCGGCGCACACCCGGAATTCAGCGCCTCATCGCCGGCCCGCGGGGTGTGGATGAGCAGGATGTCGATGCCGTGCTCGGCCCTGCACGCGGTCTCGGCGATCCGCACCGCCTGCTGCGTCGGGGTCTCGGCGCGGACCTCGCGGGTGCCCTCGCCGACCCGCGTCTCGAGCGCGTCGTGATCGCCGAGGATGCGCACCCCGTCCACGGTGATCACCTTGCCCGCGAGGACGCGTTCGCCGTCGGACCGTTCCTGCTTGGACGTCTCGGCCGAGTCGTGGTTGCCGTCCGAGACGACCATCGTGACCCCACGCGGAGCGGCGGACGCGAACGAGTTGACGCAGAACGACTCGAGGCCGGTGCCATTGAGCGTGGTATCCCCGGCGTTCAGGATCGCCGTGACCCCGGCCTTGCGAGCCGTGGTCCGGATCAGCGGCGTCATGCCGGTATTGCAGTGCAGATCCGACACCACCAGGAAGGTGGCGTAGCCGGACGCCCCCGCCGGCCCCGGCTCGGTCGGCGAGGCCGG
Source organism: Cellulomonadaceae bacterium (assembly GCA_031552185.1). Taxonomy (GTDB): domain Bacteria; phylum Actinomycetota; class Actinomycetes; order Actinomycetales; family Cellulomonadaceae; genus JAVBMU01. The sequence continues at coordinate 77,758 of JAVBMU010000033.1, read as the reverse complement.
CTCGGTCGGCGAGGCCGCCGGGGCCGTTGGCTCCCCGCTCGCGCCGGGGACCGGTTTGGCCTGGGCCGCCGCCGCCACCCCCACCCCGACGTCGTCGTCGACCAACGCCTGGACGGCGAGCCGCGCATCCCACGCGGCCGCCAGATTGCGATTCGCCGCCTCGTAGAACTCGGTGTTCTGGTCGTACAGGCCGATCAGACGCTCCCCGAAGGCGTCGACGACGCCGGCGAGCCGGCCCGTGATCCGCGCCCCCTGCAAGGCGGTGCCCTGGAACAACGGGGACGGCTCGGCGTCGTCGGCCGTGACGGGGATTCGGGCGCCGGCCGCGGCGAGCGTGGACACGAGCGCCAGGCACGTCGCCCCCGCGGTCAACTGCCAGGTCCGGGGCGCGAGCGCCGCGGCCAATTCGGCCCGCCGGGCCGGGCCGAGCAGCGCGCGGACCACGAGCGCGCCCGCGGCCACGACGGCCATCGCGGCGAGACTGCGGCGCAGCGCGGAGAACGCCAACGCCTGCGCCACCCGCTGGACCGTCTGCTCCGGGCCGGAGAAGAATTGCAGGTAGCTACGCAGATCCCCGGACAGCGAGTCGAGCGAATCGACCGGGTTGACCGCCGTCAGGTCGGCCGGAATCTCCTCGACGGTCGCCCGAACACCGAGCCCCAGCGGCAACGGCGACGTCAGTTCCAGCGTGCCCAACGGCCCCAGGTCGACGACGAGGCGGTCGTCCCAGGTGACGTCGTACCGCGCCTCGTGGGGGCCGAGGTTCAGGTCGGCCGTGGCGGTCGCCACTCCCCACAGGACGCACGGAATGACGGTCGCGAGGATCGCGAGCGTCCAGCGCACGAAGCGGGGCGGAACCCGCCGAGGAACGGAGCGGCTCATCGCTGCCCACACTTCCGGATTGCGCGGTCCCGCGCCAGCCTTTCGGTCGGGCTGCGTCGACGGGCGCCGATTCCCGTGCCCCTTCCCCGGTCCCGCGCGACCGTGATCAACCCGGCGGGGTGCCGGTCGCCCCCAGCGCCGACCGGCAACGCCCGCGTGCCGCCCAGGCGGACGGAGGGGTTGTCACGGTTCCGCCATGGCGGTGTTTTTGCCCACCCTCAGCGATTGGCACCATGGCGACGCAATCAACGGGACTAGACTCACCGATCACGACCCGTTAGTCAAGCTTTCATCCAGTTCAGGTGTGTATTGTCCAGCCGGCCGGTCCACGGCCGACTCGGGCTACGCGGCGTCGTAGGCGGCTCGGATCGGCGCCAGTTCGAGCTTGACCTGCGTCAGCATCACGTCCATGACGGCCTTGACCTTGGCCGGGTTCGGGTCCTGCGAGAGTCTGAGGAACTCGGTCGGGACCACCTGCCAGCTCAGCCCGAACCGGTCCTTGAGCCAGCCGCACTGGGACTCCTCGCCGCCGTCGGTCAACCGCTCCCAGTAGTGGTCCACCTCCTCCTGCGAGTCGCACTCGATCACGAACGAGACGGCCTCGGTGAACGGGAACTGCGGGCCGCCGTTGATCGCATTGAACTCGCGCCCGAACAAGGTGAAGTCCAGGGCAATCGCCGCACCGTCCGGCCCACGGAGCACCGCGCCGGGCGAACTGTCCGGGAAGAGCGAGGTGTAGAAGCTCACCGCTTCCTCGGCGTCGTGGTCGAACCACAAACTGGGACTGATCGCACGCATTGCGCCTCCTCGAATCTGGTGGAACTCGAATCCGGTCGGAGCCATCCGGTCAGCCACCTACGCCCGCGCCGTCAGGCGCTGGCGCGCCGGCGCGTCTTGCGGCGCTCGCCGGACGCCTTCGCGTCCGATTCCTCGTCGTCCTTCGCCGGCGTGCCCTTTGCCTCCTTCGTGCGTTCCACGCTTCGACGCAAGGCATCGAGCAGGTCGACGACGTCGCCGCCTTCCTTGGTCGGGGCCTCGCCGAAAGTCTCCGCGGTGCTGATCGCATCCCCCCGCTCGATCTTTGCGTCGATCAGCGTCTGCAATTGCGCTTGGTATTCGTCGGTGAACCGCTCGGGCTCGAAGTCGGCCTCGTACGTCGACACGAGTTGAGCGGACATTGCCAGCTCTCGGTCCGTGACCTCGGCCGGCTCGGCGAGCGAGCCGAAATTCGCCTCGCGCACCTCGTCCGACCACAGCAGCGTCTGCAGCAGCAGCACGCCGTCCCGCACCCGCAACGCGGCGAGCCGGGTCCGGTTGCGTAGCGCCACCTTGACCACCGCGGTCCGGTCCGACTCCTGCAGCGTGCGCATCATGAGCACGTACGCCTTGTTGGACTTGGAATCCGGCTCGAGGAAGTAGCTGCGGTCCCACAACAGCGGATCGATCTGGTCGCTCGGCACGAACTCGACCACCTCGATCTCGCGCTCCCGCTCGGCGGGCAGCGCGCTCAGGTCCTCGTCGGTGAGCACGACGGTGTGCTCACCGTCGTCGTAGGCCCGGTTAATGTGTTCGAAGTCGACCACCTGGCCGCACACCTCGCAGCGGCGCTGGTAGCGGATTCGACCACCGTCGGCATCGTGAACCTGGTGCAACGGCACGTCGTGATCCTGCGTGGCCGAATAGACCTTCACCGGCACATTCACCAGCCCGAAGGAGATCGCACCCCGCCAGATCGCACGCATCCGATTATCTTCACCCACAACGACGCCGCCCGCCTGCGGCACACTGGGCAGATGGCGGGCACCCGATACGAATTCCACGCCGTGCTGTACCGATGGGCGGCGCGGACCGACCGGTGGGTTTTCGCCCGCCTGCCCCTGGACATTTCCGACGACATCCGCGACGCTCCCCACCCGCCGGCGGGCTTCGGCTCGGTCAAGGTAGAGGTCACGCTCGGCTCCTCGCGCTGGTCGACGTCGGTCTTTCCGGAGGCCTCCGACGGCGCCTACGTCGTCGCGATCAAGGGCGCCATCCGGCGGCGGGAGAACGTCGACGTCGGGGACCGGGTCCGCCTCGCCGTCGAAACCCTGATCTGAGTCCGCCGGCGGGCCTGCCGGTCAGGCCGGAAGATAGCCGTCATGCCCACCGGCGAGACCGTGACCGTCGAGGGACGGCGGCTCACGCTCACGAACCTCGACAAGGTGCTCTACCCGGCGTCGGGCACCACCAAGGCCGACGTGCTGGCCTACCTGGCCGCCGTCGCGCCGGTCCTGCTGCCGCACGTCGCCAACCGACCCGTCACCCGCAAGCGATGGCCGAACGGCACGGCCGGCCAGGTGTTTTTCACCAAGAATCTGGACTCCGGCACCCCCGACTGGGTGCGTCGGCGCGGCATCGACCACGCCTCGGGGACGAACACCTACCCGCTGGTCAATGACCTGGCGACCCTGACCTGGCTCGGCCAGATGGCCGCGCTCGAATTGCACGTGCCGCAGTGGCAATTCGGCCGCACCGGGGTCCAGCGGGCGCCGGACCGCCTGGTGCTGGACCTCGACCCGGGCCCCGGCGTCGGGCTGGCGGAATGCGCCGAGGTAGCCCGATGGGCGCGTGAAATCCTGACCGGCATGGGCCTGAATCCCTTGCCGGTGACCAGCGGCTCCAAGGGGATTCACCTCTACGCCGCGCTGGACGGCCGCCAGGATGCCGCCGCGGTCTGCGAGGTGGCGCACGAGTTGGCGCGATATCTCGAATCCGAGCACCCGGACCTGGTCGTCAGCGACATGAAGAAATCGCTGCGGCCGGGCAAGGTCTTTGTCGACTGGAGCCAGAACAACGGCAATAAGACCACCGTCGCGCCGTATTCGTTGCGCGGCCGGGAGCGGCCGTGGGTCGCCGCGCCCCGGACGTGGGACGAGCTCGAGGACCCGGGCCTCGCGCACCTCGACGCCGACGCCGTCGTCGCCCGGGTCGAGGCGATCGGCGACCCGCTCGCCCCGGTGTTGGCAGGCCGGCTGGCCGCCCTCGAACCCACCCCGGACCACCTGGCGACGTTCGAACGGCTCGCCCCGTACCGTGCCAAGCGCCACGCCGACCGCACCCCGGAACCCGGCACGGCGGCCGGGACCGCCGCGCCGGCAGACTCCCCCGGTCCGTCCGCCGATTCGCGCCTTTCCTTTGTGATCCAGGAGCACGACGCGCGGCGCCATCACTATGACTTTCGGCTGGAACACGATGGGGTGCTGGTGAGTTGGGCGTTGCCGAAGGGCGAGCCGACAGATCCGAAACGCAATCACCTCGCGGTCCAGACCGAGGATCACCCCCTGGCCTACGGCGACTTCGAGGGGACGATCCCGGCGGGCGAGTACGGCGGCGGGACGGTGCGGATCTGGGACGCCGGCAGCTACGAAACCGAGAAGTGGCGCGACGGCGAGGAGGTCATCGTCACGCTGCACGGCGAGCGGCAGGGGACGCGCCGGCTGGCCCTCATCCACCCGGGCGGGCGGGGCGGCGCCGGGGCGAACGACTGGCTCATCCACCTGATGGCGCCACGGCCCGACGCCGCGCCCGCCGAGGCCGCGCCCCCTCCGCTCACGCCACCGGCGCCGCGGCCCGCGAAGCCGGGCCCGGCCCTGGCGGCGCGGCTGGCCCGCTACTCCCCGATGCTCGCAACGGCCGGCACTCCCGCCGACCTCGCGACGGGTGCCGCGTGGGCCTTCGAGTTGAAATGGGACGGCTTCCGCGCGCTCACCGCGGTCGACGCCACCGGAGTCCGGGTGGCGAGCCGCAGTGGCCAGGACATGACCGCGACCTTCCCCGAGGTCGCCGCGCTGCTCAAGGAAATCGATCCCGCCGACCTGCCGCTGGTGCTCGACGGCGAGATCATCGCCCCCGGCCAGGGCGGCCGGCCCGACTTCCGCCGGCTGCAGCAACGCTCCGGCTTGACCCGGCCGGGCGACGTCGCGACCGCCCGCGCCCAGGTGCCGGTCGCCTACCTGGTCTTCGACGTGCTGGAAGTCGCCGGCCGGCCGGTCGTCGAGCGTCCCTACGACGAGCGGCGGGCCGAGCTGGCGCGAGTTCTCGCCGCCGCGCAGCCTCCCATTCACGTCCCGGCCGAACTCGACGGCGGCCCGGCTGCCGCGGTCGAGACCGGCCGTCGGCTGGGCCTGGAGGGCGTCGTCGCAAAACGGCGGGACTCCCTCTACTCGAGTCGCCGCTCCCATGCCTGGGTCAAGCTGAAGAACACCCTCGACCAGGAGGTCGTCGTCATCGGATGGCGCCCGGGCACCGGGCACCGTACCAACCTGTTGGGCTCGCTGTTGCTTGCCGTGCCCGACGGCGATCAGTTGCGTTACGTCGGGCGCGTCGGCAGCGGCTTCACGGACGCAGAGCGGCGCCTGCTGCCCACGGAGCTGGGCGGTCGGCGCCGGGCCGACGCACCCGCCGTCGACGTGCCCGCGGCCGACGCTCGCGACGCCCGGTGGGTCGAGCCCGATCGCGTCGGCGAGGTCCGATTCACCGGCTGGACGGGCGCGCCACCCGGCGGAGGCGCCCGACGCGGCACCGGCACCCGCCTGCGGCAGCCGGTCTGGCGCGGCTGGCGCCCCGACCGGAAGCCCGACGACATCCCCGCCCCGGCCGGCGACCCCGCTCCGGAGCCCCCCGCTACGGCACCGCCCCGAGCACTCGCCCGCCGACCGGCAGCGCGGTCCCGGCCGCAATCGCCGTCGGGATCGTGACCGCAACGGAGTTGGCCCGGGCCTGGACGGAGGCAAGCGCGTAGCCGCTCGTCGTCATCGGGTTCGCCCCGGTCAGTTCGATGTCGCTCTGCCCCTGCCCGGTCGAGGCGCGGAACGCCCCCACCGTCGGCAGGTCCAGCCACCCACCACCGGGCGCCGTGACCGACCAACGCACCAGCGCCCACGGCGTCGTCGTGACGGTCCGATGGAAGAGGTTCCCGAGTACGGTCAGGTTCATCTGCGATGCGGGGCGGGTCGCAGTCTGGTCATAAACGCACAAGACGGCACACCACGGGCTGTTCACGGGCTGCGCCATGATCGTATTGCTGATCCGCACGTCCTTGACCTGCCACGTCATGACCGGGTCCGGGAACGGGCGACGCGGGTCCCGGCCGGGCGTGCTTGCCGAGGTCGGCCGCCGGGCATCCTGGTTCAACCACACCGGGATCCGGCTGCCCGCCACGGTGTTGTTCCACATCGCCACCTGACCGGAGTTGTGCACCTCGATCCCGGCATAACCGTTGTCCAGGACCCGGTTGTTCACCATGGTCGCGCCGGAGGAGAGTTCGAACACGATGCCGGTGCCCGCATTGCTGCGCGACACGGTGGAAATCACGCGGAAGCTCTCGCATTCCTCGTCGCACCACAACCCGACGCCCTCGTTGTAGGCGAACCGGGAGTTGAGGATCGACACCGAACGGGAGCGGCCGATCTTCATGCCGCCGGCCACCGGCCCGGCGTTGAAGTGCTCGAGATTGTTGTACGTCACCTGCATCCGGCCCGCTAGCATGCCGTCGGCGTAAACGGAGTGGACCCCGAGCAGACCGTTGCGCGTCGAGGTGATCCGGTGCACGGTCGCGTTCGCCGAGGAGACGGACAGGCCCCCAGTGGCGTTGTCGGTGATCGCGACGTTCTCGATGACGGCCCGAACGCCCGGCGCATCGACGCGAATCGCACCCATGTCCGGCACCGCGACCGCGTAGCGGCGCACGCCGAAGCCCCGCAGGACGACGTCGGGCGCCTGCACGGCGATCGCAATGGTGAGGTCGCTCGCCCGAACCGTCTTGCCCGTGGGGGCCGTGCCCAGGACCAGGCGCTTGTTCGCGTAGTCCGCATAGAACGTTCCGGCGGTGACTTCCTGTGAACTCGACACCTGCCGCTGGGCGGTGCTGTCGACCCACACCTGGTCGGGGTGGGCGGCCATCGGATAGGCCGCGGAGACCATCCGCCAGTTCGGATCGGTGTAGTCGGCGCGACCGCGGATGTACGTCGGGCTCGAGTCGAACTGGGCGGTCCAACCGTTGCGCAGCCAGACGTTGCCGGACTTCGTCCAGCCGCCGACCGCGACGGACCCGTCGAACCAGACCGCCTCGTTCGGGTAGGACTGAATCGTGACCGCGGACCGGGTGATCGCGACCGTCTCGTGGTACGTGCCCGCGCGGAGCACGATCGTGCCGCCCGACCGCACGAGGGCGAGCGCGCGCTTCAGCGTTCGGACCGGGGCCTTCAGGGTGCCCGCCGCCGAGTCGTTGCCCGCCGGCGACGCGACGATCGCGCCGGAGGGCACCGCGTACGTCGTCGTCCCCACCGTCGCCGCGCCCGGGGTTCCGGGGACCGTCACATCGGCCGACGTGGCGGCCCGGACGACCGCCTCCGCCGGGACAACCCCTCCGCTCGCGCCCACGATCAGGGTGGACACGAGAGCCAACGCGACGGCCGCTCGACCGAGCGCCGCCTTCTTAATCTGGCGCAGTCCCACGGGGTTGTCCTTTCTCTCGGGCAGTCCGACACCGAAGCATGGCGCTTGCGGATCGCCTGCGAGGCCGATTTGCCGGCCTTGTACGTCTTCATCACGGGTGCGGCGCGGCATTTTTTTTCCGGTTCGATGGTACCAATTTTGGGTCCATGTTGCCTTCGCAACAGACGGCGGAAGAAATCCCGTGCCAGGCTAGTGGCATGAAGCCTTTCGCAGCCGCCGTCTACGCCGGCCGGATCGCTGAGGCCGCCCGCGCGGCCGGCGAGGCCGGCCTCGGCGGGGTGCTCATCACCCCCGGTCCGGACCTTGCGTACTTCACCGGCTACGCCCCCACCGCCCTCACTGAGCGACTGACCCTGCTCGCGATCCGGGCGGACGGCGTCGCCGACATGGTGGTCCCCGTCCTGGAGCGGCCCGACGTCGTACGCGCGTCCCGGGCCGACCTCGAGATCGTGACTTGGACCGACGGCGAGGACGAGTTTGCCACGGCCGCCCGCCTCCTCGATCCGGCGGGCCGCTACGCGATCTCCGACAACGCCTGGGCGCTGCACGCCCTCGGCCTGCAGCGCGCGCTGCCCGCCGCGACGCTCACCGCGATGACCGACGCGTTGCCCATGCTGCGCGCGGTCAAGGACGCGGCCGAGATCGAACGACTCGCCGCCGCCGGCGCCGCCGACGACGCCGCCTTCGCCGACGTCCTCGGCGTGCGGTTCGCCGGCCGGCGCGAGCGCGAGGTCGCCGCCGACCTGGCCGACCTGATCCGCGCCCACGGCCACGAGACGGCCGACTTCACCATCGTCGGCTCCGGCCCGAACGGCGCGAACCCCCACCACGACTCCGGCGACCGGGTGATCGAGGAGGGCGACCTCGTGGTGCTCGACTTCGGCGGTCTGCGCGACGGGTACGGCTCCGACATGACGCGCACCGTGCATGTCGGCGCCGACGTCACGCCGCGCGAACGCGAGGTCCACGACGTCGTGCGCGCGGCCCAACAGGCGGGGGTCGACGCCGTGCGCCCGGGCGCGACCTGCCAGGACGTCGACCGGGCCGCCCGCGCCGTCATCACCGACGCCGGGTTCGGCGAGCACTTCATCCACCGCACCGGCCACGGGATCGGCATGACGGTCCACGAGCCGCCGTACATGGTCGAGGGCGAGACGACGCCGATCGTCGCCGGGATGTGCTTCTCGGTCGAGCCCGGCATCTACCTGCCCGGGCAATTCGGGGTCCGGATCGAGGACATCGTCGCGGCCTTCCCCGACGGCGAACCGGGCGCCCGCCGGCTCAACAACGCCCCGCGCGAGATCCGGATCGTCCAGTAGCCCCCGCCGGCGTAGATCCGTCCGGTCGCGCACGGCCCCGGAAGCCGCCCGAACGGATCTACGTGGAGCCGGACGGCGCTACGTCGCGGGCCAGTTCGTTGCGAATGCCGACCCAACTGATGATGCCGCCGAGGATCAACAGGCCACCGGTCACCCACAGGGCTTGGTGGAAGCCGGCCAGGTTGAGGTGCTCGCCCACGATCACGCCCGCGCAGGCGATCACCACCAGCCCGGCTACGCGCGACACCGCGTTGTTCACCGCCGAACCGATACCGGCGTCGTCGGGCGGAATCGAACCGAGGATCGCCGAGGTGAGCGGGGCGACTGTGATCGCCAACCCGAGTCCGAAGAGAATCAGCCCGGGCAACACCTGGGTCAGGTACCGGGCCTCCGACGTCGTCGTCAGCATCAGCAGGTATCCCAGGCCGCCGAGGACGGGGCCGACGGTCATGAAGATCCGCGGCCCGAATCGGGCCGACAACGCCCCGAAGCGCGTGGACAACGCCAGCAGGAGGAGCGTGACCGGAATCTGGGCGAGCCCGGCCTGCATGGCGGTGTAGCCGCCGACCTCCTGCAGGAAGAGCGTCACGATGAAGCCCCCGAAGTACAACGCGCCGTAGATCGCCGCCGTCGCGACGTTTCCCCAGGCGAAATTCCGGATCCGGAACAGACCCAGGGGCAGCATCGGGTCCGGTGCGCGGGTCTCCCAGACCACGAAGCCGCCGGCCGCGAGCACACCCACAACGAACGGCACCCACACCAGCGGGTCGCTCCACCCGAGCGAGCCCTGCTCGATCAGCGCGAGGACGATCCCCGCCAGCCCGACGGCGGTCAGCACCGCCCCGGTGGTGTCGATCCGCCGGGTCGGCCGGGCGCCGGCGGGTGCCTCCTCGACCTGGGCCGGGCGCACGCCGCGCAGCAGCCAGACGGTGACCGCGATGAACGGCACGTTGATCCAGAACACCCACCGCCAGGAGACGGTGTCGACAAACAATCCCCCGACCAGCGGTCCGACGATCAGCGCCGCGCTCGTCCAGGCCGTCCAGATGCCGATCGCGCGGCCCTGTGCCTTGTCGGCGAAGGCCGAGATGATCATCGCCAGCGAACTCGGCACCAGCAGCGCCCCCGCGCAGCCCTGCAGCCCGCGCGCAATCACCAGGATCAGGCCCGTGGGCGCAATCCCGCACAGCACCGACGCCGCGCCGAAGCCGATCAGGCCCGCCAGGATGATGCGGCGGCGGCCGTAGACATCCGACATCGAGCCGGCCAACAGAATGAGCGCACCGAGCGAGATGAAGTAGGCGTCCACCACCCACTGCTGCAACGGCAGACCGGTGATCGGACCCGAGGTCAGTTCCTCGGAGATCGCCGGCAGCGCGACCGTCACCACCGAGCCGTCGAGGAACGCGACGAACGACGCCAGGATGGCGACCAGCAGGATGCGACGTTGGGCGGCCGTCATGCAGCCACGGTAGTCCCGGCTCGGCTCGCCGGGGGCCCGATCAGGGCGCCGTCGCCCGGCGGTCGCCCGCCGCCGCGGCGGCGCGCAACTCGCGCCAATCGTCGGCGTCCGACCACGCCCAGATGATCCGTCCGCCTGCCCGCAGCGCCTGGTCGAGACTTGACGCGGATCGCTCGCTCATGCGACGTTCGGCCTTCTCGAACCGTCCGATCAGGGCCCCGCTGTGATGGGTGAGCAGGCCGAGCTTGCGCTGGGACAGCTTGCGGGCGGTGCGCCACTGGCGCAAATGTGCTCCGAGCGAGTGTTCGGGCGACAGCGATGGGGTCAGTTCTCGCGGTGCTTGCGGCATGTCTATCCCTCCCTGGGGACCGTCCGGCGGGGCCATCTGTCATCGACCGTATCCGCAGTGAGCTTTGGCGAAGCAAGCGTTCAGCGCAGATCTTTCGCGTGCTGATGCGGACAATCGGTCGACGCGCGCCGCGGGGCCGTACGTTCGCCGCGCCCCCGGAATCCCTCGTCCGGGGGGGTGACAACGACCCGATAGTCCAGGCGCTATCCTCGGCATCTACCTTTTCCGCCGCGTATGGGACGCTTCTTGAGCACTTCGGTCCGGCTGCGACCCTCCCGGCCGCAGCCGGACCACAACCGCGGGTAGCGTGGCTGGGGCAGGCAACTGCCTGCCCCAGCGGCACCGAATCCGACCCGAGGAGTGACATGGCTTCCCTTGTCGTCCACTTCGAGATCCACGCCACCGAACCGCAGCGACTCATCGACTTCTACTCGGGTCTGTTCGGCTGGACCTTCTCCCGGTACGGCGAGATGGACTACTGGTCGATCGAGACCGGCGACGGGTCGATCCAGATGAATGCGCCGGGCCAGGGCATCAACGGCGGCCTGACCCGGCGGCCGGGGCCCGCGCCCGAAGCAGGGGCGCCGATCCAGGGCTGCAACATCGTCGTCGGCGTCGAGGATGTCGACGGCCTCTTCGCCCGCGGCCTGGACCTTGGCGGCACCGTCGCCATCGCTCCGGACGACATGCCCGGCGTCGGGCGGATCGCGTACCTGCACGACCCGGACAACAACGTCTTCGGCATGATCTCGCCCGTGCTCTCCGACGGGACGAATGCCATGGAGGCAATGGGCACCGCGTAGCTCTCGGCGGAGCTCTCGGCGGCCGTCAGTAGGCGACGGTGAACCGCTCCCGGCGGTGCGTGGGCCGCTCGATCTCGTCGACGAAAGCGTGCGCGAAGTCCGCGCCGGAAATGAACGAGTTGCCGGCCGCGTCGGCCAGGAGTTCGTCCCCGCCGAGGCGGAAGGTGCCCGTGTGCTCCCCCGCCGCCCACGGTCCGAAGGTGCCCGCCGGGCTGACGAAGAACCAGTCCAGCGACTCGTCCGAGGCGCGCAGGTCCGCGAGGATCGTCCCCATCTCGGCGGCCTCCGCCCTGAACTCCGCGGGAAAGTCGGGGGTGTGCATCACCAGGATCTGCGTGCCCGGAACGCGCAAGGAGCCCGCTCCGCCGACGACGCCCAGGCGGCCGCCTGCGTCCCGCACCATCCGGGCCACGTTCGCGGCGACCTCGGGCAGGCGGCCGGCCAGGTCGCCGCGCGGGGCGAGGGCGTGAACGACGACGTCCGCGCCGTCGATCACCGCCTTGACCGCCGACTCATCGCGGGCGTCACCTTGCAGGTAGCGCACGCCCTCGACTGGCTCGGCCGGCGCGGTCCGCGCCATTGCCGTGACCTCGTGCCCGCGCCCGGCCGCCGCCCGCACGATCGCACCCCCCGCGTACCCGGTCCCGCCGATCACGCTGATCCGTGCCATGTTCTCCTCCTCCATCGCGGGGCTTCCCCTCGAAGCCATCCATCACTTACCGTAGGAGAGGAGCAATTCTAGGGGAAGTAGGCACTTTCCGGTAACCGACCGGCCAAGCGGCGGCCAACTGCCGGAGCGGTAACCCCATCGGACCGACCGCCGTCGGGCAGGTGGTGACCGCCGTCGATGCGTTGGGGAGGGAGGATCGGATGAACCAGAAGCAGTCCGACCAGCCGTGCTGGGATCCGTATGACCGCCACTGCCCCACCAGGCAACTCCTGGATCGCATCGGCGACCGCTGGACGGTGCTGGTGATCGGCGCGCTCGCGGCCGGTCCGCTTCGGTTCGGCGCCCTCGCCCACCGAATCGACGGCATCTCCCAGAAGATGCTCACCCAGACCCTGCGCGCCCTCGAGCGCGACGGCCTGGTGACCCGGACGCTGTATCCGCAGATTCCCCCGCGCGTCGAGTACGAACTCACCACGGCCGGGCACACCCTGCGGGCACCACTGAAGGCGCTGGAAGACTGGGCGATCGAGCACATGCCCGCCATCGCCGGTGCCCGAGCCGACTTCGACCGCTCGGCCGGCGCACCCGGATGAGGGCTTCGCGCCGAGCGATCCCCCGCGGCGCGATCCCGCCGGCCTCGCTCGACCTCCGTCACTCGACCGGCACGGACATCTCGGTGAGGTAGTGGGCCGGTGGACGCTCCGTGTCGTTCAGGTAGCAGTACGAAATGGGGCCGGCCGGCGTGTAGCCGTGCTCGGCGACCCACTGAAAATGTCGGCCAACGTCGGGTCCTGCTGCTCGTACGGCCCCTGATCGATCGCCGTGACGACCCGCCAAGGCAGACGCCACGAAGGAGGCGAACTGGTTGCTGAAGTCGATGGTCCGGCGCACGCCCACGAGATAGCGCGCCGGCTCCTGCCGGACCGTCACTGCGGAGATCCGCACCACCGCTCCCCCTCGGAAATCCGGCGACCCCTCCGGCGAGCCGGTGTCGCCCGGCCGGCGGGTGTCGCCCATCGGACCCTTGCGCTGGATATCCCAGTGTGACAGCCCCCGGTGGCCGGATCTCAACCCCGGCCCAACCGGAACAGATCCCGCCAGCCGGCGCGCGGCTGTTCGTCATCGTGACCCGGGCAGCGTCGGTCGGCCGGGACGCCGCGCAACGCCTCCTCGACGTGGTTGCCGCAGCCGGTCCAGGTCGCCAGGCCGCATTGGGCGCAGGTGATCCGCTTGCACATGAAAACTCCGTTCCGGCCGTCAGGCCAGCATCAGGAAAAGCTTCTCGAGTTCGTCGGGGGTCAGGACGCCGTCGGCGCCGGCTCTTCCGGCGCCTTCGGCCGGCTCCGCGAGGCAGGAACGCATCGCGCTTGCCACGATCTGGTAGCCGGCCCGATCCAGGGCCGCGGACACGGCGGACAGTTGAGTGACGACGTCGCGGCAGGGCGCACCGGCCTCGATCGCCGCGACGAGGGCGTTCAGTTGCCCGGAGGCGCGCTTCAGCCGATTGACGATCCGGCGCTGGGCCGCCGGATCCCGGGTCAGCGGCTCGGCGGCCAGCGGCTCGGCGGCCATCAGTCCGTCCCCGACACGTACAGTTCGCGCGCCCGCTCGCCCAGGACCGCGGCCAGGGTGAGCGCCCCGCCGGACAGCGTCGCCGAGTCGAAACCGGCTCCGTCGAGCACCCGGTGCGCAACGTAGGACCGCACGCCGGAGGCGCACATCACTCGAACGGGCCGCCCGGCCGCGGCGGCGCGCACCTCGTCGAGGCGCGCCCGCAACTCGGTGTGCGGAATGTTCAGCGCGCCCGGCACGTGTCCGCCGGCGAATTCCGCCGCCGAACGGACATCCAACACGAGCGTGGCGGCGAGCACGGCGTCGACGTCGTCGGCGTACCAGAGCCGCAGCGTCCCGTCGGCCAGATTCTGGGCCATCATCCCGACCAGGTTCACCGGGTCCTTCGCGGATCCGTAGGGCGGGGCGTAGCCGAGATCGAGGTCGACGAGGTCCGCGGCTGCGGCGCCGAACCGGATCGCGGTGGCGAGCACGTCAATCCGCTTGTCCACGCCCGCGGGCCCGGCGGCCTGCGCGCCGAGCAACCGGCCGTCCGCGCCCACGTGCACCACCAGGTGCATTCGCGCGGCCCCGGGGAAATACCCCGCGTGCTGCTGGGGGTGCAGGTGCAGCGTCTCGAACGGCACGCCGGCGGCCGTCAGCGCCGCGCGATTGGCGCCCGTGGTCGCGGCGGTCAGCTCACCGACCCGGACGATTGCCGTGCCGAGCGCCGGCGGGCGCGGGCGGGCGGCGTCGGGCCGAAGGATGTCGTCGGCGACCAGCCGCCCGGCCCGATTCGCCGGCCCGGCCAACGGCACCGGCGCGGCGACGCCGGTCACGGCGTCGACACTCGCGGTGGCGTCGCCCGCCGCCCACACGCCCGGGACATTGGTCCGCCCGTGTTCGTCGACCAGGATCGCGCCCCGGTCGCAGGCGACGCCGGCGGCCTCGAACACCGCGGTGTCCGGGCGGACGCCGACGCTGAGGACAATCAGGTCCGCCGCGAGCCGAGCGCCGTCGGCGAGCACGACCTCGTCGCGCTCCGCGCCCGGTTCGATCGCCTTCGCCGCGACCGCCGTGCGGACTCCGACGCCCAGCCGGTGCAATTCGGCCGTCACCGCCGCGGCGATCTCCGGTTCCAGGCCCGGCAGGACGCGCGGCGCGACGTCGACGACGTCGACCTCGAGACCCCGGCCGCGCAACGCCTCGGCCGCCTCCACCCCGATGAAGCCGCCGCCGAGCACGACAGCGCGGCGCGCGCCGGCCTCGACCCGGTCCCGCAGCCCGACGGCGTCGTCGACGGTGCGCAGCGTCCACACCCGCGGCGAGTCCACGCCCGGGATCGGCGGGACCACGGCCCGCGCCCCCGGGGCGAGGACCAACGCGTCGTAGGCGAGCGTTCCAACGCCGTCGTTGCACCGGAAGGTGACCGTCCGGGCGGCCGGGTCCAGGGCGACGACGTCGTGGCGCACGCGCACATCCAGGTTCAGCGCGGCGCGCAGCGACTCGGGTGTCTGCACCAGCAGGGAGCCGGCTGAGGCGATCTCGCCACCCACGTAGTACGGCAGGCCGCAGTTTGCGAACGAGGGGTATTCGCCCCGCTCGAGCACGGTGATCCGGGCCGACTCATCCAGGCGGCGCGCCCGCGCCGCCGCGCTCATCCCCGCGGCAACCCCGCCCACGACGACGATGCGTCGAGGCGGCGCGGTCTTCATCACGTCCGTCATGACTCCGATGATACCCCCCAGGGTATCCGTCGGGCAACGAGACCCGTGGGACTCGCGAGCCCAGGTACTGACCCGCCGACCTCCTACACCCGGATGTCGAACCGCTGCTGCATTCGCTTGCGGTCGCGCTTCGACGCCGATGCCTGCAGCGCCAGCAGTTCCGCGTAGATTCCGCCGCTCTCGGCGAGTTCGGCCGGCGGACCGACCTCGTCCACCCGGCCGTCGCGCAGTGTGACGATCCGGTCCACCGAGGCGATCGTCGAGAGGCGGTGCGCGATGATCAGCGTGGTTCGCCCCGCCATCAGGTTCTCCAGCCCGTCGTGGACCAGCCGCTCGGACCGCGAGTCGAGCGAACTCGTGGCCTCGTCCAGCACCAGAACCGGGGCGTCCTTACAGATCGCCCGGGCGATGGCGATGCGCTGCTTCTGCCCGCCCGAGAGTTTGAGCCCGCGCTCGCCGATGTGCGCCGCGTAGCCATCGTCGAAGCGCGAGATGAACTCGTGCGCGTGGGCCTTGTGGGCGGCCGCGCGGATCTCCTCCTCGGTCGCCTCCGGCCGCCCGTAGGCGATGTTCTCCGCGATCGTCCCGGAGAACAGCGACGGGTCCTGGAAGACGACGCCGACGGCGCCGCGCAAGTCCGCGAGCGGCCAGTCTTCGATCTCCCGGCCGGCAATCCGGATCCGGCCCGCGTCCGCCCGGTAGAGCCGCAGCAGCAGGCTGACCAGCGTCGTCTTGCCTCCGCCGCTCTCCGAGACCAGCGCGACGCGGCGGCCCGCCGGCACCGTGAAATCGACCTCACGCAGCACCTCCCCCGAGGTGCCGTAACCGAAGCTCACGGACTCGAACATGATCTCCGGCCCGCGCCCGGCCGGCCCGCCGTCGCCGTCGTCCCTCGAGTCGGCGGCGGCCCGGACCTCGGCCACGCCGCCGGTCTCCCCCACTTGGGCGGCAACGCCGACCGCCGGCTCCGCCGCGAGCACCGCGCCCGGCTCGGGCTCCTCGCTCATCACCGCGAAGTAGTCCTTCGAATTGGCGATCGCCCGCTGGACGCTGTCCACCAGGAAGCTCATCCCGAACACCGGCTGGCGCGCCATCGCGACGAGCTGGATGAGCAGCACCATGACGCCGATCGAGAAATGGCCCTGCATGGTGCGCACAAAGATGATCGCGAAGACGCCGAAGAAGATCGCGTTCAGCCCCGCCCGGCGCGACACGTCCATCCGGTGCCAATACCGGGACTGGGTCGAGGTCAAGTCCACCGCGGCGTCGAACCGGGCCCGGAACAGCCGCAATTCCCGGGCCTCCTGGACGAAGCTCTTGACCACCCGGACCTGGCCGACCGACTCGGCGAACCGCCCGCCCGCGACGTCGTACTCGTGGTTCTTCTTCCCCTCGAGTTCCTGCCACCGCACCGAGGTGCGGGCGGTCAGCCACGTGAACAGCGGGTAGATCACCGCGAGGAGCAGGGCCAGCGGCCAATAGTAGAAGGCAACGATCACCTCGATCGCGGCGACCGAGAGCAGCATCGGGAAAAAGTTGTTCGCGAACATGTTCAGGAAGCTGGTCACCTCGGTGATCGAACGCGAGAGGCGATTGATCACGGTGCCGGTCAACTCGTTGTCGAAATACCGCTGCGGCAGGCTGAGCAGCTTCTCGAAATATCGCGACGACAATTGCGTGCGAAGCCGGACCGCCATCATGTCGCCGAGGTACCCGCCCACGTTCACGATCAGCGTATTGACCAACTCGGTGACCAGGAGCGCCACGGCCAGCAGGACCACGGTGGAGACCGTCGCGCTGCCCGTCCCGTTGCGCGCGCCGACGATGGCGTCGGTCGCCGCCTTGATGATGAACGGCGTCAGCAGCCCCGTCGCCGTGACGAGCGCAGA
The DNA here is from genome assembly GCA_031552185.1 of Cellulomonadaceae bacterium. GTDB lineage: Bacteria > Actinomycetota > Actinomycetes > Actinomycetales > Cellulomonadaceae > JAVBMU01. The sequence goes on along the minus strand of JAVBMU010000033.1, from coordinate 60,611 downwards.
GCACACCACGATCCCCACGTACAACGGCCAGAACTGCCGCGCGGAGGACAGAATGCGAAGAATCGAACGCATGCGGGACCAACTTCCGGGATCTGCGGTGCCACCGCAGAGGGTAGCCCGAGCGCCGAGCGTTTTCGCCCGGAACGCTCACGCACCGACGGCGGTCGGGCCTCGAAGCGCGCGACGCACCGTGAGACACTCGCCCGAGATGACGCGCGGGCGTCAGGGGGACCACTGGAGGAGACGCGACATGGCCGAACACCGGATCTTCACCACCAGCTTCGCGAGCATCTACCCGCACTACGTGACCAAGGCCGAGCGCAAGGGCCGCAGCCGGGACGAGGTCGACGCGATCATCCATTGGCTGACCGGCTACGACGACGCCGGCCTGGCCCGGGTCATCGCCACGGAGGTGGACCTGCGGACCTTTTTCGCCGACGCCCCAGCCATGAACCCCAACGCCGCACTGATCACGGGCGTCATCTGCGGCTACCGGGTGGAGAACATCGAGGACCCGCTCATGCAGCAGATCCGCTACCTGGACAAGCTCATCGACGAACTGGCCAAGGGCAAGAAGATGACGGCGATCCTGCGGGGCAGCACCGAGCCGGCGGCGCGCTGAGCCGACCGCAGGTCGGGCCCGGCGCCTCGCCAAGGAGCGACGCTCCCGCGACGTCTGGTTCGCCGAGCCGGTGTACGACGTCCCGCGATGGTTTGCACCCGCGACGACGCAGGTGCTGCGCCGCGTCCGGCGGCGACCCGCAGACGGAGCGGGGGCGTCAACCGTCTCGGGGCGCCGGCTCACGCCGTCGCGAAGCGACCGGCGAGCCGGCTCCTGAGCCGTCCGCCACCACGGGGACCCCGCGGCGCCCCCGCCCCGTCCGGAGCGGTCAGCTCGAGAAGAACAGTCCGGAGAAGCCGCCGCGGCGGTAGCCCTTCCCGCCCTTGTGCCCCCAGGCGGGCCCGTAGCCGGGGTCGGCGCCGTACTGGGGCGTCGGCGGCGGCTGAACCATCCGGGCCTCCATCGCGGTCAGGTGCTCGAGTTCGCCGTAGTCGAGGAAGACGCCCCGGCAGCCGTCGCACTGCTCCAGGTGAACGCCGTTGCGCTCGTAGGTGCGCATCTGCGCGCGGCACTTGGGACAGACCAGGGTGTTTGCGGCCGGCGGCGGGCTGCCATAGGGCTGGTACGCGGGCGTGTCGCTGGGAGGTTGGCTCATGAGACATACCTTCTCATCTGTCGACAGGTAGCCAATAATGCGGCGGCCGGCGGCCCGCCGGGGTCGCGGCGGAGTTCCCGCGCCGCCGCGACGACCACCGCCGCCCGAGCCGGCAGGTCCAGCGCGGGCCACGGGTCACCCACCTGCGGAACTCCCCGACCGCCCGCCCCCCGGTAGGCGGCCAGAAAGGCCGACCACGCGTCGTCGGGCAGCAGACCCGACGCCCAGTAGCCCGCAGGACGCCCCAGATCCCAGGCGGGGTCGCCGACGCCGAAGTCGTCGCAATCCAGCAGCAGCAGGCGCCCGTCCGCGCTCGGGCGAGCGAGTTGCCCGAGGTGGAAGTCGCCGTGCACCCAGGTGACGGGCGCGGGCGCGACGCGCGACTCCTCGCGCAGCAGGCACTCCCCGAGGTCGACCAGCCAGGCCACGTCAGCCCGCCCAAGCCGGCGCAGCCCGGCGACCGCCCGCCGCAGCCGGGCCGGGCCGCCGTGCGGCGGGCCGGCGGCGACCGGTGCCCGGTGCAACTCCGCCAGCAGCCGGCCGGCCTCCGCCCAGGGCGCCGGCTCGGCCGGGTCGAGCGGCTCGACCCGGGGCCACACCGTCGCCGCCCGCCCGTCCGGCGCCACGGCGATCGCCGCCGACAGCGGCTGAACCCAGAACTCCGCCACGGCGGGCGCCCGCTGCGCAGCCAACCGTGCCCCGAGCTCGCCCGGATCGATGCGTCGCGCGTGGAGCTTGACCACCACCGAGCCGCGACGCAGGATCTCGGCGCTGTCCCGCTCGTCGCCGGAGGGCCGGAATCGAACGAGGGGCCGACCGTCGTCGTCGGGCCGGACGCGGGCGATGAGGTCGCTCACCCAGTCGTCGAAGTGGTTGCCCGCGCGGTCGCTGCCTGCCGCGGCGGGCTCGGCGGGACCCCGCTCGGCCGCGCCTGCCCAGGCTCGCGACGCCCGGTCCATCTCGCCCCCTTCCGTGCCCGTCAACTGCTCCGCGACGGCCGCAATCCCGTGTCCGGCCCGCGTCGCCTCGCGACGAATGCTATCCACCCTGGCGACCTGAGCCGGCACCGGCGCCTACGCCGAGTCAGTACCCTGCGCGCCGAGTCAGTACCCTGCGCGCCGAGTCAGTACCCTGCGCGTCGAGTCAGTACCCTGCGCGCCGAGTCAGTACCCTGCGCGTCGAGTCAGTACCCTGCGCGTCGAGTCAGTACCCTGCGCGGCGAGTCAGTACTGAAAGTGCCGGGAAACGGGCACCGGGCCGTCCCTGGGTTCTGACTCGGCGCGCAGGGTACTGACTGGCGGCACCCGGTACTGACTCGGCAGACCCATTCACGGCTTTTCGATGCCGACCGCGGCCGGCGCCGCCGCCGACGGTTCCGCGGCAGGAATAGGGTCGGGGCATGATCCTCGACGACGCCGCCAACCTGCGCCTGGTCGTGGCGACACCGGACCTCCTCCGCGCGGCGACCAGCGGTCCCGACCCTTTGGGCGCGGCGCTCGGCGTCGCGATCCCCGCAGGCTGGCCGGAATTTCCCGAGGGCCTGACATACGTCCAGGACGTTCTCGAGACCCGGCCGGCCGAGGCCGACTGGTGGACGTACTTCTTCCTCGACGCCGACGCCGGGCTCGACGTCGGTCCCCACGGCACCGGCCCTGAACGGGGCACCGGCACCGGCACCACCACCACCGCCGAAGGGCGCGCGGGCGGCGGCACCCTGGTGGGGTCCGGCGGGTTCAAGGGTCCGCCCGCGGACGGCGTCGCCGAGATCGGCTACGAGATCGCGCCGGCCCTGCGGGGGCGGGGCTACGCCACGGCGTTCGCCGGGCTGCTGGTCGAGCGGGCGCGCGCCCTGGCGCCGGTCTCCGCGGTGGACGCGCACACCCTGGCCCAGGAGAACGCCTCGACCGCGGTGCTGCGAAAGTCCGGTTTCGCCCTGCTGGGCACGGTCACCGACCCGGACGACGGCGACCTCTGGCATTGGCGCCGCCAGGTGCCGATCAGTCGGGACGTGCACCGCTGAGCATGGCCGACGCTCGTCGGGCGGCGGCCAGGAAGGCGACGTCGTTCGCGACGGTGTCGGACTCCAGGTTGGCGGAGAGGCGTGCGTCCGCCTCGACGAGCGTCGTCAGCAGGTCCTGGGCCGCCCGGGTCGATTCCGCATCGCCCGCGGCCGCCGCGGCCAGCACGGAACAGGCCAACGGCGCGTAGGAGGCGCCGTCGTACTCCGTCGAAGCCCGACGCAGCGTCGCGAGCGCCATCGTGACGATCGCGCGGCGGCGGCCGCCGCCGGACTCGACGGTGCTGCGCGCGGCGCCGGATTCGGCGGTGCCAGGGCTGGCGGTCCCGGACTCGACGGTGCTGCGGTCCGCGGCGCCGAGGTCGAGTAGCGCTTGCGCGGCGCGCAGCGAGGCCGCCGGGTCCTCACCGAGGAACGACGAACGCCCCGCGAGCGCAATGTCCGCGAGGAGCGCGGTCAACGTCGAACTCCGGGCGGCGGCCACGGTCGGCGCCGCGGCGTCCAGGTACGAACGCGCCATCGTGATCGCGTCGCCCATCGGCTCGCCGCCGGCATCGATGATGCCGACGAGCGTCCGCCAAGCCTGTTCCTTGACGCGCTCCCTGCCTCGCTCGAGCAGGATTCCGGCGGCCGCGATCTGGGCGTCCCGATTGGGGTACGAGGTGGCCGCGCCGGGCCGGATCAGGTCGGCGCAGGCGTCGTCGAGCAGGCTCGACGGCGCGAGCCACCACATCTCAAGCGCCTCCCGCTTGCCGTAGCTCGGCAGCGGCGTGAACGCGGCGGCAACCATGACAGGTTGGCGGGCGAGGACGCCGGCCGCGGCGCGCGCCCACGCGATTTCCGCCGCCTTCCACGCCTCGTTGTCGCCGCCTAGCGTCGAGAGACTCGCGCGCCGCAACGCGTCTGCGGCCGACGTGACATCCCACCGCACCAGGAGCCGGGCGGCCTGGCCGAGGCCGGCCGGGATCGCCTCGACCACCGCTTCGGTGGCGGTTCGGCCGATGTCGTCCGGCAGGGCGGCAATCACCCCGATCCACGCCGGACCGTGCGTGGCCACCGTCAACGCCGCGCGGGCCGGCGTTTCCACCGGGCTCGCATCTCCCGGGCTCGCCGCGCAGGCCGGCCTCTCCCCCGGGTTCGTCTCCCCCGGGTTCGTCTCCCCCGAGTTCGCCGCCCGCAATTCCTGCTCAACCGCGGCCGACAGCGGCATCCGCGAGCTGCCCGTGCGGGCGGCGGGCACGGCGGTTGGGTGCTTGCCGTCGGTCGCATCGCGAACGGCGATGACCCAACCGGCCCACCGAGGGTCACCGGCCCGCAACAGGCCGACCGCGGCGTCGGCCCGCACGTCCACGCGGAGCGACTCCAGCCGGCCTCGGCGCACCTGCGCCGACGGCGCCGGGTGGACGGGGGCCGGCGCAGTGCGGGCCAGACCGTCCAGGGCATCGCACAGCCGGGCGAGCGCGGCGGCGTCGCTCCGGACGCCGGGCACGGCCTCGCTCAGCGAGTGGACGAGCGCCACCCGCAGATCCGGCTGCCCGGCGTCCTCGTCGGCTTGGCCGGCCTGGATGGCCTCGGCGGTTTGGTGAGTAGGGCAGGCGTCGGTCCGCCGGATCTGGTCGTCGTCGGCGAACCGGGCCGCGAGCCGGACCAGGCCGGCCACGGCCGGCTGGAGCCCGCTCCGCCATCCGCGGAAAACGGTCGTGTAGCCGAGAATCGCCGCGTGCAGCGACTGCACGCCGCCGCCGTCGGCCAACCGATCAAGAACCGGCAGGGACCTCGTCCCGAGCGTCCCGACGAGGGTGGCGACGGCGTCGCCGCAGGTCCCCGACGCCTCGAGGGCCGCGGCCTCCGACTCCCACAGCGACCCGAGTTGCTCAACGTTCGCGGCGACGTCGCCGGCCCGTGCCGCCAACCACGCGACGGCGAAACGCACCCGGGGCGAGCCGGCGGCGAGCCCGGCCCGCTCGTCGTCGGACAACCGGCCATGGGCGGACAGCGCGGCGGCCAGCGCAACGACGACGTCGTCCTCGGTCTCCGCGTCGAGCGCGGCATGCAACGCCGCCTCGGCGCCGGAGGGCAGGTCGGGAACCCGGGTGAGCAGGCGCGCGGTCTGCGCCCGGACCTCGGCGTCGGCGTCGGGCAGCAGGAGCCGCACCACGGCCTGGGCGGCGCTCGCCAGGGCTGCGCGGGCGTCACGATCGAACGCGACGATGTCCGTGTCGTCGGGCAGGTAGTGGGCGTTCGTGGTCCATCCGGCCGCCACCGAGTCTGCGTAGGCGGTCAGGAACGCCAACGCGCCCCAACGGCCCGGTGCGGCTGCGTCGCCTGCGATCGAGGCGAGAAAGGCGATGGCGGGAATGGTCGCCGGGTAGACGGTGCCCTGGTGCAGGATCGACGCCGCCAGGCCGTCGAGCGCAGACTCCCAATCCGGGCCGCCGAGGTCGCGCAGCAGGCCCGGGGTGTCCGTGGCGTCGCCGTAGGCGTGGCTGAGCGCGGCCCAATCCAGGGCGTCGAGGCCGGCGAGAGGGTCCATTCGGCGATGGTAGCCAAACCCCAACCCGAAGCGGCCCAGCCGCCGACTCGACCACCGCCCGTCGAGCAGCCGGATCACGGGGTCGCAGCGATCGAAGACGCGCGATGGTCGTGGAGCCACGCGATGACTCGGCGCACCGCCTCGCGGCGCGCCGAGCCGTCACCGTCCGCGGGAAGTGCGACGAGATGGAGGACCGTCGATGGACGAGTCACGCCGCACGTCGCTGAGCCGCGTGATTCCAGCGCCAAGGTGGCCGCTGACGTGTACTTGCGTCCCGTATCGAGCGGCGGGCCCGCCTTTGGAGTGAACCGGTGGTAGCCCTGCTTCATGTGCCGGCGGCCGGCGGTGGCCTTGTCACCGAGCTTGTGTACCGGCACGAACTCCGGCCGGTGCTACAGTCCGGTGCCCGCGTCATGGACAAGTGGCGTCCCTGAGTGGTGTAGCGCTGGGGCCGTGGTCGTCGTCGTAGACGATGGCGCGGTCACCGCGTGATCCTTCACGCAAGCGCGCCGAGGCCGCCCTGATCTCCGTGGTCGCGACCTGCTTCGACAAGCTCCTCGACCACGTCGCCACGGCGCTGCCAGCCGTCGCGCAGCACCTGGACGCCGCCCCGACCTGCTCGCGTTCACCAGCTTCCCCAAAACGATCTGGCGCCAGATCTGGTCGAACAACCCCAACGAACGCCTGAACAAGGAGATCCGCCGCCGCACCGACGACGTCGGGATCTTCCCCGACCGCGACTCCATCACCCGCCTGGTCGGCGCCGCCCTGGCCGAACAGCACGACGAATGGGCCGAAGGGCACCGCTACTTCGCCCTGGACGTCCTGACCCGCTCCCGCCTCACCCTCGTCCCCGACAGCCAGCTGGCAACCACCGAGCCCCTCGCCCTGACCGCCTGACCAGCCAGAAGGTCACGTCGGCGCTACACCACTCCCAGGGACTCGACCCGCGATAGGGGCGGCGAAGCCACGGAAACGACATCACCGCGGTGTTCTAATGCGGCAGAGAACCCGTGGCGGTTCAGGAGCGTGGGCCGCGCAGTTCGCTCGTAGGCGAGGTCGAGGCGCAGATCAGGACGTTTGCTCAAGGTGCTCCCGCGGAAGCCAGCGACGATGATCGCGGAACGGATCAGGAAAACGAGGTCGTTGACGGATCCTCAAGGACCGGATCCGCGGCCTGCGCCCGCACTCAGCGATACAAGAAGCACCGTCCCGGACGACGTCGGAGATCAGTGCTTCGCCCCGCCACGACTAGAACAGGACTACACATCAACCGAGCAACTCCCGAAGGACCGCGGCGAACCCTTGTTCAGGGACTTCAACGGGACCGACGAGGCTTACACGATCCAGGTAGACGTTCCGGCTCTCGCAACTAGTCTCAGGCAGCAGCAGGCAGGCGTGGCACGCCGCGATGTTCAGACCATCGGAACCGGTCGGACCAGACTCCGCGCAGACAGGGTCGTTGGAGCACCACCCAGCGCGTCCGACTGCATGCTCCAGAATCTGCACAATGCGATCGGGAGCCGATAGCGCAGCGAGGCCTCCGAGGCTTCCTGCCGCGTCGGAGGAGGCCGTGTAGATGAGAATCCCAGCCTGATCCGCCTCTGCGTAGACACGCTCACGCAGAGAACCCACGGGATACCCGGCCTCAAGGCTGAGCTCCTGGAGGAGGGCGTGTGCCAGGGAGTGGAGGGCTACGTAGCGCGCAGCGGGTGCCTCCTGCACGGGCTGCCCGGACGACTCCGCCTTCAATCGCAGCGACTCAGCGATGAGAGCCTGGCGGTCTGCGGCGAACGAAGTTCTCTCCCATGTCGCTACGACGTTTTCGCGTAGTCGGACGAACACACCCTCACCGAGGACCTCGACAGCAGGCAGCCAGTTCTTGTGAGTCGCACTAAGGGGGGCGGTGTGCGGAGAGACCTTCTCGGTGGCGCTGGGCGTTACACGGGAGAACCCGTACAGGGCGCGCACCTCACGGAGCCGAGAGACTTTGGCTACCTGAGCCACGAAGGGCTTGATCTCCTGGGAAACCTCAACATCGATGCATTGGAAGGTGTCCTGCGGCCCGCCTTCGTTGGTGGCGACAAGAGCGTCGTACTCCTGCTTGCGGAGCTGCCCGTCAGTCGGCGCCTCTCCGGCGTCGAGGCCCAAGCGTTCCTTGACGAGGTCAAGTACTCCCTCCGCGGCGACGCCGGCGTGGCCGGCCACCATCGCGGGCAGCGTGAGGGCGAGCGATTCGACCGAAAGATGCTTGAGGACCGGCCAGTGCTCGATGACGAACCGGGCGTCGGGACTGGTCCACGGCGGGATCGAAATGCTGGAGCGCATCTCGCTGAACCAGACGTTGGACGAACCATGCTGCAGGACGCGTAGCGGCTTGTCACATTCCTCATCAGGAGTTCCGGGGAGCCAGGGACGCTGTCCACCACACCCACGGATGCCGATGAGAGCGTTGCGGCTGAAGGCGCCGCCTAGGTCGCGGGTGACACCGCAGGAGCAGGTGACGAGAATGTCGGACAGCGAGGAGGAAGCGCCCTTGGTCTTCAGTTTCAGAACGTGCTTCTCTCCCGCGGTCACCTGGTCCTTGTGCACCCACCGGTAGTAGGGGAAGTCCTCGATATGGCCTCGCTCACAGCAGGCCACGAATCGGGACGGGGTGAGGTCGCGGCCGCAGTCGTCGCAGCGCATCGTCTTCGCATTAAACTTCCAGAAGGGGTCGAGGCGACGACACTCCGGGCAGTAGTGCATGACGGGGAAGCGCACGACAGGAACGTCGCCGGACGTCCTTCCGGAGGAGGGTGCCCTGAACGTGTGCACACCGAGGGACCTGGCGAGGCGGGGCTCCTCCACGGTCGGCGACCACTTCTCGTCCCACTCGTCCGTACCGCAGATCATGAAGCTCTGGTCCCCTGCAGGGAAGAGCGACCCGACCCCGTACGTGGTGACCAGCTGGCTCTGGCGTGCCTTGGGCCCGTCAGTCGTCGCCATCGTGGGCCACCCTCTTCTTCTTCACGGGTTTGGACCTGATGATCTGCAGAGTGCTCTCGCGGTCGACGTTGCGCAGGGAGGTGAGTGTGGGCCACGGAACCTCGTCCGGAGGAAAGACCTCGGCGAGCGTCACCCCGGTCTCGTCGTCCTTGTTGGACCCGCCCGCGACAACCATGAGGGCCTTCACCCCCTTCTGGAAGGGCCAACGCCCGTACTGCAGGACCTCACCGTTCTCCACGGCGTCCTCCCACTGCCCGGAAAGCTCGATCAGAGCCTCCGAAACCTCTTCGGCGACCTCCAAACCTCCCACGGCGCGGGCTCGGTCGACAATGATCTTCGCGACCGTGTTGAGCTGTCCGTCGCGTACGGGAACATCGACGCTCTTCTCGTCCGAGGCCTCCGCGATCGTGTGCCGGGCGAGGATCACAAGGAGGCCATGGAGGCCTCGGTCGAGCGCACGCGGCGCGAAGGGCGTGGCGCCAGTGGCCTCGACCTGCTTGTACAACGCCCGGTGGTAGGAGGTGAACGACTCGTAGTGCGACAGGTCCCGGGAGCGAGCCGCATTGTAGAGCGTGAACACCAGGCCGGGAACGCTGCGTCCTACACGCGAGGTGGACTGGATGTACTCCGAGGTGGTCTGCGGCTGTCCCATGACAGCCATGAGGCCAAGTCTGTCGACGTCCACGCCCACAGAGATCATGTTGGTGGCCAGCACCACGTCCGGACTCTCGGGGTCCGGGTGGGAAGTCTCCAGTGCCTTGAGTTCCCCGGGAATGTCACCAGACTTCACACGTGAGGTGAGCTCGCGAGGGTCTCGACTCTTGCGAACCTCAGTGCCGAGTCGGCCGGCGACCACTTTCAGGCGGTCAGGCACGTCGTCGATCGACTGGATGTAGGCGGCTCCGAGCACACGCAGACTGTTGAAGTAACCGAGGATCGTCCAGTAGGCGTCCTTGACCTCAGGTGTCGCGTCAAGGTCCTTGGCTCCCTGCAGCAATGCTGCGTAGGTGCGGACGAGGAGGCTTGCGTGCGAAGTGCTGGGTGCCATGAGCCCCACGTACTTCCGGGTGCCCTTCTCCTCCGGAGAGGCATCGACGGCGAAGAAGGAGTCGGAGGCGTCCAGTCCGGGCGGCGGGAACTGCTGCGCCTTCCGGTCGAACACCATCTTGACCTGCTCGGTGGCCCGCCGGATGGTCGCGGTGGAGGCAACGAGCTTGGGGCGGGCGCCATTCTTGTCAGTGGCGAGATGATCGATCGCAGTCTCGTACAGGCCGACGAGCGTCCCGAGTGGCCCGGAGATGAGGTGGAGCTCATCCTGAACGATGAGATCCGGAGGGGGGTCCATCTTCCCTCCGAAGAGGGTCCGCGCCTGCCCCTTCCACGCGAGCATCGCGAACTTGTCGACGGTTCCGATGACAAGCGACGGGCGGCTTTCGTACACGTCGTCGTCGACGAGGTGCACGGGGATCCCTTCCCCGCCATGGAAATCGCACCCCTCGGCCGGACAGCGGACCGTGAGCCGACCAGCAGGGTTCCTCGTGGTGTAGTCGTTGTGGTCCAGACCGCTTCCGCACCAGGGACAACGCAGCAACTGAACGGGGTTCCCGGTGTCTCCGGGTTCTTCGTCCATCGCGATCTTCTTCAGAGCCTTCTGCGCGTCGGCCACGGAGTTCGGGGTGGCACCCTGTCCGACCCACAGACCGATGGAGAACGGCGCGGTCCCCTGCAGTTCAGGATCGTCCTCGCGTGCCTTCTGCAGCGCACAGATCAGCCCTGCTGCACGCTCGAACTGCTGCAGCGTGAGCAATCGCAGGGTGTAGCGCATAAGCACCGCCACACCAGCGCCGTCCTGGTTCCTCCCGACCTTCCGCAGACGGCGAAGGACGAGGGTGAACGCAATGAGACCCAGGTAAGCCTCCGTCTTGCCACCGCCGGTAGGGAACCAGAGCAGGTCTGCGATGTCCCGGTCCTTGCTCTTCGGATCGGCGAGCCCCTTGAGGTTGAGCAAAACGAACGCCATCTGGAACGGGCGCCACTCCCCCGCCACGGGCTTGTCGGGGTCCCTCCCCCCGCTGCGGACGATGACCTGGCGCTCACGCTGGGTCTGCATGACGCTGTTCATGACCTTGAAGGCCTTGAGCACGTCGGGTTCCCCCAGCAGCTCGATGCCAGCCCGCATGCGCTCGATCGCCGACTCCGCCTCCCCGAGGTGCTGGAGAGCCGTAGCCTGGTGGGTCGGGGGCAGATTCTCCCGGTAAGCGCGAGCCTTCTGCTCCTTGAGCCACTTCTCGTAGAGGTCGACTAGAGCATTCAGCGGCTTCTTGACCTTGTCCGCGCCAATCTCTGACGCCTGGGCGAGGGCGGTCATCCCGAGGAGCCCCGCGGTATCGTCCCGATCCACCTTGGCCAGGGGTAAGGGGTGCTCCGGGAAGAAGGTCGTCGAGACCTGCGTGACGCGCTCCCCCTCGTCCCAGGTGACGGCGGTTCCGTGGCCCACCGCCAGGTGCCGCTGGCGGCGGTAGAGGAGCTCGCCACTCTTCTCGTCTTCGTCGAGGTGCTCCAGGACCTTTCCCGGCCGGCGGTCAGCGAGCTCACCATCCTCGGTACGGACGACGATCTGCGGGCGGAACCAGCAGAGGTGGTCAGACCGTCCCTTCTCAGGACGCCGCGCCGCGTTGACGAGCACAAGGGTCACGTTGACAACCCCGTCGCGCGGCTCCCGAACGACGGCCCTCAGGAAGAGGTCCGTCGTGAGGGAGATTGTCTGGCTTCCCGGTTTGATGTCGACGGGTACCAGGGACTCGGTCGAGAAGGGAGCGCGGCGCCAGAACTCCTTGTCCTTGTCGATCTGCTGGTCGTCCGGCAACGGCGCGTATCGGTCGGCAGACACATCGACGAGGACGCGGGGCGTGGTGTCCGTGGTACCGAAGGTAAGACCGATCGTGGAGGGGTAGCGAAGATGAGCGACTGAGACCCCTGGGTCGTAGTCCGCGTCCGGGGCCGTGCTCTCGCTGTCAGGGTCTTCATTCGCAAGCTCGGCGGTCTGCTGGCCGCCGTTTGCCCTTTGGGGGTGCAGGATGCCAACGATGAACCGCTCCAGCGGGGCCTCGTCGATGATCTCGTCGTCGGAGTTGCCATACAGGTCGGCTACGACAGCGTCGACCATGTGCTGCCGCGCCCGGTACCAGGGGCTGAGGTCACGCACCCTGCTCTCCCTTCCATTTGAGGTGGAGAAGTCCGGCCGTGACAGGCGCGAGCCACAAGCCACGCTTCCCGACTGGACCCTCCTGAGCACCACCGGCGACGGTAACGATGCTCTCGACGCGCGCGCCGGTGAGGGCCGGCCACCCCCGCTTCTTCTTCTCGATCGTCCCGGTCCTGACCGCGAGGTCATGCCCGAACTCCGGACTCGTAGTCCCGACAGAGATGCCCTTGTGGTCCACCTGCCAGACAGGAACCCGCAGGGTAGACAGGCGGGGGTCTAGAACGAACGTCAGCGGATCACCCACCTTCACCCCGTCACGCAAGTGCGCCTGCGCCGCTTCTGGGTCGCCTCCCGGCGGACGGCTTCGGTCGAGATCGTCCACCCGGAACTCGAACCCATGGGTCATCCGCTGTTGGTAGTGCCCCTCGTACCATCGGCCGTGGCTGATGTCCGTCCGATCGATGCGACACAGAAAGCGGCCAGACGGACCGTCTGCACGCAGCGTCAGCCGACGAGCACGGGTCATCGCTACGAACTTGGCGCGCGCGTCAGCCACTGGATCGGTGTCTTCGAGATCCCACGGCTTGGCGCCCATGTCCACGAGAACGACGTCGTCGTACTCGAGACCCTTCGCCCGATGGACCGTGGAAACGACGAACCTCGCCCTAGGGCGATCCGTGAAGACGGGTAGAAGAGGACGCTTACCACGCAGCCGCTGAGCGACCCTGGGGATCGACACTTCGTTCCCCGCGCCTCCCGTGAGTGCGCGCAAGCCTCGCCACAGGTCCTTGGGGTCGAGGTCCGGTCGGCGCCTCGCGACGACAGCGTTCAGCTCCGCCCTGGTGATACCTGATGTCGCGTGGTCACCGAGAAGGTCCGCGAGCCACCGGTCAAGAACCTTCTGCTGGGCGTTGCGACGCATTTCGACGGAGTAGCCTGCTTCCCCCAGCGCACGGGCGACGAGCATGGCCTGCCCGTTCGTCTGAGTGAGAAACGCAGCGGTCCCCTGACTTCGTGACAAGTGCGCCGCAACGTCGGTGACGCTGCCGGCTATGGTGAGGTCGGCAAAGAGATCTTCGACGTCGTTGTAGTCCCCCGAAAGTAACCTGGGGCGACTTGAGGGGATCTTGCGGGCGTCGCGTGAGGCGGCACGGTACTGGCCGGTGAGGTGCTTGACCTCGACCCCGGGGCTCGCCTCGACACGGTCGAGGAGTTCCTGGGATGTGGTGATGGAGATGGGCTCCGCTCCTCTCGCGGGGCGAATCTGGAAGTCAAAGATGCCCTGGGCAGGGTCGCCGAGAAGGCTGAATCCAGCCTCGTCTTCCAGCGCGTCGAGGAGCACCTGGAGGAAGTCAGCACGGACACCGACGACGTCCTGGACCTCGTCGACGACCAGATGCTCGACTGCCTCCAACCTGCCCCAGCTCTCCTTCTTCAGTAGCCGACAGGCACGCGCGATCCGTTCGTCGAAGCCGAGATGCCCGTACTCGCCCTCGTCGAGATCGCGAAGCAACTCACCGACGAGCGAGTCGATGGTCTGGAGCATGACAGGTGGCAGTCCACGTGCCCGCAGCCGAGCATCAGCAGCGTTCACCGCAGCGTTGGAGAAGCTGATGACGAGCAGACCGTTAACGGTGTCGACGTCCTCTTCCTCGACAAGGTGCTCGATCATGCAGGACACGACCTGCGTCTTGCCCGCCCCAGGGCCGGCCAAGACAATCTGACGGGTTGAGGGTTCGATCCCGACGGCGGCCAGTTGGCTCGCGTCAAGGTCCACGCTGTCGTCGTTCATCGACGATCCCGGTCCCAGAGGTACTCAAACTCGGTGAAAGCGAGGTGCTCACCGTAGTTGTTGAAGTTGTCCTGCACGTTGACGATCGTGACTTCCTCGGATCCGCCGTTCTTCGGGCCTCGCAGGCCCCGGCCGATCATCTGCTGATAGACGTTCGGGCTGAACGTCGGACGGGCTACGTAGACGGCCTTCACCTTCGGTGCGTCAAACCCCTGCATGAAGATGCTGTAATTCGTGAGGACCCGAATCTCGCCCTTCTTGAACTGCTCCACGTAGTGACGGCGCGCTGCCGAGTCCGTACTGGCATCGACAGAGACCGCTCTGACGCCCTTGTGCGAGAGGAGCGCGGCGAGTACTCGGGCGTTCTCCACCGACGGGGTGAAGGCCAGGATCGTCCAGTCCGCAGGTTGAGCGGCAATGTGGTCGACGAGGCGCATTGTCCGTTCGAGGCTCTCGCCAAGGCGAGCCTCCACGGATTGTGGGAGTCGACCAGCGCCGAACTTCTTCATCGTCGCGATCTCGTCCTGGCTCAGCACGACATCGGTGCCGTCGATCAGCTCGTGTCGAACCTCAGCGAGGATCTTGCGTTCCTGAAGTTCGCCATAGGCGTTGTCGTCGCTACGGAATGCTCCACGGTCGAGGCGGTGGTTGTCGTAGCGGCCGACGAGACGCTCCGTCTCAAATACCGACGTGCCTCGGAACGGGGTCGCCGTAAGACCGAGGAGCGGCTTGCGGTCAGTCTTCACCCGACCTCGCCCAGAGCGCCCCAGCCAGTCCAGGACCTGTGTGTACGAGGTGGCCGTCGAGGTGTGCGCTTCGTCGATGACGACGACCGAGGGATCACGCAACCACTCGTACGCCGCACCTCCCTGATCTTTCAGGGAGGTGAGCTTCTGGACCGTTGCGATGACGACCTGGAACATGCCCGGCTCCTCGCTCACCGAGTTGCCCGCCCAGAGCCGCCCGAGACGCATCGGTATCGGCGGTCCCAGCGCCCGCCAGATGTAGCTCCACGTCTCGGCAGCCTGTTCGCATAGTTCGTCGGTCTGCGCGATCCAGACGATGGGCTCGTCGCGCACGAGGTATCCCTCGACGCTGCCGTCGCTCTCCGGACCACGCACGGCATCGACCAGCGCCTGCACAGTCACGCGGGTCTTCCCCGCGCCGGTGGGCAGCGAGACCATGCCACGGTCCGGTCCGAAATCGCGCAGGAGCGCCGTGATGTTCCGGGTGACCTTCTCCTGATAGTCGTGCAGGGGCTTCAGCTGCGCAGGGCCGTCGATGATCTCGACGGCTGGACGGGCTGCCGAGGCGAAACCTGCCCACTCGGCGGGAAAGCCGAGTCCGACGACCCAGTCTCGGGTATGGCGTCGGCCAGCCCACTCGCGCGGCGGCTGGAGGCCGGCCTTCTCCAGGGGAAGGGAAAGGGCCTTGAGAATGCCGATGCCATGCACGGAGCACGCCAACTCGGAGATCTCCCGGTCAGTGACCCCGCCAGGGCGCTGCTCCAGGACCTCGATGGCCTGACCGGGCACGACCCGACGCAGCTGGCCTGCACCGACGGCGAGCAGGAGCTTGTCCGCCGGCGCGGCGACCTTCTTGACCGCCTGGCGGAGCTTGTTGACCTCTGTCGCCTTAATGTCGGCGAAGACCTTGTCAATGTCCTGGCGTGTCATGCCGAGGTTGAGCGCGGCCGACGCTTGCTGGAGCTGCTGCTCCGCCGTCTCAGCCGTCACCAGGACGAGATCGCCCTCGCGGTATTGGCGCAGCGGCGTTGCCCGCTGTCCCTGCGGGGTCGCACTCATCCGATCGATGCTGGTGCAGGGCTGGATACGGATCTCTTGGTCCTCGACCGCGAGCCGTAGCTTGAGCGGAGGGAACACGTCCGTGAGGTACTCGGGCTCTCCGGCAGACTCGTGGACGATCTCGACCTGGAGGAGGTTCTTTCCCACGGGCATCCCCCATCTCTCGGAAAGCCGTTCTACGTCCTCACGAGCGGGCACGAGGAGCGCAGGCACCTCTGCTTCGAGCATCCCCTCGTAGACCGCGGCATCGTACGTGACTCCGATGTTCTCCAGCGGAACGAGCTGGACACGCCGCCCGACCCTGACCGCCAGCTCCTTGATCTCAAGCTCGTATCCGAGCATCTGGGCGTAGAACCTCGTGCGGCGATCATCCGCGTCGGGCGTGAGCCATGTGTCGACTGTCTTCTTGAAGCTGATCCAGTCGTTGGCGGCGAGCTCGTCGAGACCGCCCTTTCGTCCCCGCAGACCGATGGCCTCAGCAACCTTGGCGCTCGCCTTGAACGCCGGGAAGATGTCCTCGTCGACGTCGTCGCTCGCGAGCAGAACCTCACCGGGCCGGCGTATCCCATAGGACGTCTCGAGCAAGCCGTACACCCGGATGAACCATGCCTCGGGAGAGAGCACCAGCACCGATGTGTACGACCGATCGGTCCGATGATGCGCGGTCTTGTCGCCGGGGAGCGAAGTAGCCAGCAGGTGCGTGGTGGCTGCGGCCCGAGCCTCGCCACTCATCGACAGCAGCGGCTCCATCGGCCATGCGACGTCACTGCTGCCGCCCTCGAGCTCGATGTACTCGCGCTGCGGAGAGCGGCCGCCCTGCTGGCGGATAAAGGTATCGCGCTGCGCTTTCAGGTACGTCCGGGCCCACGGTTCCTCAGGCATGCCAGCTCGGTACGAGGGAGCAGCCACGGCGCCGAGCTGCTGCAGCTTCTCGGTGTCGTACCGGTGGTAGACCGGATCGATCAGCCGGTCCCGGTCGCGAGACTTGTCGACGGGGACGATGGACCCGGCAAGGTATGCGTGTCCCGGCGAGACCCACTTGCCAGCGGCAGTCTTCACCCTGGTCCTCATGATGAGGTCTGCGAGGCTCTGGCACTCGAGATCCTCCCTGAGGATGCGCAGCCCAGCCTCCTCGGGGATCTCCCGAAGAATCTCCCAGATCTTCGGCCAGACGAGCGCAGGATCCCTGAGCGCGTCGACCTGGCGTGCCCGTGACAACAGCTCGTGAAGCTCTCCCGTCCGGTCCATCAGGACGACGCCGAGCGTGTGCAGCGCTGCCTTAACCCCCGGGAGACGGACTAGCTCAGGATCGACGAAGTCGACGGTCGCCGACTCGCCTTCCTGTCCTTCGACCCGAACGAACACCTTGCCCTTGACCGCAGGCTTGAGAGTGCCATCCTCAAGCCGCACGATCCTGGCCCTCTTCAGCGCCTCACTCACCTTTGCCCCTTCAGCGGGCTTCGACAAGGCCTGGTCGTGCAGCCATGCAGCAAACCTGATGGCACGCGCGGAGTCCTCGACGGTGCCCTCGCCGAGGAGGTCCTCGAGCCATTTCTCGTAGGAGTCAACCTTCGCAATTCCAGCTCCCTGCCCCTGAGGGTCTTCGCCCTTGAGGCGACGAACCTTGGACAAGGTCGTGCTGGAGACGTAGACGCCCGGGTGAACCCACTTCTCGACAGGGCCGCCGAAGTCAGCCCACTCCTGCAGCCAGCTGACCGGGACAGAGTCTCCGAGCCAAGCGACCTTGGACGGATGTGCGAGCCGACCAGCACCGTTCGGTAGCGAACGGCTCTCGCGGAGGAGACGGATTACCGGGGCGTTGATGGCGTCGTCACCGACACTGCGGGACTCACGTCCTCGTGCTGGCACCGCGTCCAGAATGCTCACGATGTTCTCGCGCTCGTCGAAGGCCTGGAGCGCCTTGACCACCAGCGGGGGAACGACGTCAACGAGGATCTCCTCGTTGAACGCACCATGGAGGAGTCGACGACGGTCGTCATTGAGCTTCCAGGGCGCATTGATGATGCCCGACAGGGTCGTCTGGTCTCCCGTCGGGAAGTACGACCAGAACGTTCCGAGCCCACCGGTGCTACTCAGGTTGACCGCGTACGAGACGTCCACCTTCGCCCGCGCGGCGGCGTAGGAGCCATCGGCCAACGCCTTCCCCGACGGGGCATAGCCCTTCGCGATCGCGACGGACCACTCGGCTTTCTTCTTGCCCACCGTCAGCAGCACAGTCCGCTCCGGCGTAACCGTGGTGGAGATCTCCCGTGCGCCCGGCTTGCCGTAGTTGCTCAGGTTGCGCAGCGCGGCATGCCGAACGTGAGTAGAGAACAGGACGAACTCGACCGGGAACTGGTCGAGCCTCGCCGCGATCTGCCTCACAGCCCACGTCTCCAGCGGGAGCTTCACGATCGTGGAAGCCCACTCCATCGCATCCGCAAGATGACCATCGCCCGCGGCATCGCCGACCGGGTCTTCGATGACCTGAGCGAGGCGCATGGTCGGAAAACTCTCGGCCTCGAAACCTGCACGGCGGAGCGTGGTCTCAGCCTGGTCACGGTCGAACCCGAACGACACGGAGCGGCTGTACACGCGCGGTGTCTCAGAGATGGCGAGCACCGACTTGAATCCGATACCGAACCGGCCGACGTCGTCTCCCGATCGCTTGCTCGAGATGTCTGAGGCCATGACGGCCCTGACACCGCCCTCGCTGAACGGCTCGCCGTCGTTGGCGACGTAGAGCGCCGAGTTCGACAGGATAATCTCGACCCTACTGCCCTTGGAGCGGGCAGCGTCGACGGCGTTTTGTGTGAGTTCCTCGAGCTGGCGCGTACTGTACCCACCGGTGGCGATGCGCTGCTCGTTGTGTGCGTCCTCGAGGATTCGGTCCGCATCCTCGCGATACACCTTGAGGCACTTGTCGTTCTGGTCCTCGACGACGTCGACAAGGAGGGTTCTGCTGGTGCTCCAACCCTGCACGGTGGGCTCTCCTAAACTTGTTCGGTCTGTGCACATGTGGGGGCCCTGCGTATGCGCCCCTCAACTTCCCGGGAATCTACGGTGCGCCACCGACACACTCGACCTCTTCGCCGATCTGATGGCTATCAGGGGTGGGTACTCCTGCAGCGAGGAGCATGCGTAGGAGGCCCTGCTGCCCTCTTGACACGCACGTCGCCAGACGTTTCGTTGCCGCGTTGCGCCTCTTCGTACGCCCACGGCTCGCGCCTCGAATTGCGCCGAGGGGCGGTGCTGTTCGAACTCGAAGAGCTTCCGTGCAGCGCCGACCTCGACGGCAGGCGCAGGTGCGAAACGGTGGATGAGTTTCGCATCTGCCGCCGTCGCGAACTGACTTCCGTAGGTTCGTGTCTCCCCCGTATGCACATGGCCGACTCCGCGCAGATCGAACACTACTTCCCCGATCTCGAGAGTGAGCTTCTCGCTCGCACCGGAGGTCCTGGGCCATCCCATACTCTCGGTACTTGCAGAGGTACTTGGCGAAACGCGCGGTCACGCACGCAGGCTGAGGATACGGCACCTGGTCGGCTCGCAGCGGTATTTGTCAAGGTGTTTTGGGGCTCAACGCAGATGAGGGTGTAGTTGGGGTCTGAACTCGCCTGTTTCGAGGAGTGATCTGGCGATGTGGTTGGTCAGGTTGCGGAAACCGAGGGCGGATCCGCGTAAGTGTTCGAGCCTGCCGTTGATCGCTTCGGTGGGGCCGTTGCTGGTGCCGGGTCGGTCGAAGAACGCGAGGACGTCGACTGCCCGCTTCTTGAGAGTTCGCCCGAGCGTGGTGATCTCTACCGGCGACTTCGGAACTCCGGTGGTGACAGAGTCGATCAGTGCGGTCATCAGCTTCTTGCCCGTGGCGGGGTCGGGATGCCGGTAGGCGGCGACCATCTGATCATCTCGTCCAGGCCGCCCGGGCGGCGCGCGCCCTTGGCCACGAGCATCGGGATGAACGACCCATCCCGGTCACGCGGCACGTCCAACCGCACGTCACCGACCTCGGTGGCCACCGTCTTGGGCGTGCTCCCATTGCGCGAGTTCGGGAAGTGCCTGGCGTCCGGGTCGCCCTTGTCATAGCCCAGGTGATCCGACAACTCCGCCTGCAAGCCCCGCTCGAGCGCGGCCTTGATCATCGCCGGCAGCATCCCGCCATCACCGGTCTGCCGGACCTCACCGGCATCGATCCGGGAGAACAACCCATCCAAAGCACCCGAGGCGACCAACTCGGCAGCCATCGCCGACGTCGCGTCCTGCTTCTCATCCGTCACGGACATACATGCTCCTCTCGAAGACCCAACCACCAGGCCTTACACAGAGGAGTTGACACCCCCCTCGAGCTCGGCGTTCTCCCGCTTCAGGCGCCCAACCTTGGCGGTCTCCTCGGTCGCGACCCCCGGACGAACCCCGCCGTCGACCTCGGCCTGCCGGCACCACTTCCTGACGGTCTCGGCCGTGCCGACCCCCAGCAAAGCGGCGACCTGCGTCATCGCAGCCCACTCGGACTCATAGTCAGCCCGGACCTCCCCGACCATCCGAACCGCACGCTCCCGCAACTCCGGCGGGTACCTCCTCGACGTACTCGACCAGACCCCATCCTTCCCAACGAACGAAGCCTCCGGACACACCGGGGCGGTTCAGATCGACGGCTTCCCGAACGGAGCCCGCCGCCACCGTTCGTGACCTCTGCAACGCAGATATTGCCGACTGCGGCGTTGCGCAGGTCACGACTTCGAGTGACGGTCGCTCTGCTCCGTCGGCCGTTCTGGCCAACATCCTCGCTGTTCACAGCGACGACGAACGCCCCGGCATAAGCCGGGGCGTTGCGGAGGCCACGATTTCGAACAAGACAACTCTGGTGGAGCTGAGGGGACTCGAACCCCTGACCCCCTGCATGCCATGCAGGTGCGCTACCAGCTGCGCCACAGCCCCGTGGACCTCGCGGTCCGGTCAAACCATTGGGACCTTGCGGTCCTCCGGGACCTTCCGGTCCCCACTCCAGTGCCGGTCACCCGGCTGCGGAGCGTGTGTAGTCTACGCAGAAGACGACCCAAATTTCCAATCGGGTCCCGCGTTCCACGCGTCGAGCGGCAGGCCCGGCCCGACGTTGTGGGCGGCGAGCCGCCAGGCGGGCGCCACATCCTTCCCGGACGGCCGCAGAACGGACCAGTGCGCGTTGTGCAGGCCGCCGATCCCCCGCCATCCGACGGGGTCCTGCCCGATCAGCGCGGTGACGGCGATGGTGCACGCGGCGCCGTGGGAGACGACGACGAGGGTCTCGTCGCTCGCCATCGGTTCGCCGGCGTCGGCGATGGCCGCGAGCAGCCGCGCCGCGACGTCGGCACGGTGTTCGGCGTTCGCGCCCTCCGGGTCGCTCCCGGCGCGCCACGCCTCGTAGTCGGCCGGCCAGCCGGCCATCAGCTCGGCGACGGACTTGCCCTCCCAGTCGCCGAAGGACCGCTCCCGCAGCCGGACGTCGGGTTCGACGTCGACGCCGATCAGGTCGCCGTAGCAGCGCGCGGTGACCAGCGCCCGGGACAGGTCGGAGGAGATGACCTTGTGCGCCCGGTGAGCGGCCGCCAGGGCCTTGGCGGCCTGTTCGGCCTGCCACCGCCCGACGTCGTCCAGTTCGACGTCGATCTGCCCCTGGAGGCGACCGCTCGCGTTGAACCGGGTGCGCCCGTGCCGCAGCAGAACGAGAGTCCCGGCGGTCATGGCCGGCCCTCCTCGAGGAGGTGGATCGCGCCGTCGACGCCGTTCCAACCGCTGCCGGCCGCGTCGTCGGTATCGGCCTCCTGGCCGGCGTGGACGTCGTCGGGCAGGGCGATCGCCGGGCAGTCCTTCCAGAGCCGTTCGAGGGCGTAGTAGACCCGGTCCTCGCGGTGCTGGACGTGGACGACGATGTCGCCGAAGTCGAGCAGGATCCACCTGGCCTGGCGCTCCCCCTCGCGGCGGATCGGCTTTGCCCGCAGGTGATGCAGGGCCTCCTCGATGGCCTCGGCGATCGCCGAGACCTGCCGCTCGTTGCCGCCCGAGGCGATCAGGAAGACATCGGTGAGGACGAGGTGCTCGGACACGTCAAGGGCGATGATCTCGTGCGCCTTGCGGTCCGCCGCGGCACGCGCGGCGGCGACGGCGAGCTCGACGGCTCGCGGAGTTGCCGTCACGGCGCCCCGATCCCGTCGGGACCGCCCGGACCGAGTGCCATCGCGCTCGCGACCACCTGCGGTTCGACGCCGAAGCCCTCCGTGTTGGGTGCCGGCTTCACGATGAGCTTCCAGATCAGCATCCCGAGCACGAACGCGACGGCCAGCAGGATGATGTAGTGCAGCCAGGTGTAGGACGGCCCACGGCGGGCGGCCGTTCGGGGCCGATCGCCGGTCCGATCGCGGGCCGCAGCCTCCCCGCCCGGACCCGATACGGCCGGGAAGGGCGAATCCGTCGGGGCGCGGCCGGCGGCTGCCGACCCGCCCGCGGGCACCACCGGCGAGCCGGCCGTGACCGCAGCCCAGGGCATGGAGCCGGCGACGACGGTGTCCTCCGTCCGCAGATCCGACCGGGGATCCGGCGTCGTCATGCCACCGCCGCGCACGCTCGTCCAGGGCATTCCGGCGGCGGGGGTGTCGTCGGTCACGATGGCGGCCGAACCCGGCGGAGCACCCCGACCGGACGGCGTGCCGAAGGCCGGCGCGGCAGAACCGGGCGGGACCGAGCCGGGCGCTCTGGCCCCCGGCGCCTTGCCGCCGGGCGGAATGGCACCGGGCGGAATGGCACCGGGTGGAATGGCACCGGGCGGGACCGAGCCGGGCGCTTTGCCCCCAGGCGGAATGGCACCGGGCCCGCCGAGACCGGGCGCCCTGGAACCCGGCACAACAGAACCCGGCACAACAGAACCCGGCGCGACGGAACCGGGTACGGCCCCGGCCGGGGGCACCGAAACGGGAGCGCCGGCGACCGGCCGAACACCCGCCGACGCGGGCATCGCAGCGCCGCGTCCCACCGAACCGGGTACCTGGATGGGCGCCCCGGCGGCGTTCGCCGGCGAGCCCGGGGCGCCGGTCCGCACATCGCGCACACCCATGGCCCGAATCGTGTAGCCGGAGGCGGCTGGGGCCGGGGCGGCCCCGGGCGCGGCGGCCGGCGGCACACTCGTGGGCGGCACCGCCGGCGGCACAGGCGTCGCCGACCGGCGGTCCACCGGCGGGGCCGCCGGCACCGCGGTTGCGCCGGCGCCCGGCGCGCCCTGCCGGCCGAAGGAGGACAGGCGCGGCGTTTCGACGGCCTGTTGCGGGGCTGCGGCCGGGGCGAATCGGTGCGACCCGCCGGCCTGGTCCGGTCGGCCCGGGGCTCCGGCACGGGAGCCGGAGGTCGAGTCACTGTGATCGGCCGGCGTGCTGGGGACCCGTCGCGGCGGGGCGGCCCGGCCGGCGGGCGGCGCCGTCGGCGCGGCGGGCGGGCGAACGAGGACCTGATCGGAGGTCTCGTGCACCGGGGTCAGGCGACCGGTGGCGTCGAGGCTGCGCATCCCACCCGTCCCGCTGGGCGGGCGCACGACGGACCCCGTGGGTTCGCTGGTTGCGGCGGCGGACTGGCGCAGGGCGCGGCGGGAGGTGGGCGCACTGGTCCGGTCGGCCCGCCTGCCGGCACCGCCCGCGGCGCCGGGCACCGAGGCAGAGGGCACCGAGGCAGGGGGCGCCGCGGCGCCGGGCACCGAGGCAGGGGGCACCGAAGCAGGCGGCACCACGCCCCCGGGCATCCGGCCGCCCGGCACGGATGCGCCGGGCACCGGGCGGACCGACGGCCGGGCCGGCGGCGCCGACACCGGCACCGCCCCACTTCCCCGGGCGGCGGCCTCCCCGTGGGCGGCCTGTTCGGCCCGTTCCCGTTCGCGCAGCTCGCGCCTCGTCAGGGGCCGGCCCTGATTACCGTTCTCACTCATCGTGCTGACCTCGATACAAACCGTGTTTGGCGATGTACTGCACAACACCGTCCGGAACCAGGTACCAGACCGGCTGGCCTGCCGCGGCGCGCCGCCGGCAGTCCGTGGACGAGATGGCCAATGCCGGGATCTCCAGCATCGTGACCCCGTCGGCGGGGAGCCCCTCGATCGTCAGATGGTGCCCGGGGCGCGAGACGGCGACGAAGTGCGCCATCCCCCACAGCTTTCCGGCATCCTTCCAGGACAGGATCTGCTCGATCGCATCGGCCCCCGTGATGAAGTAGAGCTCGGCGTCGGGCCGCAGCGCCTGGACATCGCGCAGGGTGTCGACCGTGTAGGTCAAACCCGGCCGGTCGATGTCCACCCGGCTGACGGTGAATCGGGGGTTGGAAGCGGTGGCGATCACCGTCATCAGATATCGGTGCTCGGCCGTGCTGACGTGCTCGTGTTGTTTGAACGACGGTTGGCCGGTCGGCACGAAGACAACCTCATCGAGGTCGAACCTGGCCGCGGCCTCGCTCGCCGCTACGAGGTGGCCGTTGTGCAACGGGTCGAAGGTTCCACCCATCACGCCCACCCGGGCTCTGCGCGAGGTCATCGGTCGACGTGCCTCCGTCTCAATGCTTGGAGCCGGCGTTGCGGAACGCGTAGGTCACCAGCAACAGCGCGATCAGGACGCCGAACACTCCGAGTCCGAAGACAACGGGCGGGACGGGAAGCTCGGTCGACGCCGCCGGCAGCGCGGCGCTTGTCATCGCCTGGAGCATGCCACCTCCTCGAGTCCTCGCGGGTCCGTGGACCCTGTGCCCCGTCGCGTGCTCGCGGCGGGCATCGACGGCGAACCACCGCCAATCGGCGTCCAGTGTCTCACGGGTGCCCCGATCGATCGTCGTCGAGTAGTGGAGACACCGTGATAACCCACCCGGAGCGAGCGTGGGAACCTGGCGAATACCGTCTCACGGACGAATGTGGCCGTCGCCCTGAACGATCCACTTCGTGGTGGTCAACTCGGCCAGTCCCATGGGTCCGCGGGCATGCAGTTTCTGGGTCGAGATGCCGATCTCGGCCCCCAGGCCGAACTGGCCGCCGTCGGTGAATCGAGTGGACGCATTGACCATGATCGCCGCCGAGTCCAGTTCGGCGACGAACCGTTGCGATGCGGCCAGATCCCGCGTCACGATCGCCTCGGTGTGCCCGGAGGACCATCGCCGGATGTGTTCGATCGCCTCGTCGAGGTCCGGCACCACCCGGACGGCGATCTCCGCCGCCAGGTACTCGCGCGCCCAGTCGTCGTCGCCGGCCGCGAGCACCTCCAGCCCCGCCGGCGCCAATTCCGCGGTCCGGGCGTCCCCGTGCACGACGACGCCCGCCTCGCCCAGGGCCGCGAGCGCGGTCGGCAGGAAGCCCGCCGCGGCGGCGGCGTGAACCAGGAGGGTCTCGGCCGCATTGCACACCCCGACCCGCTGCAACTTGGCGTTGAGCAGGATCGGCAGCGCCATGGCCGGGTCGGCGGAGGCGTCGACGTAGACGTGGCAGTTGCCGACGCCGGTCTCGATCACCGGGACGGTGGATTCCTCGACCGTGGTCCGGATCAGGTCGGCCCCGCCGCGCGGGACGAGGACGTCCACCAGGCCGCGCGCGTGCATCAGCGCGACCGCCCCGGGGCGGCCCCACGCGTCGATCGACTGGATCAGATCGGCCGGCAGCCCCTGCTCGACCAGGGCCCGCCGCAGGACGGCGACGATCGCCTCGTTCGACGCCGCCGCAGCGCTGCCGCCGCGCAGGATCACCGCGTTGCCGCTCTTGAGTCCGAGACCGGCGGCGTCGACAGTGACGTTCGGCCTCGCCTCATAGATCATGCCGACGACGCCCATCGGCACCCGCACCTGACGCAGCCGCAGGCCGTTGGGCAGGGTCGAGCCACGCACCACCTCGCCGACCGGGTCCGGCAGCGCGGCTAGTTCGCGCAGCGCATCCGCGATGGCCGCGATCCGGTCCCCGTCCAGGGCGAGCCGGTCCAGCAGGCCCGGCGCCATCCCGCCGGCGCGGCCGCGGGCCAGGTCCTCGGCGTTGGCCGCCACGACCTCCTCCGCCGCCGCCACCAGCGCGTCCGCCAACGCCCGCAGCGCGGCGTCCTTCGTCGCCCTGGTCGCCGTCGCCAACACCCGCGACGCCACCTTCGCACGCCGCGCGACGTCGAGCACCGCGGTCGTGACCTCGCCCGACGTCGTCCCGGCCGCCGACGTCGCCGCCTCGCCGGGCGGGGCGGCGTCGGATCGAATCGAACCGGCCGGGGCAACGCGATCGCGGTCAACAGTCGTCATACCACCGAGCCTACGACGACCGGTCGCCGCCGAACGCGGCATTCCGCACTCAGCGCCGGCGCCGAACACCGGCATCCGCACCCACCCGGCCGCCGACCGCGTCGTTTCGACCCGGCAACACGCTGCTCGGCTACCGTTTCCGCTTCACCAGCACCAGGTCGTCGCGGTGCACCACCTCGCGGTCGTAGCCGTCGCCGAGTTCCGCCCGCAGGTCCCCGGTCGACCGCCCGAGCAGGGCCGGCAGTTCCGCCGCGTTGAACGCCACCAGACCCCGGGCGACCACCCGGCCGGCCGGGTCCACGAGCTCAACCGGGTCGCCGGCGTCGAAATCCCCGCGCACGGCCGTCACCCCGGCGGGCAACAGCGACGCCCGGCCGGCGAGCACGGCGCGCGTCGCGCCGTCGTCGAGCACCAGGGCGCCCCGGGTGACCGCGGCGTGCGCAATCCACAGCCGGCGCCGCGAGGTGCGTTTGCCGGTGGCCGCGAACCAGGTTCCGACGCCGTCGCCCGCGAGGGCGGCGGCCGCGTTGGCGGCGGAGGTGAGGACGACGGGGATGCCCGTCCCGGTGGCGATCGAGACGGACTCCAGTTTGGTGAGCATGCCGCCGGTTCCGACCGCGCTCCCCCGTCCGGTGACCTCGACGCCGTCGAGGTCCTCCGCCCCGCGAACGAAGGGAATCCGCTGCGCCCCGGGTCGGGACGGCGGCCCGTCGTAGAGCCCGTCGACGTCGGTCAGCAGCACCAGGGCGTCGGCCCGGACCAGGTGGGAGACAAGCGCGGCGAGCCGGTCATTGTCGCCGAACCGCAGTTCCTCCGTCGCGACGGCGTCGTTCTCGTTGACGATCGGGATCACCCCGAGGTCCAGCAGCCGCTCCAACGCCCGCTGGGCGTTGCGGTAGTGCCCCGGCCGGATCGTGTCCTCGGCCGTGAGCAGGACCTGCCCGACGCGCACCTCATGCCCCGCGAAGGCCTCGGCGTACCGGGCCACCAGGAGCCCCTGGCCCACCGACGCCGCGGCCTGGGCCGTGGCAAGGTCGCGCGGGCGCGCGGCGAGGCCGAGGGGGCCGATGCCGGCCGCGATCGCACCCGACGTCACCAGGACCACCTGGCCGCCGGCGGCGCGGCGCGCCGCCAGGACGGCCACGAGGGAGCGCAGGGCGGCGAGGTCGAGATGGCCGTCCGGTCCGGTGAGCGACGACGAGCCGATCTTGACGACGACGCGGGCTGCGGTCCGCATCGCGGACCTGGACGCGGCTGGATTCACGCTTCCATCGTGTCAGATGCCTGGTCAGTCCTCGGCGGGGTCCACCCAGTGACCGGCCTCGCGTTCCTGCCACAGCTCGGCGCGGGCCTCGGCCTTCGCGTCCATCCGCTCGTGGTAGCCACGCCGCTTCTCGGCGCGCGACGGCCGCAGCCGGTCGTCCAGGCGCAGGTCGGAGCCGCGCGGCCCGCCGAGCAGTTCGGAGCCGGTGAGCAGCGTGGGCTCCCAGTCGAAGACGACGGCGCTCGCCCCGGCGCCGATCCGCACCTCGTCGCCCGCGACGGCGCCGGCCCGCAATAGCGCCTCCTCGACCCCCAGCTTGGCCAGGCGATCGGCGAGGAAGCCGATCGCCTCGTCGTTCGTGAAGTCGGTCTGCCGGACCCACCGTTCGGGCTTGACCCCGCGCACCTCGAAGAACGGCCCCTCCGGGCCGCGCCGCTCCGCGACGGTGAAGCCGACCTCGTCGACGGCACGCGGCCGCAGAACGATCCGCTCGGGTTCGGCCGCCGGCGCCTCGCGCCGGGCCCGGTCGACCAATTCGCCCAGCGCGTAGGTCAGCGGGCGAAGGCCCTCGTGGCTCACCGCGGAGACCTCGAACACCGGCATCCCCCGGGCGGCCAGGTCGGGCCGGACGAGTTCGGCCAGGTCGCGCGCCTCGGGCACGTCGATCTTGTTCAGGACGACAATGCGCGGACGCTCCCCCAGCGGCACCCGTCCGCCCTCGATCAGATCACCGGCGTACGCGGCCAGTTCGGCCTCGATGTCGTCCAGATCGCTGATCGGGTCCCGGCCGGGTTCCAGGGTGGCGCAGTCGAGCACGTGCACAATCACCGCGCAGCGCTCGATGTGCCGCAGGAATTCGAGGCCGAGCCCCTTGCCCCGGCTCGCCCCGGGGATCAGGCCCGGCACATCCGCAACGGTGTACCGGGTGTCGCCGGCCCGCACCACGCCGAGGTTCGGGACCAACGTCGTGAACGGATAGTCCGCGATCTTGGGCCGGGCGGCCGAGATGGCGGCGATCAGCGAGGACTTGCCTGCGCTCGGGAACCCGACCAGTGCGACGTCGGCGATCGTCTTGAGTTCGAGGACGATGTCCTGCTCCTCGCCTGGCTCACCCAGCAGAGCGAAGCCCGGCGCCTTGCGCCGCGGGGAGGCGAGCGCCGCGTTCCCAAGCCCGCCGCGGCCGCCGGCGGCCACGACGAATCGCGACCCGTCGCCGACGAGGTCGGCAAGCACCGTTCCGTCCTGGTCCTTGACGACCGTGCCGTCGGGGACCCGCAGGATCAGGTCGGCGCCGCCGGCGCCGTTGCGGTCGTCACCCATGCCCTGCGTGCCGTTGCCGGCGGACCGGTGCGGTGAGTGGTGGTATTCGAGCAGGGTGGTGGTTTGGGCGTCCACGACCAGGACGACGTCGCCGCCGTTGCCGCCGTCGCCGCCGTCGGGCCCGGCGAGGGGCTTGAACTTCTCCCGCCGCACGGACGCGCAGCCGTGCCCGCCGTCACCGCCGTGCACGTGCAGGACGACGCGATCGACGAAGCTTGCCATGGACCGATCCTTTCGCAGCAAAGCGACAACAGGGACGCACCGCGCGGTGCGTCCCTGCTCTCGAGCTGACTAACTGACGAGGCCTGGCTGCTGCCGAGGCGTCAGGCGTCGACGCCGACGACGTCGACGGTACGGCGACCGCGCCGCATGACGAACCGGACCGCGCCGGGCGCCTTCGCGAACAGCGTGTCGTCGCTGCCGCGGCCGACGTTCTCGCCGGGGTGGAAGTGGGTGCCGCGTTGGCGAACGATGATCTCGCCCGACTTCACGACCTGACCGCCGTACCGCTTGACGCCCAGACGCTGGGCGTTGGAGTCGCGACCGTTGCGCGAGGAACTCGCGCCCTTCTTGTGTGCCATGTCGACCTGCTTTCGTGCTGATGCGGGGGCCGGCGGGTGCGTCACGCCCCGCGGCGGGACGTCACTTGATGCCGGTGACCTTCAGCCGGGTCAGGTCCTGGCGGTGGCCCTGGCGGCGGCGGTAGCCGGTCTTGTTCTTGTAGCGCAGAATGGCGATCTTCGGGCCGCGCTCGTCCCGAACGACCTCCGCCGTGACCTTGACCCCCGCGAGCTTGGTCGCGTCGGTGGTCACCTTCTCCCCGTCCACCAGCAGCAGAGCAGGCAGCTCCACGGACTCGCCGACACCCGCCTGCAGGCGGTCGACGACGACGATATCGCCGACGGACACCTTCTCCTGACGGCCACCGGCCCTGACGATCGCGTACACCACGTTCCTGCTCATTTCTACTCGTCTTGGCGTGCTCACCCGACCGGGCACCGTCTTGGGGACTCGGCCCGCCGCGGCGGGTGAGTGCGATGGGGCTGGGGCACACGGGACCAGCGCGCCCTGGGCACGCCGACGTCTCAGATTACGGGTGCCGGCAGGGCCGGTCAAATGCTCCCGCCGGGGCTTTCGCCCGGCCGACCGGGCGCCGCGACCGCTCGACGGCGTGCCGGCGGGCGGGGCCGGCTAGGCTGGTGGTGAGGTGAGACGGCCATGTCGACGAACTCCCGGCCCGGGTTCGACGTTCCTGAGTTCGACGTTCTCGGCGCCGTCGACGCCGCGATGCAGGTCGTGGATCGACGCGCCTTCCTGCCCGCGCACCAGCAGCGCTGGGCGGACCAGGACCGCCCGCTCGCCATCGGGCACGGGCAGACGAACTCCCAGCCCTCGACCGTCCGGGCCATGCTCCGCTTGCTGGCGGTGCACCCCGGCGACCACGTGCTCGACGTCGGCGCCGGATCCGGCTGGACGACGGCGCTGCTCGCCCGGCTGGTGGGACCCACCGGTTTGGTGCTCGGGGTGGAGCGCGACCGAACCCTGGCCGCCTGGGGTGCGCGCAATGTCGCCGGCACCGGAATGACCTGGGCGTCGATCGTCCCGGCGGTGCCCGGCGAACTGGGCCGACCCCGGGCCGGCGGCTGGCCGCGGATCCTGGTCTCGGCCGCGGCGCAGACGTTGCCCGAGGCGCTGGTCGAGCAACTCGCCCCGGCCGGCCGGATGGTGGTTCCCGTGCGGCATCAAATGCTGCTCGTCGCGCGCGGCGATGATCCCGACGCCCCGCCGCACGTCACCGAACACGGCACGTACAGCTTCGTGCCGCTGATCGAGGACTGAGGCCGGCGCGCGTTCGGGGCGGCTCAGCGCCAGGCGGCCGCGTCGAGGTGCCGGCGGCAACGCGCCGCATAGGCCTCCGCGCCGCCGATGTGTGCCGCGATGGGCACCGTCGCGTCGCCGAGCCGCATGGGCACCGTCGCGTCGCCGAGCCGCATGGGCACCGTCGCGTCGCCGAGCCGCATGGGCACCGTCGCGTCGCCGAGCCGCGCAGCGGGGGCGGGCCGGGTCGCGGCCGGCCGGGCCGGAGCGGGCAGCCGGACGTGGAACGCCGCATCCTCGCCGCAGACGGCGCAGACCGCGGTCAATTTGTCCACCCGCTCGGCCAATGCCATCAGCCGAGCGGTCGGCTCGAACGGCCGCGCGTCGAAGGTCACGTCGAGCCCGGCGGCCAGGACGACCACCCCGGCGTCGGCGATCCGCTGGAGGACGTCGACGATCGGGTCGCCGAAGAACTGAACCTCGTCCACGGCCAGCACATCCAGGCCGGGGCCCGCCAGCAGCGCCCGGGCATGCTCGGCGACCTCCGGCGCGGTGGTCAGCGCGACGGCGGGCACCCGCAGGCCGGAATGCGAACCGACCGTCGCCCCGCTCACTCGGGTATCGAGCGTGTGACCGACGACCTCGACCCGGAGCCCGGCGATCCGGGCCCGGCGCACGCGGCGAAGCAATTCCTCGCTCTTGCCCGCGAACATCGGCCCGCAGATCACCTCGACCCGGCCGCGCCGGACGCGCTCGTCGGTCACCTCAGGCCCCGGGCTCGGCGACCACCCCGACCTCCCCGGCGGGAGCCACGTCGCCCGCCGGCTGCCCGGCCGACGTCGCGCCGTCGCCTGGTTCCTCGCGGTGGTCGTGGGCGTGCGCCGCGGCCGCGGCGATGGTCGCCAGCGTCGCCTTGACCGCCTCCCGCGCCTCGGTGGATGCCTGGGGCGGCACCGGGGCCGGCTCCTTGCCGGCCGCTCGCTTACGCCGGCCCGACCGCCGCGAGCCGCCGCTCGCGCCGTCGCCGTCGGCGTCCGGCGCGCCGCCGCCCCCGGCCCCGCCCTGGCCGGACCGCTCAACGGGCTCGTTGTGGACCACGAACCCGCGGCCGTGGCAGTGCTCACAGGTCTCGCTGAACGCCTCGACCAGGCCCTGGCCGACCCGCTTGCGGGTCATCTGCACCAGCCCCAGGGAGGTGACCTCGGCGACCTGGTGCTTCGTCCGGTCCCGACCCAGGCATTCAACCAGCCGCCGGAGCACGAGGTCCCGGTTGGATTCCAGCACCATGTCGATGAAGTCGATGACGATGATGCCGCCGATGTCCCGCAACCGAAGCTGGCGGACGATCTCCTCCGCCGCCTCGAGGTTGTTCCGGGTCACCGTCTCCTCGAGCGTTCCGCCCGAGCCGGTGAACTTGCCGGTGTTGACGTCGACCACCGTCATGGCCTCGGTGCGGTCGATGACCAGCGAGCCGCCGGACGGCAGCCACACCTTGCGATCCATGCCCTTGGCGAGTTGTTCGTCCACCCGGTGCACGGTGAAGACGTCCGTCTCGGAGGTCCAGTGGCTCACCCGCTCGCGCAGGTCGGGCGCCAGTTCGGCGACGTAACCCGAGATGTCGCGCCACGCACCGTCGCCCTGGACCACCAGCGCGGAGAAGTCGTCGTTGAAGATGTCCCGGACCACCCGGATCGCCAGGTCCGGCTCACCCTGCAGGAGCGCCGGCGCCGACGCCGTCCGCGCCTTCTTCTCGATCGCGGCCCACTGCCCGCTCAGCCGCTCGATGTCGGCCCGCAACTCGTCCTCGGACGCGCCCTCCGCGGCGGTCCGCACGATCACACCCGAGTCGTCCGGCACGATGTCCCGCAGGATCCGCTTCAGTCGAGTTCGTTCGTTCTCCGGCAGCTTGCGGGAGATGCCGGTCATGCCGCCGCCCGGCACCAGCACGAGATATCGGCCCGCGAGCGTCACCTGCGAGGTGAGCCGCGCACCCTTGTGGCCGATCGGGTCCTTGGTGACCTGAACCAAGACGGAATCGCCGGACTTCAGCGCCTGCTCGATCCGGCGCGGCTGCCCTTCGAGCCCGGCCGCGTCCCAATTGACCTCCCCGGCGTACAGCACGGCGTTGCGGCCCTTGCCGACGTCGATGAAGGCGGCCTCCATGCTTGGCAGCACGTTCTGGACGCGCCCGAGGTAGACGTTCCCGGCCATCGACACCTGCGACTGCTGCGAGACGTAATGCTCGACGAGCACGCCGTCCTCAAGCACCGCGATCTGGATCCGCCCGGCCCGCTCGCGCACGACCATCGTCCGGGTGACCGACTCCCGCCGGGCGAGGAATTCCGCCTCGGTGATGATCTGCCGACGCCGGCCGGCGTCACGCCCCTCGCGGCGGCGCTGGCGCTTGGCCTCCAGCCGGGTCGAGCCCTTGAGCGCCATCACTTCGTCCGCCGGCGGGCGTTCGCGGACCCGGCGGGAGTCCCCGCCGTCGCCCGCGCCCCCGCGGCGACGCCGACGACGACGCCGACTGGAGCCGGAACCGTCCTCCTCGGCGCTCGCCTCGTCCTCGTCGGACTCGACGGCCTCGGCCTCGGCCGGCTCGTCCGTGGGCTCGCGCCCCGGCTCGCGCCGGCGCCCCCGGCCGCCCCGGCGCCGGCGGCGCCGCGGGGCGGACTCGCCGTCCGCGTCCAGGCCGAGATCGACGCCGTCCTCGCCCGGCTCTTCGTCGGAGTCGGCGTCGGCGAGGTTGATGTCGGCAAGGTCGATCTCGGCGATCTCGGCGCCGGCGACGTCAGCGCCGGCGAAGTCCTCGGCGGCCGACTCGGGTTCGACCAACTCACCGTCGGGCGTCTCGGCCCGGAAATCCGCGGCGGTGAAGGCCCCGGTCGGCTCGACCGGTTCGATCGCTTCGCCGGCCAGTTCGGACTCGATCAGTTCGATCTCCTCGACGGCGGCCCGCTCCTCGGCGGACATGAATTCGACCGTCAGTTCGAGCATGGGTTCGTCGGCGGGCCGGCTCGCTGACGACGTCCGCGCCCGCTTGCGGGTACCGCGGCCGCTCGGCGGGGTCGCGGCGGGCGACGTCGCGGCTGTCGGCGTCGCGCTCGGCGAGGCCGCGCTGATCGCGAGGGCCGGGGTCGAACCCGCGGGTGCCGTGGCAGCGGGTGCCGTGGCAGCGGGTGCCGTGGCAGCGGGTGCCGCCGACTGGGCAGCCTCGCCCGTCGCTGGGATCGGCGGGCCCGCGGGCGCCTGAGCACGGCGCGCCCGACGGGGCGCCGCGCTCGGGTCGGGGGCCTGGAACAGCAACGCGGTGGTGGCCAGCCGGGGCGGGGCCGGGCGGCTCGCCGGCTCCCACAGGCCGGGCTGGGACGGCGGTGACGCGGCGGCCGAGGCCGGGCCGGATTCGCCGGCCGGGCCCGACGTCGGCGCCCCTGGGTCGGCGCTGAGCGTCTTGGCCGCCCCGCGGGCGGCCTTCCGCCGGGCCGCCGCCGCTGAGGTGGTCGACGTCGTCGCGCCGGTGCCGGTCTCGGGGATCGCCAGGGCGCCTGGGTCGAGGGTCGGGGACCCCGTGGCGGCATCGGCCGGAGCGTCGGCCGGCGACTCGGCGTCGGCCTCGCCGCCGGCGGGCTCCGCGGGCGCCGGAGATCCGGCCTCGGCGCTCGGGACCTCGCCCGACCCGGCATCCGGCGCGTCCGCGGCGCGCTTGCGGGACCTCGTCCGGCGCGGGCGCGGCTCGGGCGACGATCCCTCCGGCTGCGCAATCGGCTCTTCGCCGTTGCCCGACTTCTCGCCGGGCGTAGTTCCGGCGTTGATCTCGCCGGGGGTCATCTCGCCCGACGTCGTCTCATCGGCGGATGCATCCGACGGCGCGTCGGCGTCGGCCGCCTT
Organism: Cellulomonadaceae bacterium; assembly: GCA_031552185.1. Classification (GTDB taxonomy): domain Bacteria; phylum Actinomycetota; class Actinomycetes; order Actinomycetales; family Cellulomonadaceae; genus JAVBMU01. The sequence continues at coordinate 26,495 of JAVBMU010000033.1, read as the reverse complement.
CTGGCGGGTCGCCTTCTTGTCGGCGGCGGTTGCACGGGCCTTGCCTCCGGTGGCCTTGCCGTCGGCAGCCGCGTCGGTTGCCCTGCCGTCGGCAGCCTCGCCGGTGCCCCTCTTGGCGGTCGTCTTCTTAGCGGTCGTCTTCTTGGCACCGGCCTTCGTCGAGGTGGCCTCCGCAACCTCCGTGGCAGAGGCCGCCACGGTCGCCGGGACCTCCGTGGCGCCGGCCTCCGGAGCAGCGGACGGCGTGATGGTCGCCTTGCCGGCGCGGGCGGTCGATCGTGTGCGGGTCGCCTTCCGGCCGGCCGACGCTGCGGCCGGAGCTGAAGGCTCTGCAGTGCTCGATGCCGCGCCGGTTGCCTCCGCCGTGGTTGATGGCTCCGCCGTGGTCGACGGCTCCGCCGTGCTTGATAGCTTCGCGGTGCGGGATGGCCTCGGGGTGCGCGATGGCTTCGCGGTGCTCGCCGGCTCGGCAGGCCCCGTCTCGCGGGCGCCCGCGCTCGCGACGGCCGATGCATCCGCTGCCGGCGCGGGTGCGCCCGAGGACCGGGCGCCGCGCCGACGCGTCGATGCCGTGGCCGGCCCGAGGAGGGCGTCCGCGTCCGGTGGCGTCGTACCGCGCGCTGCGGTACCGCGCGGCGTCGAGGGCGGCGCCGTTGCGTCCGCGCGGCTGAGGCCGAATTCGGAGAACACATCCAGCACCGGTGCGGCTGCCCGCGGCCCGGATCCGCCCGCCTCAGCGGTGGCCGGCGGCGCGGCCGCAGCGGGCACGGGCTGCACCGCAGCAGCAGCCGGCGCAGCAGCAGTCGAGGTGCGCACCGCCCGCCGGGGCCGCTTCGGCGCGGCAGCGGTTGTGCTCCCGGCCGTCGTGGCGGCGCCCGCGGTCGGGGCGGTCCCGGTCGTGGCGGCGCCGCCGGCGGGCGCCGGCTGCGCCGCACCCAGGCTCGGCTCCGCCTGTGCCGGCTCCGCGGGCGCTGTCGGTTCTGCGGGCGCTGTCGGTTCCGCGGCGCCGACCGGGGGCGCGGCGCTGCGAGTCGCCCGCCGGCGCGGCGTCTTGCCACCCGCGGACGATGCGGATGAGGGGGTCGTCGAGTCGAGCGTCACATCGCTCCTACCCACGGGCCGCTCGCATCTGGCAGGCCCGCGAAGGGTCAGTCGTCACGGGCGGCGCGCCGGTTGGCTCGCCCGCCCCGCGACGGAAGTCGTCGGTTGCGACCGTGGCGACGGTCGGCGCGGGCGCCCGCGCCGGGGTCGAAAACCCCTGGGCGGCGCTCCGCGAACCGGTGCCCGGTCGCCGAAAGCACGTTCGCGCCGGGCGGCGATGCGATGCCTACCCAGCTTCGTCGAGTATCGCACAGAGCGGTCCCGTCGCGCCGACCAACACCCCGCCGCGCGCCGCGCAGAGGTCGATCAGCCACCGGACGGAATGTCCGCATTCCGAGACGGAACCCGCTCGCTCGGCTAAGGACGTAGGTCCCGAGAATAGGGGGCCACTAGTCAGGACATGCCCGCGTTCGGCACAGTTCGTCAGATCGATCCGCAACGATTAGGGACGCAGCCGAACCACGGGGAGGCGGAACGGCTACACACATTTGTCCCGGCAGTAATTTTGGTCGTCAAAGCTGCCGGCCCTGCCTCGAGGAGCGCACGTGGATGCCCTAACACTCGCGCGATGGCAGTTCGCCATCACCACCGTCTACCACTTCATCTTCGTCCCACTCACGATCGGACTCGCGCCGCTCGTGGCGATCATGCAGACCGCGTGGGTGCGGACGGGCAACGAGCGCTGGCTGAAGTTGACGAAATTCTTCGGCAAGCTGTTCCTCATCAACTTCGCGCTGGGCGTCGTGACCGGCATCGTGCAGGAGTTCCAGTTCGGTATGACCTGGAGCGAATACTCCCGCTTCGTCGGCGACATCTTCGGCGCTCCGCTCGCGATGGAGGCCCTGATCGCCTTCTTCGTCGAGTCGACGTTCCTCGGCCTGTGGATCTTCGGCTGGGGCCGGCTGTCCAAGCGGGTCCACCTGACGGTGATCTGGCTCGTCGCGATCTCCGTCAACCTGTCGGCCTTCTTCATCATCGCCGCGAACTCGTGGATGCAGCACCCGGTCGGCGCAAAGTACAACCCGGAGACGGGCCGCGCCGAGATGGAGAGCATCCTCGACGTGGTCACGAACTCGACCGTCTGGGCCGCGTGGCCGCACACCGTGACCGCGGCGTTCCTCACCGCGGGCACCTTCGTCGCCGGCATCGCCGCCTGGTGGATGGTCCGGCTCGTGCGCACCAAGCGCGCGGAGAACGTCGAGATCGCGCGCGACGTGTACCGCCCGGCCATCACGCTCGGTGTGATCGTCATGCTGGTCTCGGGCCTCGGTGTCATCGTGACCGGCGACCAGCAGTCCAAGCTCATGTTCGAGCAGCAGCCGATGAAGATGGCCGCGGCCGAGGCGATGTGCAACACCGACCCGGAGCAGGCCGAGTTCTCGATCCTGCACCTCGGTAGCTTCTCCTCCAACTCCTGCGACGACGTCACGAAGGTCCTGGCCATCCCCGGCCTGACGAGCTTCCTCGCCGAGGGCGACTTCAACGCGGAACTCAAGGGCGTGCCCGGGGTCCAGCAGGACTACGCCGACCGCTACGGCGAGGGCGACAAGGCCGCCGTCGGGCACGACGTCGACTACTCGCCGAACCTGGCGCTCACCTACTGGTCCTTCCGCCTGATGATCGGCCTGGGGCTCGGTTCCGTCCTGCTCTCCCTGGCGGGCTGGTGGCTGACCCGCCGCGGTCGGGTCAGCGACAGCAAGTGGCTGGCCCGGATCGGCATCTGGGCCATCTCGACGCCATTCCTCGCCTGCGCCTTCGGCTGGATCTTCACCGAGATCGGCCGTCAGCCGTGGATCGTCGCGCCGAACCCCTCCGGCATCGACAGCGTGCGGATGCTCACCGAGCGCGGGGTCTCCCCCATCGCGCCGGGCCTGATCCTGACCTCAATGGTCGTGTTCACGCTGGTCTACGGCGGGCTCGCGATCGCCTGGTACAAGCTGATGCACCGCTACACGATCGACGGCATCCCGCTCGACGTCCGGGACGAGTCGCCCGAGGCGCAGCCCCGCGCCGACGACGATGCCGACGCCCCACTGACCTTCGCGTACTGACGGCGACCGGGAGAGACACTGATGATTGATCCAACCTTCCTGCAGATCCTCTGGTTCCTGCTCGTCGCTGTCCTGTGGACCGGCTACCTGGTCCTCGAGGGCTTCGACCTCGGCGTCGGCATGCTCCTGTCCATTCTCCCGAAGGGCGACGCCGCCACGAAGGAGAAGGAGCGGCGCGTGCTGATCAACACGATCGGCCCGGTCTGGGACGGCAACGAAGTGTGGCTGCTCACCGCGGGCGGCGCGACGTTCGCGGCGTTCCCGCACTGGTACGCCACCCTGTTCTCGGGCTTCTATCTGCCGCTGCTGCTCATCCTGGTCGCGCTCATCCTGCGCGGGGTCTCGTTCGAGTACCGCGGCAAGGTGATCGACGGCAAGTGGGCGCGGTGGTGCGATCTGGGCATCGGCATCGGCTCGTGGCTGCCCGCCATCTTGTGGGGCGTCGCCTTCGCGAACCTGGTCAAGGGCGTGCAGCTCGATGAGCAGCACGCGTACACGGGCGGGTTCTGGGCGCTGCTCAGCCCGTTCGGCCTCCTGGGCGGCCTGTGCCTGCTGTCCCTCCTGCTCATGCACGGCGCCTCCTACGTCGGCCTGAAGACCGCCGGGGACATCCGTGACCGCGCCCGCGGGCAGGCGAAGGTCTTCGCGCTCGCCGCCGTCGTCTTCGCGGGCGGCTGGGCGATCTGGGCCCAGGTGGCCTACTCCGACAAGGCCTGGACGTGGGCCGCGGTGCTCGTGGCCGCGCTGGCCATCGTCGGCACTTTCCTCGCGAACAATGCCGGCCGCGAGGGGTGGGGCTTCTTCCTTTCGGCGCTCACGATGCCGGCCGCGGTGGCGCTCATCTTCGGGTCTATGTACCCGAACGTGATGAAGGCGACGGATCCGGCCAACTCGCTCACGGTCGTCAACGCCTCCTCGACTCAATACACCCTGGGGGTGATGACGTGGGTCGCCGTGATCATGGTCCCGATCGTCCTCGCCTACACCGTCTGGGCCTATTGGGTCTTCCGGAAGCGAATCTCGGTCGAGAGCATCCCGGCCGAGTCGGGGCTGTCCCTCAAGAAGATCGGTAAGGGCGCCTTCGGCGGGCCGTCGGCGGGCGCCGGCATGCTCGACCTGACGGTCGCCGGCAGCACGGGGGCACCTCGCGGGTGAAGCCTCTCGACCCGCGGCTGCTGCGGCAGGCCAGGGCGGCCCGAGGGTACGTGGTGCTGACCGCCGCGCTCGGCCTCGGCACCGCCGCCCTGGTGATCGCCCAGGCCCTCTCGATCGCCGCCGTCCTGGCGCCGGCCGTGACCGGGACGGCCACGCTCCCCGAGCTTCGGGGCCGCGTGGCCGTCCTGGCCGTCGTTGTGGCGGCCCGCTCCTGTTGCTCCTGGGCGCAGGAGCGGTTCGCGTTCCGGGCCTCGGCCCGAACCATCGCCGAACTGCGCGAGCAGGTGGTGGGCCACGCCGTCGCGCTCGGACCGCGCCGGCTCGCGGGCGGCTGGGGAACCGAGGTCGGCACCCTCGCGACGCGCGGTCTGGACGCGCTCGAGCCCTACCTGGTGCGATACCTGCCCCAGCTCCTGCTGGCCGCCACCGTCACCCCGGCCACCCTCCTGGTGGTGCTCGGGCTGGACTGGATCTCGGCGGCCATCATCGTGGTGACCATCCCCCTGGTCCCGCTCTTCATGACCCTGATCGGGCGGCTCACCGAGGGCACCTCGCAACGGCGCCTGGTGGTGATGCAGCGCCTCGGCGGTCAGGTGCTCGACCTGCTGGCCGGCCTGCCCACGCTGCGGGCCTACGGCCGGGAGATCGGCCCGGGCCGGCGCGTGCGCGAACTCGGCGACGCGAACCGCCGGGCCACCATGGGCACCCTGCGCGTCGCCTTCCTCTCCGGGATGGTGCTCGAGCTGCTGACCACCATCTCGGTTGCCCTCGTGGCCGTCACCATCGGGCTGCGGCTGGTCAATGGCTCGATCGGCCTCGAGCCCTCCCTCGCGATCCTGGTCCTGGCGCCCGAGGTCTACCTGCCGCTGCGTCAGGTGGGCATGCAGTTCCATGCCTCGACCGATGGCATCGCCGCGGCCGAGCGGGTCTTCGAGATCCTCGACACGCCGGTGCCCGCTCCCGGCACCCGGACCGCTCCCCCGCTGGCCGGCTCGACGATCCGGGTGCGCGGCCTGGGCGTCCGGGCCGGTGCGCGGGGGCTTCTCGCGCCCGCGGAACTCACCTTCGATGTCCCGGTGGCCGACCCGGCCCGGCCGGGCGCCGTCGGGCAGGTCATCGCCCTGACCGGGCCGAGCGGCGTCGGGAAGTCGACTACCGCCCTCGCCCTGCTCGGCCTGGTCCGGCCCGACGCCGGGACGGTGCGGATCGTCCCCACCGTTGCGGATGCCGGACCGCCGGACGCCGCGCCGGCCGACGGCGAGGACCTGGCGGAGTTCGATCCGACCACATACTGGCCCCGCATCGCCTGGGTGCCGCAACGTCCACCCATCGCCCCCGGCCGGCTGCGCGACGTCGTCGTCGCGGAGGCGGACGTGGCCGACGACGCCCTGGCCGCCGCCGCGCGGACCACCGGCCTGGACGCCGTCGTCGCGGACCTGCCCGAGGGCTGGGCGACGCTCATCGGGCGCGGCGGGGTGGGCCTGTCCGTGGGTCAGCGCCAGCGCGTGGCGTTGACCGCCGCCCTGCTCGCCGACCCCCGCGAGGTGCCGCTCGTGATCCTGGACGAACCGACCGCGCACCTCGACGCGGCAAGTGAACAGACCGTGCTCGACGCCGTGCGGGCGTGGCGGGCGCAGGGCCGCACCGTCGTGGTCATCGCGCACCGGCCGGCCCTGGTTCGGCTCGCCGACGTCGAGGTCGAGGTCCGCTGCGCGCCCGACACCGTGCAGGTCGCCGCATGAGGCGCGACCCGTTGTGGCGAGCCGTCCGGCTGCTGGATGTGCCCTGGCGACGGGTGGCGGCCGCCGTCGCGCTCGGCACTCTGGCGTTGGGGTGCGCCGTCGGCCTGACCGCCGCCTCCGCCTGGCTGATCGCCCGCGCCTCCCAGATGCCGCCCGTGCTGCAACTCTCGGTGGCCGTGGTTGCGGTCCGGGCCTTCGGCATCGGGCGTGGGGTTTTCCGCTACACCGAGCGCGTGGCCTCGCACGACGTCGCGCTGCGCGGCATGGCCGCGCTGCGCACGAATCTCTACGACGCAATGGCGGCCGGCCGGCCGGCCGCGCTGGTCCGGTTGCGGCGCGGGGATCTCCTCGCCCGGGTCGGGGCCGACGTCGACGCCGTCGGCGACCTTGTGGTGCGGGCCCTGATTCCGATCGGGGTCGCGGTCACGATCTCGCTCGGGTCGGTCATTCTGGTCGGGGCGTTCCTGCCCGGCGCGGGCGCCGCCCTCGCCGGCTGCCTCGTGCTCGCGGGCGTGGTGGCGCCGTGGCTGTCGGCGCGCTCGGCGCGGGCCGTCGAGGAGCGGGGCTCCGCCGCGCGGGCGGCCATGAGCGCGGCCGTGGTGGAGGCCCTCGAATCCGCCGGCCCCCTCCTGGTGTCCGGCCGGATGGACCCGACGATGTCGGCACTGCGCGCGGCCGACCGCGAACTGGCGGCCGTGAACGACGCCGGTGGGCGCATGTCCGGGCTGTCCGTGGCGCTGACCAACGCGGCCATCGGCCTCGCGGTGCTGGCCTCACTCTGGCTCGGTATTCCGGCGGTGACCGCGGGCGCGCTCGCGCCGGTGGAACTGAGCGTGATCGTGCTGACGCCGCTGGCGGCGTTCGAGGCGGCGGGCGCGCTGCCGGCCGCCGCCGTGCAGTTGCGCCGCTCGCGGATCGCCGCGCGGCGCGTCCTGGAACTCGTCGACGACGCCTGCATCGAGGCGGTGGGCTCCCGCCTGCCGGCCGCGCCGGCTCCCTCGACTGCCCAGGACCACACGCTGCGGCTGTCCGACGCCGCCTGCGGCTGGTCCGGGCGTGCCGTGATTGCGGGCGTCGACCTGGTTGCGGAACCGGGCCGGGCCGTCGCCGTCGTCGGGCCCTCGGGCGTCGGCAAGACCACCCTGCTGATGACGGCCGCGGGGATCCTGGCCCCCGTCGAGGGCTCGGCGACGGTCGGCGGGACCGCGACGGCCGATCTCGACTCCCGGGCGCTTGCCGCCCGGGCGGTCTTCGTCGCCGAAGACGGCCACATCTTCGAAACCTCCGTCCTGGAGAACCTACGCGTCGCCCGCGGCGACGCCGATGCCGCCGCCGCCGAACGGGTCCTGGCCGACGTCGGCCTGCTCGCCTGGGTCCGGGCGCTGCCGGACGGTCTCGACACCAGGCTCGGGCCGGACGCCACCACCATCTCCGGGGGCGAGCGGCGGCGGCTGCTCGTCGCCCGCGCCCTGCTGGCGCCGGCGCCGCTGCTCCTGGTCGACGAACCGGCCGAGCACCTCGACCCGGCCGGCGCCGACGCCCTGGTGTCCCGACTCATCGCGCGGACCCGCCAGGCGAACCACGGCGTCGTGATCGCCACCCACCGGCTCAGCGCGCTGGCCGAGGTGGACGAGATCCTGCTCCTCGGCCGCGCGCAGGGCGCGACCGGGCCGGCCACGGTCCTGGCCCGCGGGACGCACCGCGAGTTGCTCGACGTGCCGGACTACTGCTGGGCGTTGCGCCAGGAGGCGGTGCCGGTGCCGTAGCCGGCGGCGGTGCCGGCTCAGCCCGGCGTGGCCGCGGGCGTCTGCCCGGTGGTCGTGGTCGAGTCGAGGCGCAGCGCAGCCACGAAGTCGTTGAAGTCGTCGAGGTTCTCCGGGCAATAGATCTCGATCACCAGCCGGTCCGCGGCCAGCCGCCGCTCGTCGACCAGGGAGACCCGCAGCCCCGGCCCGGCGGCGCCATTGGCCGAGGAGAGGTTCGCCGTCGCGTTGCCGAGCGACGATGCCTTGGCGCAGATCGCCCCGCCGTCGGAGCCGAGGAACTGCACCACGGTGTCCTCGTCCAGCGGCGCGACGCCGGCCGCGGTGAGTCGGTCGTTCAGTTCGCCCGCCTTCTGCTCGGCCACGCGGGCGTCGGAGTTGGACCGGTGGTTGTCGAACTGGATCACCATGACCGTGCCGAGCCCGAGGGCGAGCAGCCCGACCGCGGTGTACGTCACCCAGCGCTTGCGCGGGCGGGCGCCCTCATCCAGTTCCGCGCTCATTCCGGCTCACCTGCCTTGGCCGAGGCCTCGTCCGGGCCGGCGGGCGAACGCCAACTCGGCTTGCGGGACACGTAGAACAGCCAGGGAATGACGAAGCCGATCAGCACCAGTCCGCCACCGACGAGCGCCACGTACCCGCCCACGCTGCCGGACCCGAACTGGGCCGGTGGGACGAAGCCGATGAACAGCGCCGCCGCCGAGGCGACCAGCCCGACGACACAAACGAACGCCAGGGCCGGGGTCCGGTAGCCGCGCGGATGGTCGGGCGCGATCCGGCGCAGCCGCATGGCCGCTACGAACAGCAATAGATACATCACCAAGTACACCTGGGTGGTCATCACGGACAAGATCCAGTAGGCACTGGAGACCTCGGGAATGAACGCGTACAGCAGGGCAATCAGCGTCGTGAATACGCCCTGGGAGACGAGGATGTTCTGCTGCACGCCGTGGCGGTTCAGGCGCTGCAGGAACGGCGGCAGGTAGCCCTCCTCGCGGGCCACCGTTAGCAGGCCCTTCGACGGCCCGGCCAGCCAGGTCAGCATGCCGCCCAGGGAGGCGGCGATCAGCATGAAGCCGAGGATCGGGGTGAGCCAACCGACGTGGAAGTTGGCGAAGAACGCGTCGAACGCCTGCATCACACCCGCCGTGAGGCTGAGTTGATCAGCCGGGATCACCCAACTGATCGCGAGCGCCGGGAGGATGAAGATCACCAGCACCAGGCCGATCGCCAGAAACATCGAGCGCGGGAACTCCCGGCCCGGGTTGCGCAACGTATTCACGTGCACGGCATTCATCTCCATGCCGGCATAGGACAGGAAGTTGTTCACGATCAGCACCAGTGAGGCCAGCCCCGTCCAGGCGGGCAACAGATGTTCGGTATCCATCGGCGCGGCGGACTCGTTCCCCTGCCCAAGGAAAACCACGCCGAGGATCACCAGGATCGCCGCCGGGATCAGCGTTCCGATGATCAGGCCCATCGAGCTGAGGCCAGCCACCGTCTTTGTCCCCTGCGACGAAACCCAGACGCCGGTCCAGTACAACACGATGATCACGATCGCCGTATACAGGCCATTGCTCGCCAAGTCGGGACTGATGATGTACGCGAAGGTGCTCGCCACGTACCCGAGCAGGCTCGGGTAGTAGAAGATCGTCATCGCGAACTGGCACCACACCGCGAGGAAGCCGGCGGGCTTCGAGATACCGTCCGCCACCCAGCGGTACACCCCGCCGGACCAGCCGGAGGCCAGTTCCGCGGAGACCAGCGACGTCGGCAGCAGGAAGACGATCGCCGGCACGAGGTACAAGAACACCGCCGCCAGGCCGTAGACCGCCATCGTCGGCGCCGGCCGAAGGCTGGCGACCGACGCCGTCGTCATGAACGCCAGCGTCACCCAGGTGATGAACGCCGGGCCGCGCCCGGCGGTCCCCGGCGACGCCGACGGTGGCGCGCCGGCGCTGACCGGCGAACGCTTACCCAATTGATCCATCGACATCTCGCACCCTCTCCGACGCGCAATGCCGGCCCGAAACCCGACGCACAATGCCGGCTCGTCATCCCCGGGCGCCGCGGCGCCGGGCCGGGCCGCTCGGCTCCACCGTTCGGCCGGCCGCTCCGCCCCGCTCGGGATCTCCCTCCTGGGACGGTAAACCGGGGCTGACGAGCACGCCCGCCGATCGGCTGGGGGCCCGGGACGGTACCGAGGGTTCGCGACCGTCCCGAACGACGAATCGCTCGATCGCCGGCGCTACGATCGGGACATGACTCGGCTCGACGACCGCGCCTACCGAGGCGAGTTCTACCGCGCCGTCGATCAGCGGCAGGGCCTCGACAAGCGGCAGAGCCGGTTCTACGTGCCGATTTACCAGCGCCCCGAGTTGATCGATCAGGACGTGGTCCAGATCCTGTTCGACGGCGTCGAATTCGCCCTCGGCGAGTCGGTCCAGTTGCTTTCGGGGTTCCGCGGCTCGGGCAAGACGTCGGAGCTGCTGCGGCTGCGGGACAAGCTCATCACGGCGGGCTACGCCTGCGTCTACCTGGATATCGAGGATTATTTCAACACCGAGTTGCCCCTCGACTCCGCCGCGTTCTTGCTCGGGCTCGCCGCCGGCTTCGCGACCGAGTGCAACAGTTGCCCCGGCCCGAAGGCGCCGCGCGAACGGCTGCTCGACCTGCTGAAGCGGCTTCGCCTGGACGGCTCGCTCAAGCTCGGCGTCGGCGTGGCCGAGGTGGATCTGCGGGCCGAACTGCGGGACAACACCACGTTCCGGAGCGAGATCGAGGCGTATCAGCGGAGCAACCGCAGCACCTTCCGCAGCGAGTTGCAGAAGTTCTTTCTCGACGTCGCAAGGACCCTCGAATCCACCCGGGTCGTCTTCATCGTCGACTCCATCGACCATTTCCGCGGTCGCCTGGAGACCTTTCAGGAGGTGCGGGAGTCGGTCGAACGGCTCTTCTCGGAGTTCGTCGACGAGTTGGCCCTCCGCGGCATGCACGTCATCTACACGGTGCCGATCTATGTCCAGGCCCCGACCTGGACGCGGCACGACCTGCTGAACATCCGGGTCACGCACCCGAACGGCACGCCGGACGCCTGCGGCCGGGATGCCCTGACGGAGGTCCTGCGCCGCCGCGCACCGGCCGGCGACCTCGACCGCCTGCTCGCCGGCAACACTGAACGCATTGTCGCGAACTCCGGCGGGCTGATCCGCGACCTGCTCCGCCTGACCAGCAACGCCTTGCTGCGCGCCCGCGCCCTGCCGATCGAGGACGCCGTGGTCATCCATGCCGAGCAGACCGTGCGCGCCCAAATGGAGATGGCGCTCAACCGGGAGCAGGTCGAGATTCTGCGAGGCGTCGCCGCGACCCACACCCTCACGCCGACCCGCGACGAGTGGCCCGACGCCACCGATCTCATGGCCCGTGGCGCGATCCTGCGCTACCCCAACTGCGAACCGTGGTACGGCGTCCACCCGCTCCTCATGACCCTGCTCGCGCAATGAGCCCAACCCGCGGGTACCGGCCGACGCCGCGGACGGCGCACCCGGTCGATCCCGCCGACGTGGTGTGGCGCGACCTGCGCCGACACATCGAGTGGACCCGCGGTTACCCATCGCTCGTCTTCCTGCTGTTCGACTCGCCCGACGACGAGGCCGACCTGCGGGGCCGGACGGAGTCCTTCACCGGGCGCGAGGAGATCCCGTTCCGGACGGCACCCGAAACGGGGGCCGACGGCGAGTCGCGCCGCCCGGCAGTTGCTTTTGCCGACTGGGCTGCGCACCGGCTGCCGGCGCCGGGCGTGACCTGGATCTCACTGCTGACGGCTGCCGCTGCGGCCCGGCGCGGGGCTCTCGGAGTGCTCAACGAACTCCGGGCCACGTTGGCCCGCGACGGCGGGGGCTGCGTCATCGTGACCGGCCCGGAAGCGCTGGCCCCCGAGGCGGCTCAGCGGGCGGGCGACCTGTGGGCGGTGCGCTCCTTCGTGCGCCGGGTGGGGTCCATTGGACTCGGGGCGGGACTCGGGGCGGGACTCGGGGCGGCCGGCGACATCGCGGGCCGCGGCGCGCCGGCGCGACCCCCGAGCCTGGCCGTCCCGGAGCGGTATCGCACCGAGGGACTGGCTCGGACACTGCGTGCACTGGAGTCGGTGTACTGGTGCCTGCCGCAGGACATCGCCGGCGCCCGCGCCGCCATGGCTCGGGCCGAGGCCGAGTGTTCGGACCACCCGGCGGAACTCCTGTTCGTCGCGCTCGCCCGCGTCGCCCTCGCTCGCGCGGACGAAGACCCGGCGGCCGCCCGGGCCGCCTTCGAGGCCGCGCTGCGCCGGACCGAAACCCTGGACGACGCCGAGTTTCGACTCTCGGCCGCCCGAGCGATCAAGCACCTCGCCCTGGGATCCGGCGATCCGGTGGCGCACCGCGCCGCCGCTGAGGCCGCCGTCAGAGCCGCCCGCTCGCTCGCCGCGGACCACCCCAACCGCCGGCCCGACCTCGCCGAAGCACTGTCCGCCGTCGGCCTGGCGGTGGCCGAGACCGGCGACCGCACCGGCGCCCTCGCCCCCACCCAGGAAGCCGTCGACCTCTCCCGCGACCTGGCCCGGACTAAGCCCGCCCACCGGGTGGAGCTTGCCGGAGCCCTGAACAACCTCGGCATCGTGTTGGCCAAGACCGGGGACCACGTCGGCGCCGTGGCCGCCATCCGGGAAGCAGTGGCCATCCGCCGCGACCTGGCCCGGACCGACCCCGCCGCCCACCGGCCTGGGCTCGCGGCGTCCCTGAACAACCTCGGCGCCATGATGGACAACACCGGCGACCCCATCGGTGCCCTGGCCCCCGCCCACGAGGCCGTGGAGATTGGCTTCGACCTCGCCGAGACCGACCCCGCCCACCTGCCGGACCTTGCCCTGGCCCTGGCCAACTACGGACAACGGCTGGCCCGGACCGGGAACCTGGCGGGCGCCCTCGCCTACACGAGGGAGGCCACCGACCTCTACCGCGACCTGGCCCGGGCCAACCCCGGCTACCTGCCCGACCTCGCCATCGCCCTGAACAATCTCGGCAACCGGCTGGCCGATACGGGAGACCGCACGGGCGCCCTCGCCCACACCGGCGAGGCCGTGGAACTGCACCGGGGGTTGGCCCGGACCAACCCCGCCCGCCTGCCCGACCTCGCGATGGCCATCGACAACCTCGGCAATCGGCTGGCGCAAACCGGGGACCTGCCGGGCGCCCTCGCTCACGCGTATGAAGCCGTCGACCGCTACCGGTACCTGGCCCACGCCAATCCCGGCTACCTGCCCGACGTCGCCGGCGCCCTGCACAACCTCGGCCACCGGCTGGCCCAGACCGGCGACCCGGTGGGCGCCCTCGCCCGCACCCGCGAATCCGTCGACCTCTTCCGCGACCTCGCCCGGGCCGACCCCGGCTACCTGCCCGACCTCGCCATGGCCCTGAACAGCCTCGGCGCCACGCTGGCCGGGATCGGGGACCGCGCCGGCGCCGTGGCCCCCGCCCGGGAATCGGTGGCGATCCGCCGCGACCTGGCCGGGGCCAACCCCGCCTTCCGCCCCGATCTCGCCCTATCGCTGAACAACCTCGGCATCTGGTTGGGCGAGACCGGGGACCGGGCCGGCGGGCTGCGGCACGCCGAGCAAGCCGTCGACCTCTTCCGCGACCTGGCGGGGGCGAACCCGGCCTACCTGCCCGATCTCGCCGGAGCCCTGAACAACCTCGGCATCCGGTCGGCCGAGACCGGGGACCGCGCCGGCGCCCTGGCCGCCCTCGACGAGGCGATTCGGATCTGGACGGAGTTCGACGACGGCCTCCCCGGCGTCGTCGCCGCCGATCTGGAGCGCGCGCGCCGGCAGTACGCCGCGATCGCCGGGAGCGCCGCCGACAACGCGCCCGGGTGACCGCCGCAGCCGCCTACCAGCGCCCGTGCCGCGGCCGGGGCTGGCAGCGGGGGCAACTGTAGGACGACCGGTTCATGAACGCGTCCCGGCGGATCGGCGCACCGCAGCGCGGGCAGGCTTCCCCCGCCCGGCCGTAGGCGGCGAGCGATCGCGTGAACCAGCCCCGCGCGCCGTCGACGTCGACGTACTGGGCGTCGAAGCTGGTGCCGCCGGCCGCGAGCGATTCCGCCATGACCTGAGCGGCGGCGTCGAGCAGGCGCTCGGCCTCCGCGCGGCGCAGCGTGTCGGTGGGGCGGGCGTAGTGCAGGCGGGCGCGCCAGAGCGCCTCGTCCGCGTAGATGTTCCCGACGCCGGAGACCAGCCCTTGGTCCAGCAGCGCCCGTTTGACGCCGGTTCGGCGTCGCCGCAGCGCGGCGACCAGCGCGGTTCGGTCCAGCGCCGGGTCGAGCAGGTCCCGTGCAATATGCCGCACCGGCTCCGGGACGGCCGCCAGCCCGCTGCCCAGCCCGCCGGCGCCGCCGTCGGGCGTCGGGGCGAGGTCCTGGACCGACAGGTGGCCGAAGGTGCGCTGGTCGGCAAAATCCAGCACGACGCCGTCGGCGGCGTCAGGTGGGAGGGCGCCCGCCGGCGGCGGCCCGAGGATGAACCGGACCCGGACGTGGGGCGTCGGGGGCGGGGCGCCGGCCCGGATCAGGAACTGGCCGGACATGCCCAGGTGGGCGAGCAGGGCGGCTGCCGGCGTGCGGTCGGACTCGGGCGCGCGAACGGCGTCGGGCGCTCCGGCGGCGTCGGGCACGCGATCGGCGTCGGACGCGCCCTCGTCCGGAGCGCCGAGCGGGAGCCACAGAAACTTGCCCCGCCGGACGGCGGCGTCGAACCGCCGGCCGATGACCTGATCGCGGAACGCTCCAGGGCCGCCCGGCTGGTTGCGCACGGATCGCTCACGCCGCACGTCGACGTCGGTGACCACCCGACCGACGACGTGCCGAGCGAGGCCGGCTCGGACGGTCTCGACCTCGGGAAGTTCAGGCACTCCGCGGCCCGGCCGGGTCCGCAGCGTCGGCCGGGTCCGCAGGCCCGGCCGCCGGCCCGGTCAGCGCGGCGTAGGCGTGCTCGGCGGCGGCTTGCTCGGCGTGCTTCTTGGCCGTCCCCTTGCCGGTGCCGTACAGCGTGCCGTCCAAGTGGACGAAGGAGGTGAAGACGCGGGCGTGATCCGGCCCGTCGGATTCGGAGGAGTACACCGGTGCGCCCATGCCGGCGGCCGCCGCCGCTTCCTGCAGCGACGTTTTCCAGTCCAGGCCGGCGCCGAGGTCCGCAGCCGCGAGCAGCGTCGGTCCCACCAGGCGGTGGACCAATTCGCGCGCGACCTCGAGGCCGTGGCTCACATAGACGGCGCCGATCAGGGCCTCGACGGTGTCCGAGAGGATCGAGTCCTTGTCGTGGCCGCGGGTGCGGACCTCGCCCTTGCCGAGCAGCACGAAGGACCCGAGTCCGTAGGTGCGCGCGATGGCGGCCAACGCCTTCTGGGAGACGGTGGCGGCCCGCATCTTCGCGAGCTCGCCCTCCGACAGGTCGGGGTAGCGACGGTACAGTGCCTCGGTCACGACCAGGCCCAACACGGTGTCGCCGAGGAACTCGAGCCGTTCGTTGGTGGGCAGACCGCCGTTCTCGTGCGAGAACGACCGATGGGTCAGCGCGAGCACCAGAAGCTCGGGGTCCAAGTGGACCCCGAGCCTGGCGAGGAGACCGATCGGCGCCGCTTCGCGCGCCACGGGCTCAGAGCGCGTGCTCGGCCCGCAGCGCCGGGGCGTACGTCCGGCCGCGGTACGTGCCGCAGGACGGGCACGCGACGTGCGGCAGCTTGTCGCCCTTGCACTGGGGGCAGGTGACGAGCGTCGCGGCGGTGGTCTTCCACTGCGAGCGACGCGCACGGGTGTTGGCGCGCGACATCTTGCGCTTGGGAACGGCCACGGCTAGCTCTCTTTCGTTTCGTCGGACACGTTCGAGGCGTCGAACATGCTCTCCAGGGCCGACCATCGCGGGTCGGTCAGATCGTGGGTGTGACCCGGGTCGTCGGCCAGCCGCGCTCCGCAGACGGAGCACAGGCCGGGACAGTCCGATCGACACACCGGGTTGAATGGTAATGCAGTCACGACGCAATCACGTAGCGCGGGTTCGAGATCCGCCAGATCCCCGTCGAGGACGGCCTCGTCGTCGCCGGAGTCCTCGTCGACGTCGTCGGGCACCCGGTCCGGATAGGCGAACAGTTGGGTCACCTCGACCGCGAGCTCCGACGCCAACGGGTCGAGGCAGCGGACGCACTCGCCGACGACGGCGGCCCGGACCGTCCCGGAGACCAGGACACCCTCGAACACCGACTCCAACCTCAGGTCGAGTTGCAGGTCGCTGCCCTCCGGCACGCCGATCATCGGCGTGCCGAGGTCCGCCGGGGCGGACACCGTCCGCACCAACTCGCGCATGGTGCCGGGCCGCCGGGCGAGCTCGTGCGTGTCGAGCACGAGCGGCGATGTCGGTTGACTGGCGCGCTCCACTGGTCCGAACTCCCGGGGATGTCGATGCCGGCGGGCCACGAGCCTGCTGCGGGAGCGCCGCGGGCTCGACCCGCGCGGGGCCGTACGGGCAAGGCCGGCGAACCCGACGGGCGGGCCGGCCGACCCCCCATGCTACGGGATAGCACCATTCGCGGTCGAACGGGCCGGCATCGGCGGGATCCGTCCCGAGCACCCGTCGCGATCATCCGTTCCGATCACCCGTCGCCGGCGCTCTCGCCGTGGGTGCTCGGCCACTGCGGCATCAGGCCGGCGCCGAGCCGGTCGGCGAGCTTGGCCCGCCCGGCCTGCACCTGGGCGACGATCTTGCCCAGGTCCACCTCGAAGTCCGCCAGCCGCCGGTCGCAGTAGTCGTCGGCGTCGACCTTGAGTTCGGTGGCGCGCTGCTCGGCGTCGGCAATGATCTGGGCGGCCCGCTCCTGCGCGGCGAGCACGACCTCCTCCTTGCCGACCAGCTCGATCGCCCGCGCGCGGGCCGCAGCCAGCACGTCGTCGGCCTGGCGCTGCGTATCGGCCAGCACCTGCTGCGCCTCGGCGAGGACCTCGTCCGCCCGGGCGAGTTGCCCGGGCAGCGCCGAGCGCAACTCGTCCACCAGCGCCAACGCCTCGGCCTTGTTCACCAGGACCGACGACGACATCGGCATGGCTCGCGCGGCCTCGATCACTCGGGTCAGGTCGTCCAGAATCGCCGGCAGGCCGGGGTCCGCCTGATTTCTCGGCGCGGGCGCGGCGGGACGCGACATGCTCATCGATCCGTTCCTCTCCTGGGGGCGGCGCCTACCAGTGCCGCGGCAACGGCCGCGGCCACGCCCGACGGGACGAATGCGTCCACCGAGCCGCCGTGCCGGGCGACGTCCTTGACGAACGAGGACGCAATGTGTGCCAGGGCCGGGTCCCCGACGACGAACAGCGTCTCGACGCCGGCCAGCTCGCGGTTCATCAGGGCCATCGGCAGTTCGGCGTCGAAATCGGCGCCGCCGCGCAGGCCCTTGACGACCGCCGCCGCCCCCACTTCGCGGCAAAAACTCGCGAGCAGGCCGCCGACGGCGGCCACCCGGACGCCGTCGATGTCCGCCACCGCCGCGCGGGCGAGCCCCACCCGCTCGGTCATCGACAACAGGCACGTCTTGGTCGAATTGTGCGCGACGCCGACGACCACCTCGTCGAAGACCGTGCGCGCCCGGCGCACGACATCGAGGTGGCCGAGGGTGATGGGGTCGAACGAGCCGGGATATACCGCGATGGTCACGCTGTCACGGTAATACACCGGCCGCGTCGGACCTCCGAAGCGCCCCCGGACGCGGCCCCGTGTCCCCGCAGCCCGTTCCGACCCGGGCCTACCCGTCGCCGGGAGCGCCGACGCGCGCGAAGAAGACGGCCGTCTCGCCATAGTCCTTGCGGCCCTCGTCCAACCATCCCGCCGGCCAGACCGGCGCGGCGTCCCGGCCGGCGCGCTCCACGACCACCTCCGCCCCGGGCGCCAACCATCCGGGCGCGGCCAGCGCCGCGAGCACCGCGGCCAGGTCCGCGTTGGCCAGGCCGTAAGGCGGGTCGCACAGGACCAGGTCGTAGGGCCGCGGCGGCGCCGCGGCCAGGAACCGTTCCACCTTCGTCGGGACGACGACGACGTCGGCCAGGCGTAGGTCGGCCACGTTGCGCCGGGCGACGTCGGCCGCGGAGCGAACCGCCTCGACCAGGGTGACGCGGGCCGCGCCGCGGCTCGATGCCTCCAGTCCGAGCGCGCCGGAACCGGCGTAGAGGTCGAGCACGTGGGCGCCGTCGACCACCCCCAGATGCTCCAGCCGGGAAAAGATCGCCTCCCGGACCCGCTCGCTGGTCGGCCGGGTGCCGCGCGGCGGCACCGCGATCCGGCGACCGCCGGCGCTGCCGGCCACAATCCTGGTCACGGCCGTAGCCTAAATGACTGATTCCGCCGCCCAGGTAGATCCGTAGCGCCGCCGAACCGGCGTGTCGGGCGCGCGACGGCTCTACCTCGCGCCGCACGGCTCGACCTCGGGCGGGGAGCCGGGCTCGCGGGGAGTCGGGACGGCTCGGCGAGCGCCGGAACGTTCCGGCCCGCCGAAGGGCCGACCCCTGTGGATACGGTCGCGGTCGGAGGCAATAGCTGCGACGCTGGAGACAATGCGCCTGAAAGGGGAAGGATCGTGTCGTGGAGACCACCTGGGTTCGTCGCGCCCGATCCGGACCTCGACCCGTTCCGGGGCACAATCGCGCAGTTGTCGGGCGGGGCCGCTTTCGGGTACATCGCCTTCCGCGTCTTTCCCCACTGGCGCCGCGCCGGCGGACGACTGTGGTGGCGGCGCTGGGATCCGGGATGTGAGTTGGTCGAATACCGCGAGGTCGTGTGGCGGAACCGGCGCGACCCCGGCCCGCCGCAGGAGGCGGGGCGCTCCGAGGGCATTCTGGATGAGCGGGCGCCCTATCTGAGCCGGGTCCGCGCCGGCGCGATCGCCCCGGCCGCGATTGCGGCAGCCCCGGTTCCCGCAGTGCCGGTTCCCGCAGTGCCGGCCTCCGTGGTGCCGGCCTCCGTAGTGCCTGCCCCTGCGGCGCCGGACCCCGCAGTGCCGGCGTCAGCAACCGCGACACCGACCCCCGTAGCCACGACGCCTGCGGCGCCGGACGCGACCGGCCCCACCATCCTGACGATCCGGTGGCTGCACGGAACCGAGCGGGACGAGGCGTGGCGCACCTGGGGCTTCGGCGCCGCCGACTCGGACCCCGCGATGAGATGAGCGGTTCCTTGGAGCGGCAGCCGGATGCGCGAACTGCGGCGGCCGGAGCCGGCCTCGCGAGTAGGAGGCGGCGAGTCAGTACCTGGGGCGGCCAGTCAGTAGGATGCGCCGCGAGTCAGTACCTGGGCACGCGAGTCAGTACTTGGGGCGGCCAGTCAGTACCTGGGGCGGCCAGTCAGTACCGTGGCCGCCGAGGAAGTACCGACACGCCGGGAAAACGAGCACCGGACAGCCGCAAGGTACTGACTCGGCGCGCACGGTACTGACTCGGCGCGCACGGTACTGACTCGAGGCGCACGGTACTGACTCGAGGCGCACGGTACTGACTCGCCGCGCAGGGTGATTGCTTCCGGGGTTCGTGGTCGTGGGCGGTGAGGCTGCGGAGATGGATTCCGGGCGGCCGGCGAGGGTTCTGCCCTGGGGCGCGGGTGACGGCGGCCGGCGCGCGCTCAGGCCCGGTCGAGGAATTCCTCCCGCTCGGCATCCAGCCGCTCGGCGATCGCCGCGCGCAACGCGGGGCGCTGCCCCAGTTCGGGATCGGCGTCGACCACCGCCGCGGCATCCTCGCGCGCCCGGGCGAGGAGGTCGGCGTCGTCGATCACGCGCAGCAGCCGAAGCGAGGACGCCCGGCCGGACTGGGCGGCGCCGAGCACATCGCCCTCGGACCGCAGCCGCAGGTCCTCGGTGGCCAACTCGAAGCCGTCGGTGGTCCGCTCCAGCGCGGCGAGCCGCGTTCCGGCCGGGGTGTCCGGCCCGGTACCGGAGACAAGCAGGCACAGCCCCGCCGCGCTACCGCGCCCGACCCGCCCCCGAAGCTGGTGGAGTTGGGAGATCCCGAACCGGTCGGCGTCGAGCACGACCATCGCCGTGGCCTCGGGGACGTCCACGCCCACCTCGATCACCGTCGTCGCGACCAGCACCGGAACGCGGCCCGCGGCGAAGTCCGCCATCGCGCGGTCCTTGTCCGCGGCCGCCATCTGCCCGTGTAGGACGCCGATGTCAACACCGTCAAACTGCGGCTTCGTCCGCAGGTCCGCCACGACCTCGAGCACCGCGGCGAGCGCGGGCCGGCCGGCCGAGTCGTCCTCGCCCTCGGCGAGGAAGTCGGGCAGCTCGTCGAAGTCGGCGTCATCCGGCTGGATCCGCGGACACACGACGAACGCCCGGTGGCCGGCGTCGACCTCCTCGCGCAGCCGCGCCCAGGTCCGCTCCATCCAGGCGGCGTTCGCCGCCGGCACCACGTGCGTGGTGACGCCGGCGCGGCCGGCGGGGATCTCGGTCAGCGCGCTGGCCTCGAGGTCGCCGAAGACGGTCATGGCGACGGTGCGCGGGATCGGGGTCGCGGTCATCACCAGCAGGTGCGGGCTGACCTTCGCCTTCGCCCGCAGCGCGTCGCGCTGTTCGACGCCGAACCGGTGCTGCTCGTCCACGACCACGAGCCCCAGATCGGCGAATTGCACGTTCTCCGACAGCAGCGCGTGGGTCCCGACGACGATCCCGGCCGCCCCGCTCGCGGCGTCGAGCAACGCCTGCTTGCGGGCGGCGGCCCCCAACGAGCCGGTGAGCAGCGCGATCCGGGTCGCGTTCTCCGCTCCCCCGAGCTGTCCACCCGCCGCCAGCGGCCCCAGGAGCGCGGCGAGCGTCCGCGCGTGCTGGGCGGCCAGGACCTCGGTCGGGGCGAGCAGCGCGGCCTGGCCGCCTGCGTCCACCACCTGGAGCATCGCGCGCAGCGCGACGACGGTCTTGCCGGAGCCGACCTCGCCCTGCAGCAACCGCTGCATGGGCCGGGCGCGGCCCAACTCCGCAGCCAGCACCTCGCCGACCTCGCGCTGACCCGCGGTCAGCTCGAACGGGAGGGCGGCGTCGAAATCCGCCAGAATGCTCCGGCCCGCGCCGACCGAGGCCGAGCCGCCCGGCCCCGCGGGCACCTCCTCGGCCGGCCGGCGCGGCCGGGCCGTCGCCGGCTCCTCGGCCACCGCCGCGCGGCGCTGCGCCAGCGCCGCCTGCAGCACGAAGGCCTCCTCGTACCGCAGCCGGTCCCGGCCGCGCCGCCAGGCGCGCGCGTCGGCCGGCTGGTGCACGTCCCGGAAGGCGTCCAACCGAGGCCCGAGGCCACGCCGTCGTCGGACCTCGCCCGGCACCGGATCCGGGACGTCGGCCGGGGCGAGCGGGTCCAGCACCGTGCGCACCGCGAGCTGGATCCGCCAGCTCGGGACGGCGGCGCTCGCCGGGTAGATCGGGATCGGCTTGCTCGCCTCGAGCAGCGCGGATTCGGCGTCCTCGGCGTCGACGCCGACGATCAGGTAGTCCGGGTGCGTCAACTGCCGGTCGCCGCGGTATTCGCTCACGACGCCGGTGAACAGGCCCAGCCGACCCGGGACCAGGCGCGACTCATGATGGCGCAGCATCCCCGACCGCTTGGCGAAGAACGTCAGCGAGAGTTCGCGGCTGCCGTCGGTGACCACCGCCTGCAGGATCGAGCCGGACCGGGCCCGCATCTGGCGCACGGTTGCCCGGGCGACCTGGGCCACCACCGTGACGTGCTCGCCCAGGGTGAGCGCGCCGAGATCGGTCAGCGTGCCCGGGTCGCCGTAGCGGCGGGGGTAGTGATGCAGCAGGTCCGCGACTGTCTCCAGGCCGAGCTTGCCGAGCGGGTTCGCGGTCCGCGCGCCCAGCACCCGGGACAGCGGCTCCGCCAGCCGGGCGCCGGCCGTACTCGTGCTCATCGGGCCCCGCCGGCCCGACCGGCCACGGGCTCGGGCTCGGCCGCCGCCGTCGCCAGCAGCGCGCGGACCGCGGCGGCGAGGTGCTCCTCGGCCACGCCCCGCACCAATTCGACGACGACGCCGGTCACCATGGCGGCTTCGCTGCCGGGGCCGGGCTCGGCGTGCTCGGCGCGGCCGGGCTCGGCGTGCTCGGCGCGGCCGGGCTCAGCGTCGCCCGCGTCGAGATCGACGAGCGCGGATTCGATGACGACGACCTGCGCCCGGCCGGCGTCCTGCACCGCGCGGGCCACCGCGGCCGGGCTCGGCCGCCCGTCCGCGACCAGCACGACGGCGCCCGCCCGCGCCACCTCCGCAGCCCGGGCGGACGACGTCGTCACCGCCACCACGCCGAGATCCGAGGGCCGACCGACGGGGCCGGCGAGCCGACGGACCCGGACGTCGGCGGGGCGAAGACCCGACGCGCCGACGGCCGCCCCGGCCGCGGCCAGCGCGGCCGATGGATCGTCGCAATGCACGTGCGCCTGCCACGTGCCGCCGCTCGCCGACGGCGCACCGACCACGGCCACCGACGTTCCCGCCCCGGCCAGCGCCGTCCGGAGCCGGCCGGCCGGGTCCGCGGCGTGCCCGGCGCCTGCGCTGCGCCCGTGCCCCGGCCGGCCCGCGAGCGCGAACATGACCTCGAATTCCACCTCCGGCTCCACCCCGAAACCGGGCGGCGTCGTCGTGGCACCCGGGTCGAGCCGGCCGCTCGTTCGACAGCCGGCGGCCGGCCCGGCCGGGATGGCCAGTGTCCGGGGCGGTGGGGCATACTCGCCGGTCAACGCACCCACGAGCGCGTCGAGCACGACGACGAAGCCGCTCGCCCCGGCGTCGAACACGCCGGCTCGGGCGAGGGCCTCCAGTTCGTCGGCGCTGCGCGCCACCGCCGCGACCGCCGCCGCGCGCGCGGCACGTGCGACCCCGGCGGCGCCGACCGGCCGCCCGGCTTGGACCGGTCGAAGCGGCCCGGCCGGCGCCACCAGGGCCGCCGACAACGCCGCATCCGCTGCGGCTCTGGCGGCCGTGAGGATCGTGCCGGGCATCGGCTCCGCAACCGCCGCGGCGGCGGCTCGGGCGCCGGCATCCAGAGCGCCCCCGAGCCGGGGACCGTCCAACGCGCCGGCACCGGACCCGACGGCGACGGGCGGACCGCCGCCGGACCCGGCTGCCCACCCGGGCGCCGTCGTCGAGCCGGCGGCCGCGACGGCGAAGCCGCGCAGGAACTCGGCGAGGATGATGCCCGAATTGCCGCGGGCCGCCTCCACCGCCCCCCGGGCAACGGCGTCCAGCAGGTCACCGGCCGACCGATCGGCACCGGCGGGGACCGCCCGCTCGGCG
Source organism: Cellulomonadaceae bacterium (assembly GCA_031552185.1). GTDB lineage: Bacteria > Actinomycetota > Actinomycetes > Actinomycetales > Cellulomonadaceae > JAVBMU01. The sequence goes on along the minus strand of JAVBMU010000033.1, from coordinate 3,346 downwards.
TCGCGCAACGTCAAGAACATGTTGGTGCCGGTGTCGGCGTCGGCCACGGGAAAGACGTTCGCGGCGTCGAGCACATCGCGCGCCGCCGCCAGCCCCCGAACGGCACCGGACACCCAGTCCCGGACCTGTTCGGGGCCGACGGCGGTCATGACTTCAGGCACTGCCCGACGCCCATGGTCTGTTGCACCCGTCCTGGTCTGTGCCACACGTCCGTTCTGTTCACGACTGCGTCCGTTCTTTCCACCGCCATGCCGCGGCGCGAGCACCACGGCCTGCCCATCCGCACACCCGGCCACCCCGCCCCCAAGCTCGGCGCGGAGTTCGGCGCAGTTGAGGGGCTGTGCCCTGATCGGCTACCCTATCGAGGTTGCCCGACCCGGGCCTACGAACACACTCATCCGTCGCCTCCGTCTCGCGCGACGATTTCGATTCGATCAGGAGAAACCGTGGCTGCTCACTGCGATGTCTGCGGCAAGGGTCCCGGCTTCGGCCACAATGTGTCGCACTCCCACGTGCGCACCAAGCGCCGTTGGAACCCGAACATCCAGCGGGTGCGCGCCGTCGTCGGGGGAACGCCCAAGCGTCTGCACGTCTGCACGTCGTGCCTCAAGGCCGGCAAGGTGACCCGCCGGGCCTGAACGCGTGCCCGCCAAGCGCCCGCCGGTGACCGGCGGGCGCTTTGTGTTGCCCGGATTCCGCCCGTCCCGGCGGCGCGCCCATTGGCGCGCGCGGAAGTGAATGGCAGCATGTGCCTATGACGGCCGCAGACGTGAGAATAAGGCTTGCCACCGCCGCCGACGCCGGTGCGATCTCCGTGGTCCACGTGAAATCCTGGCGCGCGGCTTACGCCGGAATTGTCCCAGCCGATTACCTCGCCAACATCGACGAGAACGAGTGGAAGGCGGTGCGGCTCGGGAAGCTGGATGACCCCTCGCTGCGCACGTGGGTCGCGGAGGACGGGGGCACCATCCGCGGCTTCGCGAGCCTCGGCCCGTCCCGGGACGAGGACGCGGAATCCGGCGACCTGGAGATCCACTCCATCTACCTCGAGCCGGAAGCCTGGGGGGTCGGCATCGCCCGCGACCTGATGCGTACTCTCCTCGCCGACGTTCCGCCGCCGGCCCGGGTCACCCTGTGGGTCCTGGCCGACGCCGGACGGGCGCGGCACTTCTACCGTCGGCACGGCTTCTCACCCGACGGCGTCGAACGGTCCGACATCATCGGCGGCAAGGTGCTCACGGAGGTCAGGTACCGCCGCGGATAATGCCGCCACGCGGGCATCAGGGCCGCGCCCGCTTGGGGGCCGCGCCCGCTTGGGGGCCGCGCCCCCATCAGCCGCCCGCGCTGGTGGGGCTGACCGGTGACCGCCGATCAAGGCGTCCCGCCGAAGTGGTCCCACCCGAGAGGGCCGATCGGCGCCGCGCCGTCCACCAGCACGCCGGGCGCGGCATCGCCTACTTCCCCAACGGTCCGAACGGTCCCGATCGGCCGGAAGGGCGCGGGCAGGACGACGTCGGGCGGGAACACCGCCAGCAGCCCGTGATCCTCCCCGCCGGTGAGCACCCAGCGCAGCGCCGTCGCCCGGGCATCGGCCGCCTGCGCGCGCCCGCCCAGGCGCCCGGCGGGCACGACGCCCGGATCGTGCCGGAGGACGGCGTCCGCGGCGGCGCGCAGGCGATCGACGTCGTCGGCCAGGGCGGCCGAATCGAGAGCGAGTGTCGCGCTGCTCGCCCGAGCCATCCGGGCGGCATCGCGCAGCAGGCCGTCCGAGACGTCCATCATCGCGGTCGCGCCCGCGCGGGAGGCCGCGGGGCCGGCCCGAATGGGCGGCTCCGGGCGCAGGTACGCGGCGATGAGAGACGCCGCCGGCCCGAAGTCCGTGCGGCCGGCGGTCAGGAGGGCCAGGCCCGCCGCCGAGTCGCCCGCCCGCCCGGCGAGCGCGACGACGTCGCCCGGCCGCGCCCCGGACCGCAGGATGGGCGCGCGCCCGGCCAGATCCCCGTGCGCCGTGGCGGCGACGACGACCGCCCGGCCGGCGGACAGGTCCCCGCCGACGACGGTCGCTCCGCAGGCCGCGCATGCCTCCCCCAGACCGCGAGCCAGATCCTCGACCCAGGCGACGGGCAACTCCGGCGGGATAACAACCGAGACCACGAGCGTCGTCGGCGACGCCCCCATGGCGGCCACATCGGCCAGATTCGCCGCGGCGGCGCGGCGGCCGACGTCGCGCCCCGTGGACCACGAGCGGCGGAAGTGGCGATCCTCGACCAACACGTCCGTCGTCACGACGAACCGACTGTCCGGCGCGGCAACCACCGCGCAGTCATCCCCCGGCCCCAGTAGCACCCCGGCCCCCGAGGCGCCGAGGAGCGGAATGATCCGCGCCAGCAACTGGTCCTCGGTCAGGTCCCCCACCGCCAACTCGGGATCGGTCACGAACGCCACCCTAGATGAGTGATAGAGAGCCGACGACGCCGAGGTAGATGCGTGGCGTCGCGGGACCGGCGTATCGGGGGCGCTGCGGATCTACCTCGCGCGGCGCGGCTCTACCTCGGCGGTCAGGCGTTCGAGGCCCGGCGCAGCCAGCCCGCCGGGTCGGCGCTGCCCACCAGGTCGGAGCCGGAGACCAGCCAGCCCGCGCCGGCCGCCCTCGCCGCGGGGATGACGCCGAGCGTGACGCTGCCGTCGAGGCCGACCAGCCGCCCCGGCCGGGCGACGGCTCGCACGTCGGCCAGGGCGTCCGGCCGGAACCCGGATCCCGCGTGCCCCGGCAGCACGGACATGATCAGCACAGGCAGGCCCACGGGCAGATTTCCGGACCCGCCCGCGGGCGTGCCGGCGGAAGGCTCCGCGGCGAGTTCGTCGACGTCGGCCGGCAATGCGGTGCCGGGCGACAACGCGATGCCCGGGCGCCGACCCCGGTCGGCGATCCGCCGCACCGCGGTGCGCCACGTCGCGGCTTCGGCGTGGACGACGACGAGTTCGCAGAACTCGGTCCAGGCGTCCACCTCGCGCGCCGGATCCGCCACCATCAGGTGCGCCTCGGCGCTCACCGCGACGCCGGCCTCGGATCTGGCGAGTTCGGTCAACTCGGCCGCCCGCTCGGGCGAGAACCCGCCGGCGGGGGCGAAGACGCCGTCGGCCCGATCCCAATGCAGGTGCCGGACGCCGGCCGCGACCAGGCGCCGCACCTCGTCCGGTAGGGCGTGACGCGGCGTCGACCACAGCGACGCCGCGATGCGCGGCCCCGCTCGGTGCCCCGTCCGCGCCGGTGCCCCAGCGCCGGCCGCCGGACCCCCCGGCGCCCCCGCGCCGGCCGCCGGACCACCCGGCGCCCCAGCGCCGG
>JAVBMU010000081.1:0-8352 GCA_031552185.1 Cellulomonadaceae bacterium | reverse complement strand
GAACCCGTGGTTAGTTGCGGTTGTGCCCCCGAAACTGCAACTAACCACGGGTTCGGCGCTGCCCTACCTACCAGCGGCCGCCGGGTTCGAGGACCCGGCGAATCCGCTTCTCGCTGACCGCGCCGTCGGTGCCGAGTTGCTGCGCGAAGAGCGAGACACGCAATTCCTCGATCGCCCAACGCACCTCCGCGAGGTCCGCCGCCCGGGCCGGGTCGGCCCGCCCGGTCGCGTAGGCGCGGCGCGCGGCGTCGGCCGCCTCCTCGACGTCGTGCACCCGCCAGGCCAGCTCCGCGTCCCGGTTCGGGTTCGACGCCGCCTTCTCCAACCGGTACGACGCCGCCCGCAGGTACCGGGTCAGGTGCGGCAGCCGGCGCGGGGGCGTGGCGGCGATGAAGCCCTCGCCGACCAGCGCCCGGACCTGGTCGCGGACGTCGGTCAGCGTGTTCAGCAGGGCCAGGCTGCTGCTCTGCCGGATCCGCTCCTCGATCCCCCGGGCGGCCGTCAGCGCCGCGACGACGTGCCCGACGACGACGTGCACCTCGTCCTCCAGGGCATCCCGGACGAAGGCCCGCGCCTCGCCGTAGGCCGCCGCCGAGCGGATCACCGCGGCGTCGGGTCGTCGGCCGGGGCGGCCGCTCGTGCCGCCGTCGGTCAGCGCGATCACGGCCGCCAGTTGGAGGTCCGCGACCAGGTCGGCCGTGCTTCGGTACGGGCCGGCGGCCAGCGTCAGCGTCTGGGTCGCATTCCAGCGGCTCGTGATGCGAGCCGTCGCCAGCCCCACCTCGGCGAGCAGCAGGCGGCGCACGCCCGCCGTGTGCCGCGCGTCCCGCGTGGCGGCGTCGGCCAGCACCCGCAGGGCCACCGTCGGGTGCCCCTTCGCATCCTCCTCCGCCACCAGGGCCGGGTACCCCCGCACGACGACGCCCGCCCCGGTCGGCGTCGACACCTCCCCCGGCAGCACCCCGCCCGGCAGCCCCTCCGGCCACCCCCGCAGTTCCGCCACCTCGGCCACCAACACCCCGCCGGCCGGCGGGGTGTCCGCCCCCGCCGTCGCCCCGTGCGCCCCCGTGCCTCCCGCGGCGTCCCGCGCCGCCGCCAGTCCCCCCCGCCCGCCCGCCGGAGCGGGCCGGAGGGGGACGGCCGGCGGGTCGGGGCGGGCTTGGCGGGAGGCCGGCGAGGAACGAGCCGGCCGGATGGTAGACCCGCCGGCCGTCCCGGGGCGGCCCGCGCCCGCCGTCGCCTCCCGCATCGCCGCCCCGACCGCCCCCTTCACCGCCGCGCGCACCGCCGCCTGCGTCTGCGCGGCCAGCCGCCGCTGCAGCGACCGCAGATCCTTCGACTCGTCCAGCACGATCGGCTGCGCCGTCGACCCCCGCGTGTCCACCACCCGGAACGTCATCCGCAGATGCGCCGGCAACCGCTCCACCCGCTCGGCGTCCCACGCGTCGTCGGGCACGAGCACGCCGCGCGTCGCCCGCACCGCGCGCGTGAAGGCGACGTGGAACGGATCCGCCATGTCCCCGGCGCGAGCCATCGATTCCCAGGTCGGAGTGTGGTCCCGCAGCCACGCGGCCGCCTCCCGCCCGACGTCCGGCGCCGGCACGAGCTGCACCCGCACCGCCTTGGGCAGGGACCGGATGGTCGCTGTCGCCAGCTCGTCCAGGAGCCCGGGCACCATCCAGTCGAAGCCGTCCGGGACCACCCGGTTCAGCACCGCCACGGGGATGTGCACCGTGACGCCGTCGGCGGCCGAACCCGGCTCGAATTGGTACGTCAGGTTGAGCGCGAGGTCGCCCTGCGGCCATTCGCGGGGGAACAGCGCGGGGTCGACGGCGTCGGCGTCGGGCACGAGTTGCCCGAGCGTGAAGGTGAGCAAGTCCGGGTCCCGCCGCTGGGCGCCCTTCCACCACTGATCGAAGTGCCGGGCGGACACGACGTCGTCCGGGATCCGCTCGTCGTAGAAGTCGAAAAGGACGTCGTCGTCCACCACCAACCCGCGCCGGCGGGCGCGGGCCTCGAACTCTTCGGCCTCGGCCAGTAGCCGCCGGTTGGTATGGAAGAAGGCGTGATGCGTCGTCCATTCGCCCTGGACCAGGGCGTGCCGCAGGAACATCTCGCGGGCCGACGCCGGGTCCACATTGGCGTACAGGACCTTGCGGTCGGCCACGATCGGGACGCCGTACAGGAGCACCTTCTCCCGCGCGATGGCGGCCCCCCGCTTGGTGGACCAGTGCGGGTCGGAGTAGCTCCGCTTGGCCAGGTCCCCCGCCAGGTCCTCGGCCCATTCGGGCAGAATCCGGGCGACGTCGCGGGCCCACAGCCGGCTCGTCTCGACCAACTCGGCCGCCATGATCCAGGCGGGCGGCTTCTTGAAGAGCGGTGAGCCGGGGTAGATGGCGAAGCGCGCGCCGCGCGCGCCAAGGTAGTCGTTCCGGGCGGCCCGGCCGGCCCGGCGCAGCGCCTTCTCCCGGGCCTGGCCCCGCAGATGGGCGACTGCCGAGGCCTTGACCTCGCCGCTGTCCTGCATGCCGATCTGGGAGAGAAGGCCCGCCAGCAGCGCGCGGTGAATCGTGTCCGCATCCCAGGCCCGGCGGTACTCACCGGCGGTCGGTTGTCCCGCGTTGGTCGGCTGTCCCGCGTTGGTCGGCTGTCCGGCGGGCTCCGCCCGCCGCGCACTCATCTCGATGCCGAGCGGGCGGGCCAATTCGCGCAACTGGCTGACCACGTCCTGCCATTCGCGCACCCGCAGGAAGTTGATGTACTCGGCGCGGCATCGGCGCCGGAACGCCGAGGACGACAGTGCGCGCTGCTGCTCGCGCAGGTACTCCCACAGGTTGCGGTAGCTCAGGAAGTCCGAGGTCGGGTCCACGAACCGGGAGTGCAATTGGTCCGCCTGTGGGCGCTCGGCCGCGGGCCGCTCGCGCGGGTCCTGGATCGACAGCGCGGCCGCAATGATCGCGACGTCGTGCGCGACGCCGAGCTTGCCCGCCTCCCAGATCATCCGGGCCAGCCGCGGGTCGATCGGCAGCTGCGCCAGGGCCCGGCCCACCGGGGTCAGGTGGGTCACCATCGGCCCCGCGCCGGCCGGGCCCGGCTCGTGGACCGTCTCGATCGCGCCCAACTCGCGCAGCAGCAGGACACCGTCGCGGATCGCCCGGGTGTCCGGCGGCTCGACGAACGGGAAGGCGGCGACGTCGTCGGGCGAAGCGACCACCCCGACCGCGATCATCTGCAACAACACCGAGGCGAGCGAGGTGCGCAGGATCTCCGGCTCCGTGAACTCGGGCCGGGCCTCGAAGTCGTCGGCCGAGTACAGCCGGATCGCGATCCCGTCGGCCACCCGGCCGCACCGCCCGGCGCGCTGGTTCGCGCTCGCTTGGGACACCGGCTCGATCGGCAACCGTTGCACTTTGGTCGCCTTGGAGTAGCGCGAGATGCGGGCGGTGCCCGGGTCGACGACGTACCGGATCCCGGGCACGGTCAGCGAGGTCTCGGCCACGTTCGTCGCCAGCACGATGCGCCGGCCGGGGTGCAGTTGGAACACGCGGTGCTGCTCGGCGGCGGACAGCCGGGCGTACAGCGGCAGCACCTCGACGTAATCCGGGTGCCGACTGTCCCGCGTCCGCTCGCCGTACGCGCCCTCCAGCGCGTCGGCGGTGTCGTGGATCTCCCGCTCGCCGGACAGGAAGACCAGGATGTCCCCCGGCCCTTCGGCCGACAGCTCGGCCACCGCCTCGAGGATTCCCGTGACCACGTCCTTCTCCTGCGCTCCCTTGGGCGCCCGGCTGCCGACTTGGTCCGCGTCCGGCAGCAACGACCGGTAGCGGATCTCGACGGGGTAGGTGCGGCCGGTGACCTCGACGATCGGGGCGGCGTCGGGGAGGGCGGCGACGACGACGGGCGGCGCCCCGGCCAACTCGGCCAGCCGGGCGGGGGCGAAATGCCGCGCGAACCGCTCGGAGTCGATCGTCGCCGAGGTGATGACCACCTTCAGGTCGGGTCGCTTCGCGAGCAGCCGGGTCAGGTAGCCGAGCAGGAAATCGATGTTGAGCGACCGCTCGTGGGCCTCGTCGATGACGATCGTGTCGTAGGCCAGCAGGTCCGGGTCGCGTTGGATCTGGGCGAGCAGAATGCCGTCCGTCATCACCTTGACCAACGTGCGTTCGCTGGAGGTGTCGGTGAACCGGACCTGGTAGCCGACCACCTCGCCGAGCGGGGAGTCGATCTCCTCCGCGACCCGTTCGGCCACCGTGCGGGCCGCAATCCGGCGCGGCTGGGTGTGTCCGATCTGGCCGATCCGCCCGCGGCCGAGTTCCAGCAGGATCTTCGGCAACTGGGTCGTCTTGCCGGAGCCCGTCTCGCCCGCGACGATCACCACCTGGTGGGCGGCGATCGCCGCGGCGATGTCCGCGCGCCGAGTGCTGACCGGCAGCTGGGGTGGGTACGTGATCGTCGGCACGACGACGCCGGCCCGCGCCGCCGCGAGCTTGTCCAGGTGGGCACGGCTCACCCGGCGGGGCGGGCGGTCGGCGCGGCCGTGGCCCTTGCTGCGGTCGCTGCGGTCGCGTTGGGTTGTGGGGTCTGGTTGCGGGGCGCGGTCGCGGCGGTTCCGGCGCGGCCGCCGAGCGGCGTCGCGGCGTCGCCCCGCGTCGCCCGCGGGGGCCATCCGCTCGACTGGCTCGGTGCTCACGAGGATCGATTCTCTCAACTGTCGGGGCGGTCCAACTGTCGGGGCGGGTCCAACTGTCGGGGCGGGTCGGCCCGCCGAATCCACCATGCCTGACCCGCCGAATCCACCATGCTTGACAGCAATGCTAGCATTGCTGTCAAGCCCGACTCGGAGGTCGTAAATGGCAACAATCACGGTGCGGGGGGTGGAGGAAGCCTTGCGGGATCAGCTACGCGTTCGTGCCGCGCGGCACGGCCGGTCGATGGAAGCCGAGGTTCGAGCCATCCTGGCGGACGTCGTCTACGGCGGCGTGGTCGACGTCGTGATCGCACCTCCGGGATCCGGAATCGGGACGTGGATGCACGAACAGCTTCGGGACCTGGAGGTGGAACTCGACATCTCGGGGGTGCGGGACGTGCCGGCCAGAGCCGCCACGTTCGAGTGAGGGACCCGCAGTGATCGTGTTGGACACGAACGTTGTCGCCGAGACCTTTCGACCACGGCCCGACGCGGCAGTGCTCGGCTGGCTCGATCGTTGGCCGACGACGGACGTGCACCTCACCTCGGTGACCGTCGGCGAACTCATGTTTGGTGTGGCTCGGTTGGCGCAGGGGCGCCGGCGGGACGCGATCGCCGACCGGCTCGCGGCGGTCCTCGATGGCGCCTTCGCCGGCCGCATCCTGCCGTACGACGCCGCCGCGGCGCGGTGGTTCGGCGTGATCGCGGCCGCTCGGGAGCGGCGGGGCACACCCATCGGAGCGGCGGACGCCCAGATCGCCGCCGTGTGCGCCGCGCGCGGCGCGACGCTCGCGACTCGGAACGTGCGTGACTTTCTCGACACAGGCGTCGAACTCGTCGATCCCTGGCGACTCGATTCCGCCGCCCCGCCGGCGTAGCCCCCGCCCGCTCCGCCCGCGAAGCCCGCTCCGCCGTCGACGTCGGCCCGCTCCGCCGTCGACGTCGGCCCGCCGGCCGCGGGGAGCGGGTGGAATTCCGCCCGACGTCGCGCCCAAACGAGCCGCGGACCCGGGTCGAAGCGGGCGATTCACTTGTTAACGTCACAGCCGGGCCGCTCTCTTGCCACAAGGACCTAGGTCCCTGGTCCCATGGACCCCTGACGTCGGCTAGGTTTTTGCCATGGGCACTGCCGACCCCATCCGGGTCTTCCTCCTTGACGACCACGAAGTGGTCCGGCGCGGCGTCGCCGCCTTGCTCGAAGCGGCGGGCGATATCGACGTCGTGGGCGAGGCCGCCACCGCGGAAAGCGCGCTCGGCCGGATCAAGGCCGTTCGGCCGCACGTGGCGATTCTCGATGTCCGGCTGCCGGACGGATCCGGCGTCGAGGTGTGCCGAGAGATCCGCTCCGAGATGCCTGACGTCGGCTGCCTCATGCTGACGTCCTTCGCCGACGACGAGGCTCTGTTCCAGGCGGTTCTCGCCGGTGCGTCCGGGTACGTCCTCAAGCAGATCCACGGTTCCGACCTCGTCGGCGCCGTCCGGACGGTCGCGGCGGGAGGGTCGCTGCTCGATCCGGTGAGCACCGCCCGAGTCCTGGACCGGCTCCGGCACGCGGCCGATGAGACGCCGGATCGACTCGAGGGTCTGTCCGCGCAGGAACGTCAGATCGTCACGCTGATCGGCGAGGGCCTGACCAACCGCGAGATCGGCCAGCGCCTGTTCCTCGCCGAGAAGACGGTGAAGAACTACGTTTCGCATGTGTTATCCACGCTCGGTCTGCAGCGCCGAACCCAGGTCGCCGTCCTCGCCACCGAGCTGCGCCAGCAGGAGCCGGGCCGCGCACCGGAGGCCGGCGTCCAGCGTTCGGACGGATAGATTTCGGACCTTGATCCTGAGGCGACGGCGCTCGAGCGGCCCGATGCCCTGGTGAGCAGGGCACGACGCGCCGTACCGCCAGGGACCTTCGGCTCTCCCGCATCGATTCTTCCGCGGGTGACGATGAGGCGATGGAAAAGGCGACCGCCCTGCCCGCGTTGGACGATCTGACGCCGGAGGAGTGCTATGCACTGCTGCCGACGGTTCCGATCGGCCGAATCGTGTTCACCGACCACGCGTTGCCCGCGATCCAGCCGGTGAATTTTGTCGTCGACGGACCGGACGTGGCGTTCCGCACGGACGATGGTTCAAAGCTCGCCGTCGCGGTGAGCCGCACAGTGGTTGCCTTCGAGGTCGACGACTTCGACCCCATCTCCCGGACCGGCTGGTCCGTTGTATTGGTCGGCCGTTCCTACGAGGTCACCGATCCCCTCGAGCGCGATCGAATCTTGACGACGCCGCTCACCCCGTGGGCCGCCGGCCCCAAGACCCACATCCTCAAGGTTGTGCCCCGCATCGTGACCGGTCGCCGGATCGGCGACATCTGACCTGCCGGCCTACGCCGGCCGCCCCCAGACTGGATCGGCCTCAACGATGCGGCCGATCCGCCGACATCGCCGTCGGCGCCCGACCGACGAACGCCGGCCTGCGCGCCTTGATCCGGAGGGATCGGTGCGCAGGCCGAGGTAGAGCCGCGCCGCGCGAGGCCGAGGTAGATCCGCGGTGTCGCGGGACCGGCGTGTCGGTCGCGCGACGGCTCTACCTCGCGCGCCGTGGCTCTACCTCGCGCGCCGCGGCACGCTCGGGTGGCAGCGGACGCTCGGGTGGCGATGGACGCAGGGGGTGCGTCGCGAGTCAGTACCTTGGCCGGCGAGTCAGTACTTGGCGCGGCCAGTCAGTACCGGGGCCGCCCGGGAAGTGCCGACACGCCGGGAAAACAAGCACCGAACAGCCGCAAGGTACTGACTCGGCGCGCAAGGTACTGACTCGCCGGGCAAGGTACTGACTGGCCGCGCCAAGTTCTGACTGGCCGCGCCAAGTTCTGACTGGCCGCGCCAGGCACTGACTCGACGCGATGGAGGCCCCCGCCTCACCGCCCGCCCAGGATTGCCGCAGCCGCGGGCGGCCGAACGCCGGGCCGAACCTGGCCCGACGGTCGGGCCACCCCGCCGCCGAAGACCGCCGCAATTCGGAATCGCTTGTCTAGATGGTGTCGCCGGCCTGGTCCGCCGGGGTGTCGTTGGTGGTGGTCGTCGACGGCGCGGTGAGGTCGTAGACCGTCACGCCGCCGGCCGTTTGGGCGGTGAAGGTTGCCTGCACCCAGGCCGCGATCTCGCTCGAGGCGTTGGAGCCGCCGTTCTGACCGCCGAATCCGCCGCCGCCGATGAAGAAGTGAATCTTGCCCGCGGCGACCAGGGCCTTGAACTGGGCGAGGGTTGGCGACGGGTCGGAGCCGTTGAAGCCGCCGATCGGCATCACGGACTTTTCGGTGGCCAGTTGGTAGCTCGCCGCATTCTGCGAGCCGACGGTCGCGGCCACCCAGGTGTAGGAGTCCGCGTCGTCGAGCAGCAGGTCCTTGAGCGTCGAGTCCACGCTCGGGCCGCCGAGCAGACCGCCCATGCCACCCGGCCCGCCCGGCATCCCGGCGGTTCCGCCCGGCATCCCGCCGGTTCCGCCCGGTTGTCCGCCGGTTCCGCCCGGCATCCCGGCGGTTCCGCCCGGCATCCCGCCGGTTCCGCCCGGTTGTCCGCCGGTTCCGCCCGGCATCCCGTTCTGGCCCTGCCCGTTGGGCGCCGGGCCGCCGGCGCCGCCCGGCCCGCCGCCGAAGCCGCCGGCCCCCGGGCCGCCGC
>JAVBMU010000041.1:0-15808 GCA_031552185.1 Cellulomonadaceae bacterium | reverse complement strand
TGACTCGGCGCACCACGTTCTGACTCGGCGCACCACGTTCTGACTCGGCGCACCACGTTCTGACTCGGCGCACCACGTTCTGACTCGGCGCACCACGTTCTGACTCGGCGCACCACGTTCTGACTCGGCGCGGCCGTCAAGGGGTGCTGCGGTTGGGGTGCGGGCGACGGTGACCGCCGAGCGAGACAAGAGGTGGGGCGCGCGAGATAGAGGTTTGTCGGACGAGACAGAGGTATCGCGAGGGCGCCTACCGAAGCGATCGCCGGCGCGTTCGCCGCCACCCTGCGCCACCCGTCGCCACCCGTTCGCCGCCACCCTGCGCCACCCGTTCGGCGCCATGGGTGCCCACACCTATCCGCGATCTCAAGTGTTCGATTTCACGAGGGCTCAAACCACCCCAACGCCGGGGCCACGAAGCCCCCGCCGGACGGGTCCGGCGGGGGCTTTCGCAGCGGTGCTTACCGCCCGAGGCCGACGGCGTAGTGGTTGGCAATCTGCGCCGCCGTCAACTGCTTGCCGTACACCGCGAACTCATCGAGATCGGCGGTGATCGCCCAGTGCCGCGGCGCGTCCGGCCAGCCGCCCATGCTGTCGTAGCCGACCCGCCAGTAGCCGCCACTGTTCTCCGCCGAGGTGACCGACGTATCCGAGGCCACCGCGACGCCGTCGATGTACAGGAACGTCCCGGCCGGACCGTTGGTGCTCACCAGGTGGTGCCAGCCGCCGTCGTTGTACGCCCGCGGCGTCGTGACGTACTTGACCGCGTTCGGCCACACGCCGAACCGGATCCGACCGTCGTTCAGCATGTAGACCAGGCGGTCGTGCGACGACGAGTCGCCCGAGTTCGCGCTGCCCCGCTGAATGATCGTGCCGCCGGTGTTGGTCGTGGTCTTGAGCCAGATCTCCGTGGAGTACGCGTCCGGCGCCGGGATCGACTTGGACACGACGTACGACTGCGGCGAGTCGGTGAACCGCGACGCGCCGTCGCTGTCCCCGGCGATGGCGCCGGTGGCGCCGGTGCCCGCGGCCGAGCGGTAGGTGCCGTCGTTCGACCCGACCTGGTCCGTGGCCCGCGTCGTCGAGCCGAACCGCCAGTACAACGTGGCGCCATCGGTCTTGACCGTCTCCGGATAGGTCAGCTTCCCGGCCGGCGGACCGGCGGGATCGGTCACCGTCAACGCCCGGGTGGCCGTGGCGGTCTGACCGGCGGAGTCGGTCACCGTCAGGGTGACGGTGTACGTGCCCGCCGCGGCGTAGCTGCGCGTGGCGGTGACGCCGGTGCCGGTCGAGCCGTCGCCGAAGTTCCAGGCGTACCCGGTGATCGTCCGGCCGCTCACGGCCCGGGACGCGCTCGCGTCGAACGAGCCCTTCAGGGCGGTCGCGCTCGCCGTGAAGCTCGCCGTGGGCGGGTCGTCCGGCGAAACCGCGCCGGCGGTCACCGTCACCGACTTGGCCGCGGTGGCGGTCAGGCCGGCGGAGTCGGTCACCGTCAGGGTGACCGAGTAGGTCCCCGCGGTCGCGTAGGTGTGCGTGCCGCTGACGCCGGCGCCGGTCGAGCCGTCGCCGTAGTTCCAGGCGTAGCCGGTGATCGTCTTGCCGCTCGCGGCCACGGAGGCGCTCGCGTCGAGCGAGGCGACCAGGTTGCTCGCGCTCGCCGTGAAGCTCGCCGTCGGCCCGACGGCCGGCGCGACGCCGCCCGTCGCGGCCTGGTAGTGGGCGCTGACCTGCGCGGGGCTCAGGGGGTACCGGTACAGCGCCACCTCATCGAGATCGCCGGCGAGGTAGTCCGACGTCGGCCGGTTCGCCCAGCCGGAGAGGTTGCCCCCGCCGAACCACCAGAAGCCCGCGCTCGCCTCGGCGTCGACGACCGACAGGTCGGCCGCGACGAGGGCGCCGTCAACGTAGAGCTGGGTCCCGGTCCGGCCGTTGGTGCCCACCACGTGGTGCCACTTGCCGTCGTTGTACGCCGCCGAGCTCGCGATCGACTTCATCTCCCCCGGCCACACGCCGAAGCGGATCTGGCCGTTGTTCTGCATCCAGATCATACGGTCGTAGGAACCCGAGGTACCGGACTGCGCATTGCCGCGCTGGACCAGCACGCCGCCCTTCGTGGTGGTCGTGCGGACCCACACCTCGGCGGTCGTCTCGACGTAGGCGTTGATATTCGCCGAGGTCACGACGTACCCGGTGGAGGTGCCGCTGAAGGTCGAGCCCCGGTTGGTCGTGTCGCCCGCGATGGCGCCGGTCGATGCCGCGGACACGCCCGCGCGCACCAGGCCGTCAATGGAGCCGGCCCAATCCAGCCCGGTCTGCGAGGTCGGCGAGCCCAGGCGGTAGTAGAGCGCCGGCCCGTCGGCCTTGATGAGGTTCGTGTAGGCGTTGGAGGGCTGGATCGTGCCGGACGGCACGTTCACGGACACCGAAGGACCAGAGGTCGAGTTCCCGTTCCGGTCCACGGCCTTCACGTAATACGTGTAGGTCTGGCCGGCCGTAGCCGTCGTGTCCCGCAGAATGACCGAGCCCTTGTTCCAGGACGTCGTGGCCATTTGCTTGGATGCGACCGGCGTCGCGGTCCCCGACCGGTAGAGCTGGTAGGTCAGGGTCAGGTCGTCCCGGTCCCAGCTGGCGGCCGCGGTGAACAGGCCGCCGCCCGCAGTGGCGCTGACGGACGGCTTGCCGGGCGCCGACTCGGGCCCCGTCGCCGTGCGGTCCGCGCCATCGCGGGCAAAGCGCACCAGGCCGTACTGCGACCGGCCGTTGACGGCCTGGAATTCGCCGCCGACGACAACGTACTTGTCGTTTCCGGTGATCGACCAGCCGGCCTGACCCTGGCCGGTGTAATTGCCGTTGAGGAAGTTGGGGAACCAGGCGTAAATCGCGGGCGTCGGCTTGCCGCCCCAGTTCGCGTACGACGCGTTCGCCGTGATGCTCTGCAGGGTGCCCTTGGGCTCCTTGGTCACCGACATGGCGAATTGGTGGTCGCCCGACGGCGTCGCGTAGTTCGGGAAGCCGCCGCTCGTCGTGTAGTCGTGCGGGTGGCCGACGAAGTAGAACTGATCGCCGTCGACGTACGAGCCGTAGTTGTCGCCGTGGCCGTCGTTGATCCACCGGATGGCACCGGTGTTCCCGTCGAGCGAGAACGTGCCTTCGAGGTTGCCCGCCGCCGTACCGCGCCAAACCCACGCCGTGCCGAAGATGTCCTTGCCGTCGGTGACGAGGGAGGAAATGCCGGCGTCGTTGGACAAGCTACCGAAGCCGCCGACGCGAATGGAGGAGGACGCAGACCAGGACACCACCGACCCGTTCGCAGTCGAGACCGCGGCAAGGCCATGCAGTTCGGTCGAGTTGATCCGGCCGAAACGACCGCCCAGGACCACCTTGTCGCCGGCCGGGTTGACCACCATCGCGTCCACCTGGCCACTGGCCGTGGGCGCCCAGCCGAGCAGGCCACCGTTCGAATCGAACGCGGCGAGGTTCGTCCGTCCCACACCCCCGGCCTGGGAGAACAAGCCACCGACGTAGACGGCGTTGTTCGTCGCCGAGATCGCGTTGACGTAGGAGCCACCAATGGCGGGCTGCCACTCCAGCAGCAGCGCCCCGGTGCGCGCGTCGAAGGCGGCGACGTTCCAGCGGACCTTGCCGTTGATGGAGTTGAACGAGCCACCCACGTAGATCCTGGACCCGTCCGGGGAGGCGGCGATCGCCTTGACCGGGCCGTTGACCTGCGGCGCGAATGACTCGATCAGCTTGCCGGTGGTCACGTCATACGCCAGCAGGTTGCTGCGCGGGGTCAGGTTCTGGCCGCGCTCCGAGCCGGCCGGCCGGGCGTTCTTGAAATCGCCGCCCGCGTAAACGATGTTGCCGACGATCGCCTGGGCCCAGACGACGCCCGTGTCGATCTGGACTGTCGGCAACGCGTCCGCGCTGGCCCCCGACGCCGTACGCTGCTCCACCGCTGGGGTGGTGGACAGGACGTAGGCCTCGGCGGGAGCCACCGGGATCAGCGCAGCGCCGATCAGGGCGAGGACGGCCGCCCGCGCGGCCCCCCGCCGGGTCCGTGTGTTGCTCACCTGTTCGCTCCTTCACCATCGATCGCAAGAGCCGCGAATGGCGATTTAGGGGTTGTTGTGCCGGGTTCACCGCAGCAAAGTGCGCTAACCCGGCAACTCGACTGGAGCGAGACTAACACCGGCGTACCCGAGTGCCGCCAGGCCGAATGGGCGAAACGGCGAGCGATTCGTCCGGCTCCGCTCGCGTCGCAGGCTTTATCGGCGCAATCGCCGGGGTGAATTCGTCGGCGGTGTCGGACGGATGTCCAGATGGAGGTCGGCGTCGGCCAAGAGCGTGCGGCCGCGCCGGAACGCCCGGCCGCCCGGCGGCGGGAAGCCCGCGCGCCCTTGCGCGGGATCATTTGGCGGCGGGCGGCCGACTGGCGTCAGACGACGCCGAGGGCGATCATCGCGTCGGCGACCTTGGTGAACCCAGCGATGTTGGCGCCCATGACGTAGTTCCCCGGGTACCCGTACTCGTCGGCGGTGGTCAGGCAGGTGTCGTGGATGCCGCGCATCGTCGTGGTCAGCCGGTCCTCGGTGTATTCGAACGTCCACGCGTCCCGCGAGGCGTTCTGCTGCATCTCCAGCGCAGAGGTGGCGACCCCACCGGCGTTTGCCGCCTTACCGGGCGCGAACAGGACCTTTGCCTCCTGGAACAGGGCGGTCGCGGCCGGCGTCGTCGGCATGTTGGCGCCCTCCGCCACCACCACCACACCGTTGGCGATCAACTGCTTGGCGTCCTGCTCGTGCAGTTCGTTCTGCGTCGCGCAGGGCAGGGCGACGTCGACCGGGACATCCCAGATCGAACCGCCCGCGACGAGCCGGGCCCCGGGCCGCCGCTCGACGTAGTCGGCAACCCGCCCCCGCTCAATTTCCTTGACCTGCTTGAGCAGGTCGAGGTCGACACCGGCCTCGTCGACCACATAACCGGAGGAGTCCGAGAAGGTAATGACGTTCGCGCCATGCTCCTGCGCCTTCTCGATGGCGTAGATCGCCACGTTGCCCGAGCCGGAGACCGCAACCCGGCGACCTTCGAGGGACTCGCCCCGGGCTTCCAGCATGCGCTGGGCGAAGATGACCGTGCCGTAGCCGGTTGCCTCCGTCCGCACCAGCGAGCCGCCCCAGGTCAAGCCCTTCCCGGTCAGGACGCCGGATTCATAACGGTTGGTGATCCGCTTGTACTGGCCGAACAGGTATCCGATCTCGCGGCCGCCGACTCCGATGTCCCCCGCGGGGACGTCGGTGTATTCACCGATGTGCCGGTACAACTCGGTCATAAAGGATTGGCAGAATCGCATGACCTCGCCGTCGGACCGACCGTGCGGGTCGAAGTCCGAGCCGCCCTTGCCGCCCCCGATCGGCATGCCGGTCAGCGAGTTCTTGAACAGTTGCTCGAAGCCGAGGAACTTGATGATCCCCAGATACACCGACGGGTGGAATCGAAGCCCACCCTTGTACGGGCCCAGCGCGGAGTTGTATTCGACGCGAAAGCCGCGGTTGATCCGCACCCGCCCGGAGTCGTCCACCCACGGCACCCGGAAGATGATCTGCCGCTCGGGCTCGCACAGCCGCTCCAGCACCGCCGCGTCGACGTACTGGGGCTTCTTGCGGAGCACGGGGCCGAGGGAGTCGAAGACCTCGCGGACGGCCTGGTGGAACTCGTGCTCGCCCGCATTGCGGCGCAAGACCTCGTCATAGGCGGACTGGAGGCGGACATCCATATTGTGAACTCCTCATCTCGGGGGTCAATGAGACAGTACGCCCGCCGGGCGTCGCGGTCTGCCCCCGTTCCATGAGCGGAGACGGACGGACGACGGTTTCGAGCCGAACGTCCAGGCCTTTTCTGCGCTTTCATGAAAATCGCGACTGATGATGTGGTGCGAGTCACAGCCTCGGCCGACGGTCCAGGCAGTACGCTGTACGGCCGCAGTCGCCCGGGTACCTACCGGGACCAACCACCTACCAGGACCAACCCCGGGCGCTCAGCTCCAATTCCGCCCGGAACCGTTCGTCGTCGGCCGCCCTCAGGTCCGCGCGGAGCGGCGCATCCTCGGTCGCCACGCCGGTCAACCGGCACGCCTCGCGGAGCAGGGCGTCATACGCACCCTGCGCAGCCAGGTAGTGATGCGCCCGCGCAAAGACCGCCGGGTCCGCCTCGATGCGGTGCAGTTCCGCGGACAGCCGGCCCAACTGCACCTGGATGGCGAGCGTCACCATCGGGTCGGCGGCGGGCGGCCTGACCCGGCGGGAGCGCAACGGCCACGTCATGGAAACTCCGGAGCGAGCGACTGCTCTCCACTCTACCGAGTGCACCCGGGGCGGGATCAGGTCGGCCGGAGCACCGTCGCGACGATGCCGCGGTGATCGCTGCCCGGGACCGTAAAGGTCGCGACATCGCGCACCCCGGCGCCGCGATCGATCAGGATGTGGTCGATCGCGACCACTGCCATCCCCCGGTTGTCGTATCGCCACGTGAAACCGAGCCCCCGGCCGGCGGTCCGCGCCGCGTCCCGGAACCGACCGTCGAGCAATGTCCGGAAGGTCGCATGGTCGTAGGTGGCGTTGAAATCGCCCAGCAGGATCTGCGGCGTCGGCTCGGCGCCCGCGCGGCGGCGGAGTTCGGACATCTCCGCGCGCCACCGGGAAACGTTGCCGGGACTCGGCGGAACCGTGTGCACGACAGTCACGCGAATCGGCGTCCCAGCCACCTCGAGCACCGCCGAGGGCATGCCGAACGCCACCCCACGGACCAGTTCGGGATCCGCCAGGTCCCGGTCCGCCCACAGCCCGCTACCGGCGGCGCCCGTCCCGACCTCGGCCTCGATCTGATGCGGCAAGAGGTCGTCCAGACCGGCCGCGCGCAGCCGCGCCCGCAGCGCCCCCGTCAACTCCTGGACGGCCAGCACGTCGACCTGCTCCGCCCGCGCGGCCCGCACGATCGCGGCGGCGTCGGCCCGCCCGTAGAGCGCATTGACGCTCATCACGCGCAGGCCGTCGGCGGCGCGGCTCGGCGCGGCCGCCGATCCCGGCGTGAAGAAGGGCGCGATCCACACCACTTGGGTCAGGGCGCAGACCGCGGCCACCAACGCGAGCCTGCGGCGCCGCAATGCTGCGGTCGCGGCGAACAACGCCGTCGCAGGTCCGGCGACCCAGGGGGTGAAGGCCACCACCTGGGCGATCGGCGTCGTCCCGTCGTAGGGCACCGCGCGGAGCACGGTCATCGCGCCGACGACGATGAGCACCGCCGCCAGTCCGACCGTCGTCGCCGCCCCGCCGGGCGGGCGGCGGTCCTCGGTCAGCCGAACACCGCGGGCAACGTCGCTCGCCACGCCGCATCGGCCTCCGCCAGGGGAATCGTGAACAGGCCGCCGATCACCAGCGCCTCCGCCGGTTCCACGTCACCGGCGCCGACGACCGGCGGCGCATCGGCCCCGGGCCGGCCGGCCGGTTCCGGGTCGGGCGCCTGCGGTTCGGTGCCCACGACGCCGATCCGCAGGCAGGGCACGCTTCGCGCGACACAGGAGTCAGTCAGCCGGGACTCCTCGCCGCGGGGCACCGCGACCAAGGCCCGCGCCGTCGACTCCGCGAACAGCGCCTCGAACGGCGTCACCCCGTCGCGCGCGCAGAGTGCATCGATTGACACCTTCGCCCCGACGCCGAAGCGCAGGCAACCTTCGAGCAGCGCCTGGACCAGGCCACCCGCGGACAGGTCGTGCGCCGCCGAGACCACGCCGTCGCGCCCCGCCTGGATCAACACCGCCGCGAGCGCCCGCTCCGCGGCCAGATCCACCCGCGGCGGGACGCCCCCGAGGTGACCGTGGACGACGTCGGCCCAGGCCGAGCCGTCCAACTCCCCGCGGGTGGCGCCCAGCAGGAAGATCGTCTCCCCCGGCTCGCGCCACCCCGAGGGGGTGACGCGGGCGACGTCGTCGAGCACGCCCAGCACGCCCACCACCGGGGTGGGGTGGATCGAGGAGTCCACCAGCCCCGGCTCGCCGGTCGAGTTGTACAGCGACACGTTGCCGCCGGTGACGGGGATGCCGAGCTCCGCGCAGCCATCGGCGAGGCCTTCGATCGTCTCGACCAATTGCCACATCGCGTCGGGCTGTTCGGGCGATCCGATGTTCAGGCAGTCCGTGATCGCCAGCGGCCGAGCGCCGCAGACGGCGACGTTGCGGTACGCCTCGGCGAGGGCGAGTTGGGCGCCCGTGCGGGGGTCCAGCTTCGCGTACCGCCCGTTCGCGTCCGTGGCCAGGGCGACCCCGAGGCCGGTCGCCTCGTCCACTCGGACCACGCCCGCGTCGTCGGGCTGGGCGAGGGCCGTGTTGCCCTGCACGAATCGGTCGTACTGGTCGGTAACCCAGGAGGTGGCGCACAGGTTGGGCGAGCCGAGCAGCCGCAACGCCGTGGCGCGCAGGTCCTGCGCGGTCGCCGGGCGCGGGTAGCGCGCGGCGCCGTCCGGCCCGCAGACCGTGTCCGCGACCAGAGCGTCCTGCCAGGCGGGGCGGGCGTAGGGCCGGTCGTAGACCGGACCCTCGTGCGCGACCGTGCGCGGGTCGACGTCGACGATCCGCTCGCCGTGGTGGTCGATGGTGAGCCGGCCGGTGTCGGTAACCTCGCCGATCACCGCCGTCTCGACGTCCCATCGGGCGGTGATGGCGAGGAATTCGTCGAGCCGCTCGGGGGCGACGACGGCCATCATGCGTTCCTGCGATTCGGACATCAGGATCTCGCCCGCGGTCAGGGTGGGATCGCGCAGGGGGACGTCGTCGAGCCACACGTGCATTCCGCCGTCGCCGTTCGACGCCAATTCGCTCGTGGCGCAGGAGATCCCGGCCGCGCCCAGGTCCTGGATGCCCTCGACCACGCCGGCCGCGAAGAGGTCCAGGCAGCACTCGATCAGGACCTTCTCCATGAACGGGTCGCCCACCTGGACCGACGGCCGTTTGGTCGGCACCCCGCCGGCGAAGGCCTCGCTGGCGAGGATCGACGCGCCGCCGATGCCGTCGCCGCCCGTGCGGGCGCCGAACAGCACCACCTTGTTGCCGACGCCGGAGGCGTTGGCCAGGTGGATGTCCTCATGCCGCAACACGCCCAGGCACAGCGCGTTGACGAGCGGATTGCCTTGGTAGGTCGAGTCGAAGACGGTCTCGCCGCCGATGTTCGGCAGGCCAAGGCAGTTGCCGTACCCGCCGACGCCGGACACCACGCCGTGCACCACGCGGGCAGTGTCCGGGTGATTGATGGCGCCGAACCGGAGTTGGTCCATCACCGCCACCGGCCGGGCGCCCATCGACATGATGTCCCGCACAATGCCGCCGACGCCGGTCGCGGCGCCCTGGTAGGGCTCGACGTAGCTCGGGTGGTTGTGCGACTCGATCTTGAACGTCACGGCCCAGCCGGCGCCGATGTCGACGACGCCCGCGTTCTGGCCGATGCCGACCAGCAGTCGGCTCCGCATCTCGTCCGTGGTCCGCTCGCCGAACTTCGCCAGGTGCCGCTTGGAGGACTTGTACGAGCAGTGCTCGGACCACATCACCGAGTACATGGCCAATTCCGCCGCCGTGGGGCGGCGGCCGAGGATCTCGCGGATTCCCGCGTACTCGTCGTCCTTCAGGCCGAGTTCGGCGTACGGCTGCGGCTCGTCGGGGGTCGCCGCGGCGCGCCCGACCGTGTCCGGGCCGGACCGGCGCGGGGCGCCGGCTCGGTCGGCCGGCGCCGGCGTCGGGTCGGCCGGCGGCGTCGGGTCGGCCGGCGGCGTCGGGCCGGCCGGCGAAGCGGTGGGCGTGGCGGATGCCTGGTCGGTCATCGATTCCCTCGGGTTCGTGGTGCCTGCACCGGGTCTTCGTGGTGCCTGCACCGGGGCTTCGTGGGGCCTGCACGGGGTCGGCGTCGCCCGGGCGCCGCCGGGTCGTGGCCGGCGCATCGCGCTCGCCGGCGCGACGCCAGCCTAGCGCCGACGCCCCCTTGCGATCCGCCTGCGAACCGCTTCGCGAGACCTGGCGGCAGGGTTCGGCCGAGGTCAACGCCGCCGCGCTACATTCTCCGGCTTCCGACGGGCGCCTGGAACGCTCGCATGGTGCGGGGCCGGCTCGCCGCGATGCGGCGGGCCGGCCCCGCGGCCTGGCTCAGAAGGTGCCGTTGTTCAGGCGCCGCTGCATCTCCTTGATCGTGCCCGACGGGCCGGAGAGCACGCCGTCCTGCGTGCGGCCGAGGTAGGCCTGCAGCGCCCGGATGGTTTTCGGTCCGATCAGGCCGTCCAGACTGGACTTGGCCCCCATGTAGACCCACCACTGCAGGTTCTGGATCAGGACGGAACCCTTGGGGGCGCCGACCCACTGCCACCCGGAGGTCAGACCGGGGTTGGCCGCCCGGTGGGCGATGTTCTGGCTCGTGACAATACCGTCGATCGCGCTGGTGAATTGAAAGAACGTCTGGAGGGCACGGGTCGTCGCTTGGCCCCACCAGCCGTCGGCCGTGAGATTGATCTTGGCGCAGGCTTCGGCCCGCAACGCATCGGATTCGCGGAGCCGAGTCAGGCCGGCCAGGTCAATCGTGGCGGCGGAGTCAGGCACAGTTCCGGACATGGTTGCTCCTTGGGATTGAGTGCTGTGGCGTGAAGTTTCGCGGTTCGGCTGGTGGTCTGCTCACGCGTTCTCCGAACCGTTCGGCGGCCTGGCTCAGAAGGTGCCGTTGTTCAGGCGTCGCTGCATCTCCTTGATCGTGCCCGACGGGCCGGAGAGAACGCCGTCCTGCGTGCGGCCGAGGTAGGCCTGCAGCGCCCGGATGGTTTTCGGTCCGATCAGGCCGTCCAGGTTGTTCGGTGCCATGCCGATCCACCACTGCAGTTCATGGATCAAGTAGCATCCCCCAGCGCCCTTGACCCATTCCCAGCCCTGCGCCAGGCCGGGATTGGGCTTCTTGTAGACGACGTTCTGACTCCAGACGGTTCCGCTCGTGTCCTCAACCCAGTAGAGGAGCCTCTGGAGGGCACGGGTCGTTGCCGACCCCCACCAGCCGTCGACCACAATGTTCGTCTTGGCCGCGATCTGGGATCGAAGCTCGGCGGATTCGCGGAACCGAGTCCGGGCGGCGAGATCAACCTTCGGGCCGCCGTCGGGCGCGATTTCAGACATGACTGCTCCTTCATTCTGTTCACGGCATGGGATTCGCGTGGTTCGCCGCTTTATGCGGTGCCAAACACGCTAACAAGAATCGGCCGATCGCGGGCAACCCGCATTGTTCCTGTGGATAACTCCCCTCCGGGGCATATCAGCCCAGGTGGGCGGCACACCCGGCCTTCGGCCGGGGAGCCGCGATGGCCCCCAGGCGGTAGCGCGATGCCCGCCGCGGCCGGCCCGGCGCCCCGACCTCGACCGGCACGGCCCGGCGCGCGACCGCGGCAGACCCGACCTACGGTGGCCGTTCGACCGGGCAATCCAAACCGGGCGGCTCGCCCCAAAGCGGCCGGCCGACGGACCTGAGGAGGCCACATGGGGCTCGACGACAAGATCCGGCACGAAGCCGAAGAAGCGAAGGGCAAGGCAAAGGAAGCCCTCGGCCGGGCGACCGGCGACGAGCGGATGGAGATGGAAGGCCAGGGCGACCAGGCCTCCGCCGGGGTCAAGAAGGTCGGCGACAAGGTCGCCGACGCCGGTCGCGACCTCAAGGACCGACTCACCTGACCATCCGCCGCCGAGGTAGATCCATATCGGTCGAGGAAGAGCCGGGCAGCCGCCCGGGAGGGTGGCCGGCGACCCGACGGATCTATCTCGGCGGCAGGAGCCCGCGCAGATCGCGGCGCTCAGTGATCGACGGCCACCAACGCGTCGGCTGAGCGCCGCGAACCCAGTTCGACCAGGAGCATCGCGGCGACGATGCAGGCCGCGCCGGCGAGGAGGCGCACCGTCATCGGCTCGCCACCGATCGCGACGCCGGTAATGCCGGCAAAGACCGGCTCCATCGTCATGATGATCGCGCACCGGGACGCGGGCAGAATCGACTGCGCCCAGGTCTGGCCGAAGTATGCGAACGCCGTCGCGCCGACCGCGCAGAACAGCACCGCCGCCCACACCGAGCCGCTCGGCGGCAGCACCAAGCCGCCGTGCAGCGGCGCCAGGGCCAGGCAGCCGACGGCCACCGCGCTGAGCTGAATCACCGCCAGCCCATACGCATCCGAGCGCGTCGACCACGCCTCCAGTAGCAGGAGTTGGCCGGCGAACAGCGCCGCGCAGGCGAGCGTCAGCACCTCCCCGAGGCCAAGGCCGACTCCCTCCAGGCTGATCAGCGCCAGGCCCGCCGTCGCGACGCCGACCGCGAGCCACGTCGCCGCGCCCAACCGCCGCCCGCCGAAGACCCAGGCGAAGATGGGGGTGAACACGAGAAACATGCCGGTCAAGAAGCCGGAGACCGATGACGACGTGTACTGCAGCCCGAAAGTCTGCGTCACATAGCCGCCGCCGAGGACCAGGCCGACGACGACGCCGCGCCGCCGCTGCACCGGGCTGAGCCGGACCACCGCCCGGGGCCGGATCGCAATCATCACCAGAGCGGCGATGGCGAACCTGACCCCGAGGAAGGCCAACACCGGCATCTGCGCGGTGGCGTCTTTCACAATCAAGAACGTGGTCCCCCAGAAGAAGGTGACCACGACCAGGACGACGGCGGCCGCCGACTCCGCGGTCCGCCCGGAACGATGCACGATCATCGATTATCGACCCCGGGTCACCCGGTCGCCGCCGGGTCTCATCCCCCGGCCGCACCGCCGCGCCAGCCCCGGGATGATAGCGCTGTCTCGCATCTCACACTGTGCCGTATTCCGTCATTCCCGGCAGCAGGCGTAACGTCTGTTCTGAGGCAATCCCTCACTCGCCCCGGCTCCGCCACCCGAGCGGAGGAACTGAAAGGAGCACCCCCATGGCTACTTTGTCCGTCTGGCGGTACGACACCCCCGATGCCGCCCAGCGCGCCGCCGACACGCTCGCGTCCCTGCAGAAGCAGGAACTGATCCAGGTGCACGACGTGGCGACCGTCTCCTGGCAGCCGGACGCCACCAAGCCCCGAACGAAGCAGGGGCTGAGCACGACGGGGACCGGTGCGTTGTCCGGCACCTTCTGGGGCATGCTGTTCGGCCTGATCTTCCTCATGCCGCTGCTCGGTGCGGCGATCGGCGCCGCGACGGGCGCCATCGCGGGCGCCCTGACCGACGTCGGGATCGACGACGACTTCATCCGCTCCATCCGGGAGAAGGTCACCCCGGGCACCTCTGCTCTCTTCGCCCTTACCTCGGGCGCCGTCCTGGACAAGGTGCACGCCGCAATGGCGGCGCAGGGCCTGCACGGTGAGTTGGTGCAGACCAACCTGACGGGGATCGAGGAGGCCAATCTTCGGGCGGTCTTCGACGAGATGGTCGTCTGACCGAGCAGCAGCCGACGACGTGGCCGGCCGGTCACTGGCCGGCCACGTCGCCGCGCGTGGCGGGCCATCAGCGACAATGGGCAGGTGCGCCGCGTCCGACCGTTTGCCCCCGCCCTCGCGGTCGCGCTGCTGCTTGCCGGCTGCGGGGTTTTCGGCGACCGGGGCGACGACGGCGCCGACGGCAGCCGAACCGGCGCGACGACGTCGGGCGCGAATCCCACCGGCACCGCGCCGTCCGGCGCCGGCGCGCCGCGCGCGACGCCGCCGGCGAGCCGAACCGTCACGCTCGCCCCGGTGGCGGTGACGGTGGTCGCCCCGCGCGAGCCGGCGGGCTCGGCGGGCTCGGCGGGCTCCGCCGATCCGGCGGGCGCCTCGGATTCCGCCGACCCGATCGTCGTGGGAGCGGCCGCGGACGGAGCCATCACGGTCACCGTCCGGCTGGGGGCGGCGCCCGCCCGGCTCCAGCTCGATTCCCCCGGCTCGTTCCGGGCGGCCCAAGACGGCTCGCTCACGATCCTCGACGCCACCGGCCGGCCGGTGGGCGGCTTTGCGCGGCCCGCAGCCACGGCGTCGCCCGCGCCGGCCATCGAGGTTGCGGACGCGAGGCATGCCCTGATCCGGGTCGACGCCGGACCGGGCAGCACGGGCGCCGACGGCACCACGGGTGCCACGGGCACCACGGGTGCCACGGGTGCCACGGGCGCCACGGGTGCCACCATCGTCACGCTGACCCTGGGCGTCCGGGCGCTGGAAAGCGCCCGCTGGACCTATCAGGAGGGCGGCCGGTCCTTGGCCGTCGCGCCGACCGCCTGGACCCGCGCGGCGGGCGAGACGGGCGCCGACGTCGTCTGGCAACAGGTGATCGCGGCGGTGCCGAGCGCCGACACGGAGACGATGCACGACCAACTCATCTGCCACACGGTCGGGGCGCCGGACAAGGAGACCTGGAATCTCGAGCCATGGCGGCCCGACATCGGGCTCCTGCGTACCATGGCGGCCGGCTGCAACCCTCGTTGACGGCGTCCATGCGGCGCCGCGGCCGACCCCTCCGGACAACTCGACCCAATCCCGTGTGCCGACATCCGATGTGTCAATGTTTTCGCAAATCCGATACACCGGCACCGACCGCGCGCCCGGCACAATTGGAGCATGAGCGCTGAACCGGCATACCATCGCTTTTCCGCAACTGCCCCCGCGGATTTCTTGGCCGAGTTGACGGCCGAGATACCGGCCGACCGGTTCTCGGCGTGGGTGTACGAGGCGATGCGGGAGAAGCGGTGGCGGGACGATCTCAAGGCATTGGCCGGGTCTTTGACCGATCGACCGGCCCCGACCGGCGAGGGGGCCGGCGGCGCGACGAGCCTCGTGCGGTGAGCCCCGTGCGGTGAGCCTCGTGCGGTGAGCCTCGCCCAGGCGCCCGGCGCTCGGTCAGATGAGTGATTCCGGATGGCGGGGTCGGCTGGTTGGGGGTCGCCGGGGCCGGCGCGGAGTCGCGCGAGAGGGCCGACGAGGCCGAGGTAGAGCCGTGGCGCTACCAGACCCGCGTGTCGGGCGCGCTGCGGCTCTACCTCGCGCAGCGCGGCTCTACCTCGCGCGCAATGCCAGGGCGCGGCAGTTCCGGTGCGGAGCCGACCAGGATGCGGGTGACAGTGGCCGGCGAGATAGAGGTATGTCGCGCGACATAGAGGTAGAGCGAACGAACGAGAGGTTAAACGTCGTGAATCGGTCGTCCGGCGGGCGGCACCTCTCGTTCGCGGGCGGCACCTCCAGGTCGTCGCGACGGCGTGGGGACCCGGCTCGGCCGACTTCCTCGCATCCCTGCCCGGGCTCCTCGGCGAGGCCGACGACGCGACCGGCTTCGTCCCGTCTACTCCGTCCGCGCTCCCGCTGGACGATTCGAAATCGCCCGGTTACGAGACGGCGCGGGTCCGGTCCTTGATCGCCTTTTCGGTGATGGGCTCGCGCCCGGCGGCCTGCTCGGCCGCCCGCCAACGGCGCGCCTCATCCTGCCGCCCGCCCTCCACGCCGGTGGCGATCTCCGCCCGCAGGTGCTCGGCCTCGAGTCCGAAACCGTCCACGAGCGCCTGCGCGTGCGGGGCAAGCCGCGTGAGCAGTCGGTCGAGGTAGGCGCCGACCAGCCGGCCGCGCTGGACGGACAACCGCCCGTTGAGGAGGTACCAGTCGAGGTTCCGTTCGATGGCGGCCAGCCCGACGACGTCGCGCACGGTGGTCAGGACGGCCCGCGTCGCCGGGTCCAGCGCGGCCGAACCCGCGCCGGCCGAACCCGCGCCGGCCGAACCCGCGCCGGCCGAACCCCCGGCCGCGCCGGCGGCCGCCGG
>JAVBMU010000059.1:0-46860 GCA_031552185.1 Cellulomonadaceae bacterium | reverse complement strand
CCCCCCGGCGCGCGGCGGCGCCGGCCGCCCGGCGGCCCGGTCCCGGCGGACGGCGCTCACCGCCGGCGCTTCTCGCGAATGCGGACGGAGATCTCGATCGGAGATCCCTCGAAGCCGAAAGCCTCCCGCAGCCGCCGTTCGATGAACCGCCGGTACCCGGCCTCGAGGAAGCCGGTGGCGAAGACAACGAATCGCGGCGGCCGGGTGGACGCCTGCGTCGCGAACAGGATCCGCGGCTGCTTGCCGCCGCGCACCGGGTGCGGGTGGGCGGCCACGAGTTCGCCCAGGAAGGCATTGAGTCGCCCGGTGGGTACCCGGGTGTCCCAGGAGTCGAGGGCGGTCGTCAGCGCCGGCATGAGCTTGTCGGTGTGCCAACCGGTGCGGGCCGAGACGTTGACCCGCGGCGCCCACCGGACCTGGACGAGGTCGCGCTCGATCTCCCGTTCCAGGTAGGGCCGCCGGTCCTCGTCCATCAGGTCCCACTTGTTGTAGGCGATGACGAGCGCCCGTCCGGCCTCGATGACCTGGGTGATCACCCGGGTGTCCTGTTCGGTCATGGGCACGGAGGCATCGACGAGCACGACGGCGACTTCCGCCTTGGCGATCGCGGCCTGGGTCCGCAACGAGGCGTAGAAGTCGGCGCCCTTGGTCTGGTGGACCCGCCGCCGGATGCCGGCGGTGTCGACGAACCACCACGGCACGCCCTTGATCTCGACCAGTTCGTCCACCGGGTCGCGGGTGGTGCCGGCGATCTCGTGCACGACGGCGCGCTCCGCCCCGGCGACCTTGTTCAGCAGGGACGACTTGCCGACGTTCGGCCGCCCGACGAGGGCGACCCGGCGCGGCCCGGCGGGCCGCGCGGTGCCGTGCGCGGACTCGGTGGGCAGGGCGGCGACGGCGGCGTCGAGCAACTCGCCGGTGCCGCGGCCATGCAGCGCGGAGACCGGGTAGGGCTCGCCCAGGCCGAGGCTCCACAGCGCGGCGGCGTCGGACTCCCCCGCGGCCCCGTCCACCTTGTTCGCGCACAGCACGACCGGCTTGCCGGCGGATCGCAGGAGCCGGACCACGCGCTCATCGGTCGCCGTCGCGCCGACGGTCGCGTCGACCACAAAGATCACCGCGTCGGCCAACGAGATCGCGACCTCGGCCTGCTCGGCCACCCGCGCCTCGATGCCGGCGAGGTCGACCTCCCAGCCGCCCGTGTCCACGAGCAGGAAGTCGGTGCCGGCCCACTCGGCCGGATAGGACACCCGGTCGCGAGTGACGCCCGGGGTGTCCTCGACGACGGCTTCCCGGCGCCCGATGATCCGGTTCACGAGGGTCGACTTGCCGACGTTCGGCCGCCCGACGACGGCGAGCACCGGCAGGACGCGCTCGGGGGCCGCGCCGCGGTCCCCGCCGTATTCGGCGTCCAGCAGCGCGAGGTCGGCCTCGTCGAGGTCATAACCGGCCAGGCCGGCGCGCAGCGCGCGCTCGAGGGCGACGTCCTCGCGCTCCGTGTCGTCGGTGCCGACTCCGCTCGGGTCGACGCCGTTCGGCTCGGCACCGTTCGGCTCGACGCCGTTCGGCTCGACGCCGTTCGCGTCGGTCGCGTCGGCGTCGCGCGCCTCGGTGGGGACGGGTGGGGTGGTCATGATGCCATTCTCCCAGCAGATCCAGTCCTGTCCCGCCGGCCGCCGGCGGGGCACGCACGCGGCGGGTTACCCCTCGATCAGGAGGCGGACGACGTTCCGCACGACGTCGACGGGCAGCGGCTCGCTCACGGGGAACTTCAGCGTGCCCGGCCCCGCCCGGTACCGGGCGATGGCGGCGGCGAGATCGGGATCGACGGCGGGGTCGACGTCGGGCACCGGGTACACCGAGATGTGTCGCGTCCAGCCGCCGACGTAGACGAGCGCGCGCCCACCCACCCGGAAGCCGACGATCCGGTACGAGATGCCGGGAACGGCGTCGGGCGCGACGGCCTTGACGGCCTCCATCGCCTGCCCGACAAGCGCCCGGACGTTCGTCGGCAGCCCCGCCAGATACTCCTCGACGGACGCCGGCGTTGCGGCCACGTCGGCCTCCTCTCGCGTCAGGGGGTCCGGCGCAGCCGCCGGCGCCCCTCGTCAGCCAACCACGCCGCGTCAGGCGGCGCCCGCGCGGGCCAGCAAGCGCCGGGCGCCGGCGCAGACCAGCCGCAACGCCTCCGCCGTGCGCTGCTCATGCTCGGGCGTCACCCGGATCGACGGAATCGCGACGGCGAACGCCGCGGGCGGGTAGCCGTGGACGGCGCCCAGGGTCGCCCCGATGGCGACGACACCGGCCTCGTTCTCCTCCCGGTTGAGCCCGAACCGCTGGGACCGGACGTGGCTGAGTTCCGCGCGCAACTCGTCCAGCGTCGCCACCGTGGCGCCGGGCCAGGACTGGAGCCCGTCCCGATAGAGGCCGGCGACGATCTCGTCGCCGAGTTCGGCGAGGGTCGCCTTGCCGCCGGAGGTGCAGTAGGCGGGGATGCGGGCGCCGATGCGCAGGCCGACGCGCAGGTTCTGGGAACTCTCGATCCCGTCGACGAACTGCATGTCCGTCGCGACCAGCGCCATCAGGTGGGAGGTCTCCCCCACGGCCTCGAAGAGGGTGTGCAGGTAGGGCCGCAGCAGCTGACGCAGCGGCGCAATGTGCCTGGTCTGGGGTGAGACGCCGTAGAGCCGGCGGCCGAGGCCGTACCGCCGGTCCGCCCGCTGATGGACGAAACCTCGCCGGGCCATGGTGGTCAGCAGGCGGTGTGCGGTGGAGGGCGCGACCCGCAGCAGGGCGGCCGCGCCGCTGACCGAGATGGCGTCCCGATCATCGAGTAGGACCCCGAGGAGGCGCATCGCCCGATCGACGGATTCGACCCGGTACGGGTCGGGGTCGGCGGCCAGCTCTTTCTGGTGCACGGAAAGACTATATCCGATCATTGCGAATTGCGGAAGTCGAGACTATCGTCCCATGGTGTCGGAAGGGCGGGGTCAGGAGTGCGGCGCCAGAAGGCGCGCCGCCATGAGCTGACACTGAGTCACATCATGTCCGGTTCGGAGCGGAGATTCAAGACGCATCGCGGTCCGGATGCCGACGGCCAACACCCCACGGGCCTCGACGAAGAGTCTGGAATCACTCGGCCGGCCCGCAGGGCTCGCGGCTGCCCGTGATCTCCGCGCCGGCCCGCTCCGTCGCGTCGGCGACGAGGCCGGCGAGGCCGGTGCGGATCCGCTCCATGGCGTCGGCGACGGCCTGCCTGCCGGTGCCGGCGTCAGGTAGGACGATCGGCTCGCCGAATTCGACATACAGCCGCCGGCGCGGCTTCGGGATCGCGCCCTTGCCCTCCCCCGGGCGGCGGGTGCCGAAGATCGCCACCGGGACCACCGGCGCCCCCGCGTGCACGGCGAGCCAGGCGACCCCCGCCCGGACCGAGGCGGCGTCGCCGGCGCCTCGCCCGCCCTCGGGGAAAATGCCGACAGCGCGACCGCGGCGCAGTTCCGCCAGGGCCGTGGTCAGGGCCTGACGGCCGTGGGACCGATCGACGGGAATCTGACCGGCCGCGCGCAGGATCCACCCGATCGGCCCACGGAAGGCCTCCATCTTGACCAGGAAGTGCGAAGAGCGCGGGACGCAGCCGAAGACCACCGGCCCGTCGATGACGCCGGTGTGATTCGCCGCGATGAGAACCGGACCGGTGCGCGGCACCCGGTCCGCTCCCACGATCCGGGTGGACCACACGATATGGGCGAGGAATTGGCCGATCTTCCGGGCCCAGATCGGGCCGATGCCGGAGGGCACGCGGGTGGGCGCGGCCGACGAGTTCCGGCGCCGGTGCTTGCGCCCCGGCCCTCGGCTGCCCGCGCCGCCGGTTACCGCGGGCCCGGCCCCGGCCCCACTCACCGCGCCGCGGCCCCCGCGGCGACGACGCCGAGCACCGCGTCGACGGTCTGCTCGAAATCGAGTTCCGACGAGTCCACGGTGACCACGCCGTCGGCGGCGACCAGGAACTCGGAGACCGTCGCGTCGTCGCGGTCGCGGCGCAGCACTTGGTCCCGGGTGGCGGCGATCGCCGCGGCGTCCGCAGCCCCGTGGAGTTCGAGGGACCGGCGGGCGAGCCGGGCGGCGGGCGAGGCGGTGAGCAGGATCCGCACGTCGGCGTCGGGCGCCACCACCGTGGTGATGTCCCGGCCCTCGACGACGACGCCGCGGCCGTGCGCGAAGCCGGCCTCGCGTTCGGCGTCGATCACCGCCCGCTGCCGGCGGCCGAGTTCCGCCCGGACGTCCAGGTTCGTCGCGACGGCGCTGACGGCCGTGGAAATGTCCGTGCCGCGGATCGCCTCGCCGATGTCGGCCCCGGCGACGTGCACCGTCGGGTGCGCCGGGTCGATCCCCAGCACCAACGGCATGGCCCGCACCGCGGCGGTCACGGCGGGGGCGTCGGTCAGATCGACCGCCTCGCGCAGGCACCACCAGGTCGCCGCCCGGTAGGTCGCCCCGGTGTCGAGGTACGCCAGGCCGAGCCGGCGGGCCACGGCCCGCGAGACCGAGGATTTGCCGGAGCCGGACGGCCCGTCGATCGCGATGACGATCCCGCGCCCGGAGCTGGTCATGGTGCCTCCCTGGAGTGCCGGCGCGGGCGCGCCGACGAGCGGACGGTGGGGTAGAACGGCGTCATTGTGCCAGGTCACGCCGGAGCGCGACGGCGCCGTGCAGGTAGACGTGCCGCACGTCGGCCCGGGCGACGTCGAGTTCCGCGTGCGCCAGCAGCCGCACCACCCGCGGCAGTGCGCCGGGCACGTCGAGTTCCTGCGCGCACAGCAGCGGCACATCGCCCAGGCCGAGTTCGCGGGCGGCCGTTGCCGGGAAATCCGAATGCAGGTCGGGCGTGCAGGTGAAGACGATCGAGATCAGCGCCTGCGTGTCGACCTCGTTGGCGGCCAGCACCGCCAGCACGAGTTCCCGGGTGCGCCCGAACAGATGGTCGCGCTCGTCGACGTCGAGCTGGGTGGCGCCACGGATGGCTCGGACCGGCATCCGACCGGCTCCTCTCGGTGGACTACATCCCGACGGCGGACATCAGGGCGCCGACCTCGTCGCGGCCGAGCACCCGGCTGCCACCGGGCCGCAGCGTGCCGAGCGCGATCGGTCCGACCCGAGTGCGGACCAACCGCACGACGGGGCAGCCGACGGCGTCCAGCAGCCGCCGGACGATGCGGTTGCGCCCCGAGTGCAGCACGACTTCCACCATCGTCTCGCTGCCGGCGGCGTCGATCACCCGGAACGAGTCGACGGCGATCGTGCCGTCCTCGAGTTCGATGCCCGCTCGGAGCTTGCGGCCGAGGTCGCGGTCGACTCGACCCCGCACCGTCGCCACGTAGGTCTTGGGGATCTCGTGCGACGGGTGCGCCAGGCGGTTGGCCAGGTCGCCGTCGTTGGTCAGCAGCAATAGGCCCTCGGTGTCCGTGTCCAGGCGGCCGACGTGGAAGAGCCGCTCGGGGTGCGACTTCACGTACTCGGCGACGGTGGGGCGACCGCGGGGATCGTGCATGGTCGAGACGACGCCGCGGGGCTTGTTGATCGCGACGGTGATCTTGTCCGCGTCCAGTTGGACCCGCATCCCGTCGACCCGGATGATGGCCCGCTCGGGGTCCACCCGCAGGCCGAGTTCGAGCACGGGCACGCCGTCGACCTCCACGTGGCCGCCCGTGATCAGGTTCTCGCAGGCCCGGCGCGACCCGAAGCCCGCGCTCGCAAGAACCTTCTGCAGGCGCACGCCGCCGGCCACATGGACGTCCGGCGGGGTGTTCGTGGCCGGGCGGTTCGCGGGCCGGCGCACCGCCTTCGACGGAACGGCCGCACGGTCCCGGCGCTGAGCGCCACCCACCCGGCCACCGGCCAGCGGCCCCCGTCCGGCCGGGGCCGCGCTGCGGGCCGCCCTGGCATCACCGCGAGCCGACTTGGCGTCGCCGCGGGTCGACCTGGCATCACCGCGGGCCGACCTGACATCGCCTGCCCGCAGCCCGCTGCCGCCGCGCGCCGACCCGCCCGCCGTATTGCCGGCACCTTCCGAGTCGGCCGAGTAACGGGACCTGCCGCCGTCGGCCGCCGAGTAGCGTGACCGCGCGTCATCGGCCCGCCCGGAGCGGGGCTTGCCGCCGCCGGTCCAACTGGTGCGGGGCTTGCCGCCGTCGGTCCAACTGGTGCGGGGCTTGCCGTCGCGGGCCGCCCGCCCCCCCCGCGGGCCGGCCTGGGACCGGTCGTCGCCGCTCCGCCCGCCGTCGCGGTTGTCCCGCCCGCCCCACCGGCCTTCGCCCGACGCGCCGCGGTCGCCACCGAATGCCCCGCGGTCGCTGCCGAAGCTCCGCCGGTCGCCACCGGACGACGCCCGGCGATCACCGCCGGCCGCCCGGCGGTCGCTGCCCGAGCGGGGGCGCGAACCGCCGGACGAGCGCCGGTCGCCGGATTCCGATCCGGACCTGCCTGCGCCGTTGCCCAGCCTGTTCATGGGTTGCCCCCTTCATCGTCGACCGGCGCGGATCCGGCGCCGGTGTGGTCCTCAACTCGTGTGGCCGCATGGCCGCCGGCGGCGCCCACCAGGGCGTCGATGGCGTCCAGTTCCGGCAGGAACGGCGCCAGCGCGGGCAATTCGTCGAGCGAGGACATGCCCATCCGCTCCAGGAAATACCCGGTGGTGCCGTACAGGATCGCACCCGTTGTCGGGTCCGTGTCCACCTCGGCGATCAGCCCGCGGACGCTGAGAGTCCGCACGACGCCGTCCACGCTGACTCCGCGTACGGCCGAGATCTGGCCGCGGCTGACCGGCTGACGGTACGCGATCACGGCGAGCGTTTCCAGCGCGGCCTGGGTGAGCCGGGCGGTCTGGCCGCCTTGGACAAACCGCGTCACGACGTCGGCGAACGCCGGCGCGGAGTAGATCCGCCAGCCGCCGCCCGCCTCCCGCAACTCGAAACCCCGCCGCCGACCGCCCAGGTCGCCGCGGTAGTCCGCGGCCAATTCGGTCAGGAGGTAATCGACCTCGGCGGTTGGGAGGTCGAGTGCGGCCGCGAGAACGATCACGGGCAACGGCTCGTCGGCAACCATGAGGACAGCTTCGAGCGCGCCCCGGATATCGGCCGGCAACTCGGCGACGCTCGGTTCGGGCACTCGATCGGGCGGCTCAAGCGTCTGCTCAAGCTCCGCCTCAAGCTCCGGCTCAGGCGTCGGCGGGACGTACTCGGCGGGCGGCCGCTCCCCCGGCATCAGCCCGGCCGGGCGGGGGGCGGGCACCGCCGGCGACCGCACCGCGTCCCGGTGGATCGAAGGGTCGTTCATCGCTCTCCTGACGTCCCCGCGGTCGCGGGCTCCCCGACGCCCGCGTCGTCGTCGAACTCACTGTCGCCGGCCGCGGGCTCCGTGTGTGCCCCGGCGGCCCAGCGAACCGTCAGTTCGCCGAGGGGCGACACCTGATCGAACCCCACCAGCCCCTCCCGGAACAACTCGAGCAGGGCGAGGAACCGGGCCACCACGACCATCGTCTCGCCCGCGTCCGCGACCAGGGTCCGGAACGAGGTGGCGCCGGCGCGCCGGATCCGGGCCGCGATCAGCGCGGCCTGCTCGCGCACGGAGACCCGCGTGGCGTGCAGATGCGCCGTCGGCACGCCGGGCGGCTGCGGCCGCGGGGCGAGCGCCCGGGCGGCGAGCCGGGCGAGTTCGGCCGGGCCGAGCTGCCAGATCAGCTCCGGCAGCACGGCGGCGAAGCGGGGTTCGAGCGAGACGGCGCGGGCGAACCGGCGGCCCTCGGCCGCTAATCGCTCGGCGAAGCCCGCGGCGACGTCCTTGTACGCGCGGTACTGCAGCAGCCGCGCGAAGAGCAGGTCCCGCGCCTCCAGCAGGGCGAGGTCGTCCTCGTCGTCGACGGAGCCCGAGGGCAGCAGCCGCGCGGCCTTGAGATCGAGCAGGGTGGCCGCGACCACCAGAAATTCGCTCGCGGTGGAAAGGTCCCAGCCGGGCTGCGCCTCGTCGGCCGCGGCGCGCGTCTCAGCGCGGCGGATGTACTCGATGAACTCGTCTGTCACCCGGGCCAGGGCGATCTCGGTGATGTCCAGCTTGTGTTTGGCGATCAGGGACAGCAGCACATCGAAGGGTCCGGCGAAACTGTCCAGGTGGACTTCGAACGACGAGCGGGTCCCGGGCGGTGCGGCGGCCTCAGGCGGCGTCGCCACGCGCGATCAGTTCCCGGGCGAGTTGTCGGTAGGCGATGGCGCCCGCGTGCGACGGCGCGTACGCGGTGATCGGCTCGGCGGCCACCGACGCGTCCGGGAACTTGACGGTCCGGCCGATCACGGTGTGCAGGAGCGTGTCACCGAATGCCTCCCGAACGCGCTGCACGACCTCGCGTGAATGCAGCGTGCGGGAGTCGAACATCGTCGCGAGGATGCCGTCGATCTCCAGCCGCGGATTCAGCCGGTCGCGCACCTTGTCGATCGTGTCGATCAGCAGAGCGACGCCGCGCAGCGCGAAGAACTCGCATTCCAGCGGAATCAGCACGCCGTGCGCGGCGGTCAGCGCATTGACCGTGAGCAGGCCGAGCGCGGGCTGGCAATCGACGAGCACGACGTCGTAATCGTCGGCGACCGGGCGCAGCGACCGCGCGAGGACCGATTCGCGGGCGACCTCGCCGACCAGTTGAACCTCGGCGGCCGAGAGGTCGATGTTGGCGGGCAGCAGGTCGAGCCCGTCCACGTCCGTCTTCTCGATCAGGTCCGCCGCGAGGACATCACGTTCCATCAGGACGTTGTAGATCGTCCGCTCGAGTTCGTGCGGGTTCACGCCGAGGCCCACGGAGGCGGCGCCCTGCGGATCGAAGTCGACGATCAACACGCGGCGACCGTACCCGGCCAGGGCCGCGCCGAGGTTGATGGTGGTGGTGGTCTTGCCGACCCCGCCCTTCTGATTGCACATGGCGATGATCCGCGCCGGGCCGTGGGTGAGCAGCGGCTCCGGAATCGGGAAATCGGGCAGCGGTCGGCCGACGGCGTCGAAGGTCGCCTCGCCGCGCGCCGCGGCGGCGCTCGCACCGGCGGCGGGTTTGGCGGCGCCGGGGGTCGGTTCCGGTGTTGAGCTCACGTCGCCACGTTAGCGCAGGTCCGGTCCAGCCCAAACGACACGCGCCGTCGATCGGCGAAGGCCGCAGGCAATTAGAAAGCGCGCGGGTGCGCGGCGGCGAAGACTTCCCGCAGCGTATCCGGCGTCACCCGGGTGTAAATCTGGGTCGTGGTGACCGACGCATGGCCGAGCAGTTCCTGCACCACGCGCACGTCGGCGCCGCCCGCCAACAGGTGGGTCGCGAAGGAATGCCGCAGCGTGTGCGGCGAGATCCGGTCCGGGTGATCGATCCCGGACCGCTGCGCGGCCGTGCGCAACGCCGCCCAGGCGCTCTGCCGGCTGAGCCGCGCACCCCGTTGGTTGAGGAACAGCGCCGGCCCGCCCCGCCCGCGGCCGGCCAGCTCCGGCCGGGCCCGGACCAGGTAGGCGTCCAGCGCGGCCAGCGCATAGGAGCCGACCGGGACGTCGCGCTCCTTGCGGCCCTTGCCGACCAGCCGGACCGACCGGCTCTCGACGTCGACGTCGTCCACGTCCAGTTCGACGATCTCGGAAATCCGGGCGCCGGTCGAATAGAGCAATTCCAGCAGCGCCGCGTCGCGCCGCGGAACCGGTCCCTCGCCGGCCGCCGCGGCGGCGAGGATCGCTGCGACGTCGTCGGTCGAGATGGCCTTGGGCAGGCGCCGGCCGGGGGCCGGCGGCCGGACCCGGGCCGCCACGTCCTGCCCGCACAACCCCTCGGCGGCGCAGAACCGGTGCCAGCCCCGGACCGCGGCGATCGCCCGAGCGGTGGACGATGCCGAGAGCCGGCTACCGCCGTCGGTTCCGGTCCGCAGCGCGGTGACATAGTCCTCCACCTGCGCGGTCTCGATCCCGGCGAGGTCGCCCACCCCGCGGCCGCGCAGGTAGTCGGTGTACCGGCCCAGGTCGCGCCGGTACGCGAGCACCGTGTTGCGGGACAGCCCGCGCTCAACGGTGAGTTGATCGAGGTAGGCCTCGACGGCGTCGGCGATCACCGCCGGCACTGGCGCAGGCGGTGGCTCGGACGCCGTCATCACCACGGGACGAAGACGTCAACCGCGACGGCGACGAACAACAGCGTCAGATAGGTAATCGAGGCATGGAAGACGTGCATCGCTGCGAGCTTACCCCGCGCCGGATTGACCGCCCGACGCAGCAGGCCGATGGTCGCGGCGAGGAACCATGCACCCAGGACGGTCGCGACGACGGCGTACGCCCACGTCATGTCCGCCAGCGGCACCAGCGCCAGCGAGCAGGCGATCATCGCGACGCAGTAGGCGACCATCTCGCGAGCGACCCGGCCGGCGTCCGCGACGACGGGCAGCATGGGCACGCCCGCCCGGGCGTAGTCGGTCCGGAACTTGATCGACAGCGGCCAGTAGTGCGGCGGGGTCCAGAAGAATACGACGCCGAACAGCGCGACCGGCGCCCAGGACAAAGACCCGGTCACCGCCGACCACCCGATGAAGACCGGCATGCAGCCCGCCAGGCCGCCCCAGACAATGTTCTGCGGCGTGCGCCGCTTCAGCCACAGGGTGTAGCCGAGCACGTAGATCGCGATCGCGACGAGCGTCAGCGCCGCGGCGAACGGGTTGACCAGCACGGCGAGCCAGACCAGCGACCCGAGGCCGAGGACGCAGGCGAAGATCAGCGCGCCGCGGGCCGTGACGGCACCCGTGACCAGCGGCCGACGCCGGGTCCGGTTCATCACCCGGTCGATGTCGCGGTCGAACACACAATTGAAGGCGTTTGCGCTGCCCGCGGCGCCCGCCCCGCCCACGAGGGTGGCCAGGACCAGCCCGAGGCTCGGCATCCGGTCGGCCGCCAGGATCATCGCCGGGACCGTGGTCACGAGCAGGAGTTCGATGACGCGGGGCTTGGTCAGGGCGAGATACGCGCGGGCCGTGGCCGCCAGGCGCGGCGCCGCGACGGCGCGCCCCGCCGC
Source organism: Cellulomonadaceae bacterium (assembly GCA_031552185.1). Taxonomy (GTDB): domain Bacteria; phylum Actinomycetota; class Actinomycetes; order Actinomycetales; family Cellulomonadaceae; genus JAVBMU01. The sequence goes on along the minus strand of JAVBMU010000059.1, from coordinate 35,792 downwards.
CGCAGTGGGCGCCGCCGCGGTGGGCGCCGCCGCGGTGGGCGCCGGCGGCCGGCCGGTCGTCTCGCTCACACCGTCTCCTTTTGCTGGTAAACACCCCGAATGTCCGGCTCACGACACACGGACGTCGCCGCTATGGTACGACGGTCGGATCTCGACCGACCGTCGGAACCCGGTCGCCATGATGTGACATCTGCCCGCGCCCCGTGCCGGCGACAACCGGATAGGCTGGTCGAGCAGCCGCGCTCCGTCGCCCCGGCCGGGGGCGCCGTCGATATCGTCCGCGGACTGCTGCCGAGAAATGCGCGAGGTCCGGGCGCCCGGCCCGGGACCGGAAAGGGGTTCGGGTGTCCGCGTTCACCCCCGCTCACACACCGCTCGAATGGTCCGACCTGGACGACCGCGCGGTCCGCACGATCAAGGCCCTCGCCGCCGACGCCGTCGAGAAGGTCGGTAATGGCCACCCGGGTACGGCGATTTCGCTCGCCCCCGCCGCTTACCTGCTGTTTCAGAAGGTCATGCGCCACGACCCGACCGACCCGACCTGGGTAGGACGGGACCGCTTCGTCCTGTCCGCGGGGCACTCCTCACTGACGCTGTACCTGCAACTCTTCCTGGCCGGCTACGGCCTGGAGATCGGCGACATCGAATCCCTGCGCACCTGGGGGTCGCTGACCCCCGGCCACCCCGAGTGGGGCCACACCCGGGGGGTGGAGATCACCACCGGACCGCTTGGTCAGGGGTTCGCCTCCGCGGTCGGGATGGCGTTCGCGGCCCGCCGCGAGCGGGGCCTGCTCGACCCCGACGCCGCCGCGGGGACCAGCCCGTTCGACCATTCGATCTTTGTGATCGCGTCCGACGGCGACCTGCAGGAGGGCGTCACCTCCGAGGCCTCCTCCCTGGCCGGGCACCAGGAACTGGGCAACCTGATCGTGCTGTGGGACGACAATAAGATCTCGATCGAGGACGACACCGACGTCGCCTTCACCGAGGACGTGCTCGCCCGGTACGCGGCCTACGGCTGGCATACCCAGTTCGTGGACTGGACCGGCGGGGGCGCGGGCTACGCCGAGGACGTCGTCGCGCTGTCCGAGGCGATCGCGGCCGCGCAGGCCGAGACCGGCAAGCCCTCCCTCATCGCGCTGCGCACCATCATCGGCTGGCCGGCGCCGACCAAGCAGAACACGGGCGGCATCCACGGCTCGGCGATGGGCGCCGACGAGGTCCGCGGGCTGAAGATCGCCCTCGGCCTCGATCCGGACGAGGACTTCGCGGTCCCGGCCGACATCCTGGCCCACACCCGGGCGCTGCCCGAGCGGCTCGCCGACGTGCGGGCGGCGTGGGACACCGCCTACGCGGCCTGGCGCGCCGCCGACCCGGCCGGTCCGCGGCTGCTTGACCGGCTCAGCCGGCGCGAATTGCCGGCCGGCTGGACCGAGGCGCTGCCGACGTTCGAGGCCGACAAGGCCGTGGCGACCCGATCGGCGTCGGGCAAGATCCTGTCCGCGCTGGCCGACGTCCTGCCCGAATTGTGGGGCGGCTCGGCCGACCTCGCCGGCTCGAACAACACCACGATGGACGGCGAGCCGTCCTTCCTGCCGGAGCACCGCAGCACCAAGAAGTTCCCCGGCAACGCGTACGGGCGGACCCTGCACTTCGGCATCCGCGAGCACGCGATGGGCTCGATCCTGAACGGGATCGTCCTGCACGGCCTGACCCGACCGTACGGCGGCACCTTCCTCACCTTCAGCGACTACATGCGCCCGGCTGTGCGGTTGGCGGCCCTGATGGGGATTCCGACGGCATTCGTCTGGTCGCACGACTCCATCGGTCTCGGCGAGGACGGGCCGACGCACCAGCCGGTCGAACACCTCGCCGCGCTGCGCGCGATCCCGGGGCTCGACGTGGTGCGGCCGGCGGACGCGAACGAGACCGCCTGGGCGTGGCGCACCATCCTGGAACACACGGACCGGCCGGCCGGGCTGATCCTCACCCGCCAGAACGTGCCCACCTTCCCGCGGGACATCGGCTGGGGCGACGCCGCCGGCACCGCCCGCGGGGCGTACGTCCTGCTCGACACGCCCGGCACGCCCGACGTTGTGCTGATCGGCACCGGTTCCGAGGTCCAACTCGCGGTCGAGGCCCGGGAGTTGCTCGCGGCCGAGGGCATTGCCGCGCGCGTGGTCTCGATGCCCTGCCGCGAGTGGTTCGACGCGCAGGACGCGCAGTATCGCGAGGCCGTGCTGCCCACCGGCGTCGGCGCCCGGGTAAGCGTCGAGGCCGGGATCGCACAGGGCTGGCGGGAGGTGGTGGGCGACCGCGGTCGGAGCATTTCCCTGGAGCATTACGGCGCGTCCGCCGACTACGAGACGCTCTACCGCGAGTTCGGCATCACCACGGCGGCGGTCGCCGCGGCGGCGCGCGACTGCCTCGCCGGCGCCCTCGGCTGACCGGGCGAGTACCGCCCGGCGTCCGTAGATTCGCGGGTGGGGGCATCGGCCCCCGCCCGCGGCGTCGCGCCGGCGCAGCGCGGGCCCGCGGACTGGAGGCGCGAGATGAGCGTGGGCGACACAAGCCGGTTCCCGGAACCGATTCGGAGGCTGCGTGAGGCGGGCGTCGCCATCTGGCTCGACGACTTGTCCCGCGCGAAACTCACCTCCGGCGAGTTGGCCGGGCTGATCAAGGACTTCGGCGTCGTCGGAGTGACCACCAACCCGACTATCTTCGCCAAGGCCCTGCACGGACCGCAGTACACCGACCAACTTCGGATTTTGGCCGGCTACGGCCTGCTCGTGGACACCGCCATCGAACGGGTCACCACCGACGACGTCCGCGCCGCGGCCGACATTCTGCGGCCCATTCACGAGGCCACCGGCGGCCGGGACGGCCGGGTGTCCATCGAGGTGGATCCGCGCCTGGCCCACGACGCCGACGCGACCGTCACCGCCGCGCAACGGCTGTGGTCCACGGTCGACCGGCCGAACGTCTTCGTCAAGATTCCGGCCACCGCGCAGGGGATTCCCGCGATCCGACGCAGCCTGGCCCGTGGGATCAGCATCAACGTCACGCTGATCTTTTCGCTGGCGCGGTACGCCCAGGTGATCGAGGCGTGCCACGCAGGCATGGGCGCGGCCCTCGCCGCCGGCCGCGACGTGACCGCCATCCGCTCGGTGGCCTCGTTCTTCGTCTCCCGGGTCGACACGGCGGTGGATCACGAACTGGATGCCATCGGCACGCCCGCCGCGCTGCGGCTACGCGGTCGGGCGGGGATCGCGAACGCCCGGCTCGCGTACGACATGTTCGACCGGAGCCTCAAATCGCCGGGCTGGCGGGTGCTCGCCGAGGCGGGTGCGCACCCCCAGCGCCCCCTGTGGGCGTCGACCGGGGTGAAGAATCCGGCCTACCGCGACACCATGTACGTCGAGGAACTCGTGACCGACGGCGTCGTGAACACCATGCCGACGGACACGCTGCGGGCGGTCGCCGATCACGGGGCCGTCCGGGGTGACACGGTTCGCCCGGCGGTCGCCGACGCGCGCGAGACCCTGGCCGCCCTCGAGGCGGTGGGCGTGCGCCTCGGTGACATCACCACCCGGCTGGAGGCGGAGGGCGTGCGCGCCTTCGAGGAGAGTTGGACGGGGTTGACCGAGGCGGCGGCCGGACGGATGCGGCGGGCCCGCGCGTCCTGACCCGACCCCTTCCTCCGACCGACAACGACGACGACGAGAGATCACGGCCGCGCGATGAGACCAGCCCGGATTGCCCTCCGCCAGAATCCCCTGCGCGACCCCGAGGACCTGCGCCTGCCCCGTATCGCGGGGCCGTGCGGGTTGGTGATCTTCGGCGTTACCGGAGACCTCGCCCGCAAGAAGTTGATGCCCGCGGTCTACGACTTGGCCAACCGCGGCCTGCTGCCGCCGGGCTTCGCGCTGACCGGCTTTGCCCGCCGGGACTGGGCGGACGAGGACTTCGCCCAACTGGTTCACGACGCCGTCAAGGAGCACGCCCGCACCCCGTTCCGGGAGGCAACCTGGCGGCAGCTCTCTCGCGGGATCCGGTTCGTCCAGGGCTCGTTCGACGATCCCGATGCCTTCGAGGAACTCCGCAAGACCGTCCAGACGCTCGACACCGAGCGCGGCACGGGCGGCAACCACGCGTTTTACCTCTCGGTACCGCCGGGGGCGTTCCCGCTGGTGTGTCGGCAGCTCGCCTCCTCCGGGCTGTCCGCGTCCCCGCCCGGCGCCTGGCGCCGGGTGGTGATCGAGAAGCCGTTCGGCCACGACCTCACGTCGGCCCGCGAACTCGACGCCGTCGTCTCCGAGGTGTTCCCGCCCGATTCGGTTTTCCGGATCGACCACTACCTCGGCAAGGAGACCGTGCAGAATCTGTTGGCGTTGCGATTCGCCAACCAAATGTTCGAGCCGATCTGGAATGCCAAGTACGTCGACCACGTGCAGATCACCATGGCCGAGGACATCGGCATCGGCGGCCGGGCCGGCTATTACGACGGCATCGGCGCGGCGCGGGACGTGATCCAGAACCACCTGCTTCAATTGCTCGCCCTGGTGGCCATGGAGGAGCCGGTCTCCTTCGAGGCCCAGGCTCTGCGCGCGGAGAAGATCAAGGCGCTGTCCGCGGTGCGACTCCCCCGGGAGTTGGGCAAGCATTCCGTTCGCGGTCAGTACACCGCGGGCTGGCAGGGCGGCGAACCCGTGATCGGTTTCCTGGAGGAGCAGGGCATCGCCAAGAACTCCACCACCGAGACGTTCGCCGCCGTGCGCCTGGACATTGACAACCGACGCTGGGCCGGAGTGCCCTTCTACCTGCGGACCGGCAAGCGGCTCGGCCGGCGGGTGACCGAGGTGGCGGTCGTCTTCGCGAAGGCACCGCACCTGCCGTTCGACTCGTCCCAGGCGTCCGAACTCGGGAGCAACGCGCTGGTGATCCGGGTCCAGCCGGACGAGGGGGTCACCATGCGATTCGGCGCGAAAGTTCCCGGCACCGCGATGGAGGTCCGCGATGTCACCATGGACTTCGGCTACGGGCACGCCTTCACCGAGTCCTCCCCGGAGGCCTATGAGCGGCTCATCCTGGACGTGCTGCTGGGCGACCCGCCGCTGTTCCCGACCCGGGAAGAGGTCGAGTTGTCCTGGCGGATCCTCGATCCGGTGACCGCGCACTGGGCGGCCCGGGGCAAGCCGGAACCGTACCGGTCCGGCACGTGGGGTCCGCCGTCGGCGGACGCGATGATGGCCCGCGACGGACGCACCTGGAGGCGGCCATGATCGTCGACCTGCCCGACACCACGACCATCGACGTCGCGCGCCGCCTCGTCCGGCTGCGCGACGAGGGGGGCGCCGTCGCCCTCGGCCGGGTACTCACCCTGCTGGTCGTGGTCGACGACGACCGGCTGGAGACCGCGGTGCGGGCCGCCAACGACGCGAGCCGGGAGCACCCGTGCCGCGTCATCGTCCTGGCCCCGGCCGCGGCCGGGGCGAGCGCCCTGCACGCCCAGATCCGGATCGGCGGCGACGCCGGCGCGTCCGAGGTCATCATCCTGCGCGCATCCGGGCCGGCCGAGAAGCACCCCGACACGCTCGTCATGCCGTTGCTGCTGCCGGACGCGCCGATCGTCGCCTGGTGGCCCGCGGAGGCTCCACCGGTCCCGATCGAGGACCCGATCGGGGCGATGGCGGGGCGCCGGATCACCGACTCCACCACCGCCCGCAACCCGGAGCAGACGCTGCGGGCGCTGTCCGCCGTCTACCAGCCCGGCGACTCGGATCTGGCCTGGGCGCGCGTGACACTGTGGCGCGGCCTGATCGCCGCCGCCCTCGACCTGCCGCCCTTCGAGCCGGTCACCGAGGTGGTCATCGAGGGCCAGGCGCACCACACGTCCCTGGACCTGCTCGCGGCTTGGCTCGGCCAGCGGCTGCGCTGCCCGGCCCGGGTGGACCGGGTGCCCGACGCCGAGGCCATCACCAAGGTCACCCTGACCAGGCGCAGCGGACCGGTCATTCTGGACCGGCCCGACGGGCGCATCGTCACCATTACCCAGCCCGACGCCCCCGTCCGCCGGATGGCGCTGCCCATCCGGACCCTGTCCGAGGCCCTGATTGAGGAATTGCGTCGACTGGACCCCGACGAGATCTACGGGCAGGTGCTCACCCGCGGCCTCGAGAAGGTCGGCGCGTGAGCGCGGGGCCGCCCGTGGGCGAGGAAGCCCGGCGCGGCCGGCCGGCAAGCGACGAAGCCCGGCGCGGCCGGCTCGTCGTCGTCCATCCCACCGCGAATATCCTCGCCGAGGCCGTGGCGGCGCGGCTGTTGATCCGAATCCTCGACGTCCAATCCGTTCGCCGGCCGGTGCATCTTGTCCTCACGGGCGGCGGTGTCGGCACCGCGACGTTGGCCGCGGTCGCCCGGCACCCGTTGCGCGACGCCGTGGACTGGGCGGGTGTGCACCTGTGGTGGGGCGATGAGCGCTTCCTGCCGACCGGGCATCCGGACCGGAACGAGACGCAGGCCAGGGCGGCCTTGCTCGACCGGCTGACCGCGCTCGAGGCGGCTCAGGTCCACCCGATCCCGGCCCGCGACGCCGCCGACGGTGGCACTGCTACCGGCGGCACCGCCGGTGGCCGGGGCGCCGGTGGCCGGGGCGCCGGTGGCCGGGGCGCCGGTGGCCGGGGCGCCGGTGGCGGGGGCGATCCTGCCGCGACGCCCCAGGCGGCGGCCACCGACAACCCCGCGACGCCCCAGGCGGCGGCCGACGCCTACGCCGCGACCCTCGCCGCCCACGCCGTGCGCCCCGACGCGGTGCCGGTCTTCGACGTCGTCCTGCTCGGCGTCGGCCCGGACGGACACATCGCCTCGCTCTTCCCGGGCCTGCCCGGGGCCGACGCGGCCGAGCCCGTGATCGGCGTCCTCGACTCCCCCAAGCCCCCGCCGGAGCGGGTCAGCCTGACCCTCGGCGCGCTCGGCGTCGCGCGGGAGGTTTGGCTGCTCGCCGCCGGCGTCGAGAAGGCAGACGCCGTCGCCCGCGCGCTGGCCGAGAGCGCCGGGGCCGGACCGAATGCCGCGCCGACTACCAGACCGGCGGGTGCGGCCGCAGGCCCGGCCGCCCTTCCGGCCGGCCGCGTCGCCGGCACCCAGCGCACGCTCTGGTTGCTCGACGCCGCGGCGGCGCGCGGGTCGCGGTGAGCGCGGCACCGATTCGGCTTCGTCACTCTGGGTGATCCCCTGCCATCATCGGTGCCGGCTGCACGAGTCGTGAGTGGTTTTGCCGAGTCAGTACCGCGCGCCGCGAGTCAGTACCGAGGGGCGGCTCGGCGCCCGTTTTCCGGCATTTTCGGTACTGACTCGGCGCGCACAGTACTGACTCGGCGCGCAGGGTACTGACTCGGCGCGCACAGTACTGACTCGGCGCGCAGGGTCCTGACTCGACACCCACCTGACGGCGACTGCGGAGTTTCGCAGTCGCTCCGGACATCGAACACGAAGCGACGCACCGACATCCGGTGAAAGCATGAGGAGGCCCGCGGCTTCCCCACGGCGCGAACGTGGGGAAGCCGCGGACCTCGGTTCGGGGCCGCTACTTGAGCGGTGCGGACAGCAGGCCGACGAACAAGTCGTAGAACCGCGCGTTGTCCAGCCGCTGAATGATCGTGGCCTTCTGGAGTCCGGCCGGCGAGGTGCTGGCCGGGTAGCCGAGCGTACGGCCGTAGTTCAGGCCGAACATCGTGTCGACCGTGACCGTCCGCTCAACGGACTGGGTCACCAGCGTCGGGTCGAACATGATCGCGACGGTGAGGGTGTCCCACATGTCGCTGAGCCGGTTCGGGTTACTCGCGAACCGTGGTCCGTGCGAGTCCTTGAAGTGCTTGGTGATCGTCGTGTCGGCACCCGCCACGATCCGGTTGTACTGCGCGATGCCGTACTGGACCGTGTCGGTCACATCCAGCGGAACGATGATCTGCTTCTTCCACGGCGCGGCGAAGGCGATCCGAGCCGAGTCGGGGTCGAACCAGATGTTGAACTCCGACGCCGGGGCGGCGTCGTTGCCCGGGACGTCGAAGGCGCCACCCATGTAGATGATCTGCTTGACCAGCGGCACGATCTCCGGGTGGTTCTTGATGGCGATCGCGATGTTGGTGAGCGGGCCGATCGCGATGATGGTGACCTCACCCGGGTTCTTCTGCACCTGCTTGACGATGAAGTCCGGCGCGGAGCCGGCCTGCGCCCAGGTGGTGGGCGAACCCTGGTAGACGCCGGTGACGTGCCGGTAGTCGACCGGTTGGGTGCGGCCCCAGGCGCCCGTGTAGCCGCGGCTGCCGTACAGCGGACCCCACGCGCCGGCCGTCTCCTGCCGGCTGCCGAAGAGCGGGTCGATCAGACCCTGGATCACGGGGATGTCGGTGCGGTTCACGCGTTCGAGCTGACGCAGCGCGTACGCCGTGCCCTCCTGGGCCCACGTGTTGCCGCTCACCGTCGTCACGCCCAGCACCTTCGCCTTGCTCTGGGTGAGCATGTACAGGACCTGCGAGTCGTCGTTGAGCTGCCCGAAGTCGGTGTCCAGGATGACCTTCTCGCCCTTGCCGATCTGGGCGTAGGGATCCTTGACGGCCTTGCCGGCGGCCTGCTGCGCCGCTGCCACGACCCGCGCGTCGTCGGGGACGGCGGCTCGGTTCTGCGTCGCCGAGCTGGTCAGGGTGCCGCCGAGCGCGAGCGTCGCCGCCACCACGGAAACCGTGAGGATACGTCGTCGTTGGATCATTGATTGCTCCGTTCTGCACTGACGGGACTGCTGGATCATTCGCCCGGTGTCCGGGCGTTCGGGTCCGCGATGGGCATCACCCCTTTCACGGCTCGCCCCGAGCGGTTCGGGTCTCAGCGGGCGGCGAGCCCGAAGGTGAGCCGGGTCGAGACCCGCTGCCGGTAGTAGTCGATGACGACGGCGAGCACGATCACGGCGCCGGTGACCATCTGCCGGGCGAAGTCCCCCACGCCGACGAGCAGCAGGCCGTTGGTCAGCACCCCGAGCAGCGATGCCCCGAGCAGGGTGCCGATCATCGAGCCCTTGCCCCCGAACAGACTGGTGCCGCCGATAATGACGGCCGCGATCGCGTTCAGTTCGAAGCCGACGCCGATGATCGGGCTGGAGGTGTGCAGCCGGGTCATGTAGATGACCGCCGCGAGCCCGGCCAACGCGCCGCAGATGCAGAATGCGGCAACGGTGTAGAAGGAGGTGCGGTGCCCGGCCAGGCGCACCGATTCCTCGTTGTTGCCGATCGCGAACAACAGCCGGCCGAAGACCGTGCGGGTCAGCACCAGGTGTCCGATGACGATGACGGACAGCGCCACGAGGAAGAGGCAGGGAATCCCGGCGACGGTCGCCGTACCGAAGTCGTTGAACGGCTTCGGGAACCCGAACACCGTCGCGCCGTTCGTCGTCTGCAGCGCCGCGCCGCGGGCGATGTTGAGCATCCCCAAGGTCACGATGAAGCTCGGGACCGACCAGCGCACCGAGACGAAGCCGTTGAAGAATCCGCACAACAGGCCCGCGCCGACCGCGGCCAGGACCGCCAGCGGGATCGCAAGGCCCTCCGGGAGGTCGGCCGTGACCACCAGGCCTCCGACCATGGCGCACAGCGCGAGCACGGAGCCGACCGACAGGTCGATCCCCGCCACCAGGATCACGAAGGTCAGGCCCGCCGCGAGGATGGTGTTGATCGAGATCTGCAGGAGGATGTTCGCCACGTTCTGCGACGTGCTGAAAGCGGGCGCGATCACCACGAAAATGAGGATCAGACCGATCAGCGCGAGCCCGATGCCTGCCTCTCCCAGCGTTCGTTGCAGCAGGTGCGCCGACGTCGAGGCGCGCTGGGCGCCGGACGGCTCAGACATCATCGTCCTCCTTCAGGACCTCGCCCACCGCGGCCCCCGGGCCGCCGGCGCCCGCCGCGGCGGCTCCGCCGTCCGCGCCCGGCCCGGCCGGCGCGGCGGCGGCCGCGAGGAATCCGCTGTATGCGTGGGTCAGAATGCGTTCCTGGTCGAATTGGTCGCGGGGCAGGTCGGCGACGATGCGCCCGCGCGAGTAGACGAGGATGCGGTGACACATCCCCATCAGTTCGGGCAGGTCGGAGGAGATCATCACGATCCCCTTGCCGCGGCGGGCGAGTTCGGCTAGCAGCCCGTAGATCTCGTGCCGGGCGCCGACGTCGATCCCGCGGGTCGGTTCGTCGACGATCAGCAGGTCGGAGTCCCGGTAGAGCCACCGGGCGAGGACGACCTTCTGCTGATTCCCGCCGGACAGCGATCCGGCCGGGGTGCCGATCGAGCCGACCTTAACGCGCATCTGCCGCGCCACCGCAGTGGTCTCGGCCTGCTCCAGCCGGCGGCGCAGCAGGCCGTACCGGGTGACCCGGTCCAGGCTCGCCAGGCTGATGTTGACGTCGCAGCCCATCTCGAGGATGAGGCCCTGCGCCTTGCGATCCTCGGTGGCGAGGCTGATGCCGGCGCGAATCGCGTCCCGCGGGGTCTTGACCCGGACGTCGCGGTCATTGACCCGGATCGCGCCGCTGCGGGACCGGTCGGCCCCGAACAGCGCCCGCACGGTCTCGGTCCGCCCGGCCCCAACCAGTCCGGCCAAGCCCAGGATCTCGCCCCGGCCGACCTGGAAGGACACGGCCGAGCCGAGCGCCCGCACGTCCAGGTCCCGTACCTCGAGCAAGGGCTCGCCCGGAACCACGTCCGCCGGGAACGGGTGGTCGCCGGCGAGGTCCTGCCCGACCATCATCCGGACCAGTTCGGGCGTGGTGAGCCCGGCGACGGCGCGGGTGCCGACATTGCGGCCGTTGCGCAGGACGGTTGCCCGGTCGCAGACGTCGAAGACCTCGTCGAGGTGGTGCGAGATGTAGATGATCGCGGCGCCGCCGGCGCGCAGTTCGCGGATGAGGCTGTGCAGTCGATCCTTCTCCCGAACGGTGAGGGTGGCCGTCGGCTCGTCGAAGATGATCAGGCGGGCCTCCCCGGCCAGCGCCCGGGCGATCTCCACCAACTGGGTCTGGGCCAGGCTGAGGTGTTCCATCCTGGTCCGCGGCGCGATGTCCAGGCCGACCCGATCGAGCAGGTCGCGCGCGGCCCGGTTGAGCCGGCGGAAATCCATCGCGGGTCCCCGCCGCGGCAGGGCGTCGAGAAACAGGTTCTCCGCCACCGTGAGGTTGGGCAGCGAACTCAGTTCCTGGTGCACGATCCGGACGCCGGCGCGCAGACCGTCCTGGGGGGACGCCGGCGCGTACGGCTGTCCCCCCAGGGTGATCTCGCCGTCGTCGCCGGGGTGCACTCCCCCGAGGATGCGGACCAGCGTGCTCTTGCCCGCACCGTTCTCACCCACGAGGGCGTGCACCTCGCCCGCGCCGACCTCCAGGTCGACGCGGTCCAGGGCGAGCACGCCCGGGTAGCGCTTACTGACCTGGGCGACCTGAAGCATCGGCGGCTGCGACATCGTGACTCCTAGTCGGCCTTGATGAGTTCGATGGGGGTCTTCTTCCAGGTGTCCACCGAGTTGCCCTGGATGAGGTCGAGCGCGGCCTCGATGCCGTAGGCGGCCTGCTGGGACCCGAACTGGTCGAGGGTCGCGAGCAGTTCCTTGTTGTCGAGATACGGCTTGATCTCGGGGATGTTGTCGAAGGCGACGACCTTGATGTCACCGGCCTTGCCCGCGGCCTCGAGCGCCGCCAGCACGCCGAGCGCCATGGAGTCGTTGGCGCACATCACGCCCTGGATGTCCGGGTGCGCCGACAGCATGGAGGTGAAGACCGTGTTCGCCTGGTCCGTCTCCCAGTTGGCCGACGTCGACGCGAGCAGGTTGAGCCCGCCATCGGCGATCGCCTTGTCGAAGCCCGCCTTGCGCTGCTGGGCGTTCGCGGCGCCCTTGATGCCTTCGAGGATGACGACCTTGCCGCCGGTGCCGAGTTCCTTCGCGAGCGTCTCGCCGACCTGGCGGGCGCCCTCGACGTTGTCGGGGCCGACGAACGGGGCCTCGATCCCGGCCGCGGCGATCGCGTCGTCATCGAGCTTGACGTCGATGTTGACGACCTTGATCCCCGCCTTGACCGCCTCGGTCAGCGGCGCGACCAGGGCGATGGAGTCGGCCGGGGCGATGACGATCGCGTCGACCCCCTGGGCCACCAGGTTGTTGACCGCCTCGACCTGACCGTTGATGTCGGTCTCCGACTGCGTGCCGACGGACTTGAGGGTGAACGTGTCGTGCTCGTCCGCGTACTTCTGGGCGCCCTTCTGCATGTCCTGGAAGTAGGAGTTGCCCAGGCTCTTCATGACCAGCCCGATGGTGGGCGTGTCCCCGCCGGTCATCGAGCCGGTCGCGCCGGCGCTCGTCTTGTCGTCCGAGCCGCTGTCCGAGCCGCAGGCGGCGAGGGCCGACGTCATCAGGACGGCTACCGCAGCAGCCGTGAGTGCTCGCCACTTCATCGTGTGCTTCCTCTCGGTGGGGCCACGGCCTTGTGTCGTGGCTCGAAGGTTGTGGAACGCAAACCCGGCATGAGGCCGGCGTTCCGGTGGGCGTGCCTCGCCGGGGGCCGACGGCGCGTCCCGCCGCCCCGGCGCGATCTTCAGTTCCTCCTCAGCTCAATGAAGTTCTCGATCTCGGTGCGGTCGGGGGCCGCGTCCTGGGCGCCCAGCCGCGTGGTCGCGATCGCGCCGGCCGCACAGGCCCACTCGAGCGCCGTCGCCAGGGGGCAACCGCGGGCGAATTCGACGGCGAAGACGCCGCAGAACGCGTCGCCCGCGCCCGTTGCGTCGACCATCGTGACGGGGAAGGCGGCCTGTTCGATCAGTTCGGCGGCGGCGGCGGCGACGGCGCCGTCCCGCCCGAGCGTGATGACGACCAGGCCCGGCCCGCGACCGAGCAGGCTCCGGGCCCGCTCCGGCCAGTCGGCGCCGCTCGCATCGAGCGCGAGCGCCTCGGTCTCGTTGACCACCAGCACGTCGGTGCAGGCGATCAGGTCGGTCAGGTCCGCCGGCGCGCCCGGCGGGACCGGCGACACGTTGACGATCACCGGCACCCCGCGCTCGCGGGCCGCCCGGGCCGCCGCGAGAGCGGTTCCGATCGGAATCTCGAGTTGGACGAGCAGGCCGTCGGCGGTGTCGAGGAAGCCCTCGAGGTCCGCCATCGACTCGACGGTGAGGCCCGCATTCGCCCCGGGGGCCACGGTGATGGTGTTCTCGCCGCTCGCCTCGACGACGATGAGCGCGAGGCCGGACGGCCGCTGCGGGTCCACATGCACGGTCGCCCCGGGCAGGCCGCGGTCGGTCAGGCCGGCGCGGAGCTGCCCGCCGAAGGCGTCGTCCCCCAACGCGCCGAACAGGGCGGCATCCGCCCCGAAGCGCAGCGCGGCGACCGCCTGGTTCGCCCCCTTGCCGCCGGGGCGATGCACGGCGTCCGCGCCGAGGACGGTCTCCCCGGGCGCGGGCAGGCGATCGACATTGACGACCAGGTCGAGGTTGATGCTGCCGACGACGGCCAACCGGGTCATTGCGGGCTCCCTGCTTGTCGGGTCCTGGGCGCGTACGGGGTGTCCGGGCAGCCGCAGGAGCCGCGGACGACGAGTTCGACCGGCAGGATCACCGGAGCGGACGGCGCGAACGTCGGCTCCCGTTGTGCCAGCAAGAGCTCGACGGCGGTCTGCGCGATCCGCTCCACCGGCTGCCGGACGGTGGTCACGCCGGGGGTGGTCAGCAGCGCCGCGTCGATGCCGTCGAACGAGACCAGCGCCACGTCGTCGGGGCACCTGCGGCCGAGTTCGCTGAGCGCGCGGATGGCGCCCAGCGCCTGCTCGTCGCTGGCCACGAACAGCGCGTCGACGCCGGGATTTCGGGTCAGCAGGTCAAGGGTCGCGGCGTGGGCGGCGAAGCGGCCGAACGGGATCTCCCGCAGGGGCGCGGCATCGACGTCGAGCCCGGCGGCCACCAGGGCGTCCCGCCAGCCGAGCACCCGCTCGTTCGTGGCGCGCACGTCCCGCGGCCCGGAGATGCACGCGATCAGCCGCCGACCGTGTTCGGTGAGGTGCTCGGTCGCCAGCCGGCCGCCGAGCCGGTTGTCCGACCGCACCTGGGCGGGTACCCCGGGGGCGTCGAGGCCGCGGTCCAGGATGACCCAAGGCGTCCCGGCCCGGCTCAGTTCCAGCGCCGAGGGGACCATGTCGTGGGAGGGAATGAGGATCAGCCCGTCCACCCGGCGATCGAGGAAGGCCCGGACGTAGGCGCTCTCTCGTTCGGCGTCGTCAGTGGCGTTGCCCAGAAAGAGCGTGTACCCGGCCGCGAACGCGACCTCCTCGACTTCGCGGGCAAGTTCGGCGAAGTACGGGTTGGCGTTGTCGGGGACCACGAGGCCGAGCGTCTTCGTCTGGCTGTTGCGCAGCGACGCGGCGATCTGGTTGGGCCGATAGCCGAGTTGTTCGACCGCCCGCAGGACGCGCTCCTTGGTGGCGGGCGCCACGCCGCGCGGTCCGTTGTTCAACACGTAGCTCACCACCGCCGGCGAGGTGCCGGCCAGGCGCGCGACGTCGCTGCGAGTGACCACGGTCGTCTCCAAGTGCTCGTCCGGACAGGTCGATCCCCCCGGGGTCGGGTGCCTCGGCCGGCGGCCGAGGCACCCGTCCGGGTCGGGGATCAGGTGGTCGGGCGCGGATGCGCCCGAGGGTCCCGCAGGTCAGCAGGTCAGCGGCCGAGGCCCTTGAACATCTGGGTCGCGGGCGCGACGGCGTCGGCCTCGGTGATGTTCAGCCTGCCCGCGGCGGTCGGCGTGAAGGTGACCCGGAAGCCGGTGATCTGCTTCGTGGCCAGGAACTTCAGGTCGATCTGCTGGAACGGCTGGGCCGAGTTGAACGGGGTGTCCGGCTTGAGGACCAGCACCTTCGCCCACTTGCCGTTGGTGCCGCGCACCTCGACGGAGGCGTCCTTCACCCAGCCGCCGGTGGCGTCGATGCCGCCGCCGATGAGGCGGATGGCCTCAGCCTTGACCGTCTTGTTGTAGGTGACGGTCACGACCGGCTTGGCCGAGCCGGAACTGCCCGCGAAGAACGGAACGCGCGCCCACTCTTCCTTGCCGCGGGTGTCGGAGTCGAAGCCGTCGGCCACGAGCTTGAGGTCGGCGCCGGCGATCGGCGTCGGCATCATCCGGCCGGCCGGCCAGTGCGAGGTGTTGAGCGTGTACAGCGCCGCGTTTCCGACGAGGTTGCTCGCCACGGTCACGGTGCCGCCCGCGACGCGGACCTGGTTGTTGGCGCTGCGGATGTAGATGTCGGTGTCCGGGTTGAACTTGGCGACCGTCGCGTAGCTGTTGTTGGTCGGCGCGGCGATCGTCGGGATGGTGAACGTCTTGGCGTCGGACTTGCCGCCGGCCGCCTTCGCGACCTGGTCGATCAACGGCAGCGCCCGGTAGCCCATCATGGTGAACGTGTCGTTCGCCAGGTCATCGTTGGGCAGGTAGTCGGGCAGGTTGACCCGGGTGCGGTAGGCGTTGTAGCGCCAGGTGAGCCCGAGGCCCTCGGAGACGAGTTCCTGCTCCACGTAGTGGGTGCCCCGCATGAGGCCGATCAGGCCGGCGTTCGACGCCGTCGGGTTGTCCGAGTCCCAGCCGAAGAGGGTGCCGATCTGCACCGTGCGGGTCAGGTCGCCCTTGCCGTAAAGCAGTTCGGCGATCTGGGCGGCGAAGTTGATCGCGGCCTCGTACTTAATGATGTAGTTGAAGCCGTTCGAGACGGAGTTCACCTGATAGCGCTGGTAGATCTTGTCCCGCAGCGTCTCCCACTTGTCGCCGGGGTGGGCGTTGTACTCGCGGGTCACCCAGTCGACGATCTCGCTGGCCCGGGACTCCGACGGCAGGTACTTGCGCGCCTCGGTGATGATCCACTTGATCTGCTGCTCGGGGGTGAGCTTCTCGGGGACCACGGAGGCCAGCGAGTAGGCCACGACGTTGAACTGAGCGGCGTGGGTGGCGAAGCCGCCGGCGACGGCGCGGACCGGCAACTGGGCGATGTCCAGCGCGATGTCCGGCCGGCCCGGCGCGAGGGCGCCGAAGAATTCGGTGACGAGCTGCGCGTCGATGATGTTGCGGTGCTGGTTCGCCGCGCTCAGGGACGTCGACGGCGACCGGGCGCCGTCGAGCATGAGCAGGTCCGCGGCGCTGTCGGAGAACCACACGAACGACTCGATGTTCGTGTTCCACATGTGCGCGATCTCTTCGGGCGTCAGCTTGACGTGCTTCGCGACGACCGCCATCTCGTTGAGATAGGAGTACTCGATGTCGGTGTCGTCGTCCCCGCCGCAGGGGTCGGGGTTCGCGAACTGAATCTTGGCGCCGCCGCGGCCGATGCCGTCCTTGCCCCAATCGGCGTCCGTGTAGAACGGGTCTGCCGTGCCGTACAGGTTGCTGCCGTTCGGCCGCGCGCCTTCCGTCGTCAGGCCGGTCCAGTTGGCGAAGCACTCCGCCATCCACATGGCCGACATCTGGTCCGCGTACCGGACCCGGTCGAAGGTATTGGCGGACTTGCCGAGCACCGTGGCGGCCGACGACGTCGCGGCCGCGCCCATCCCGGTGACGACGAGCGCCGCCGCGGCGATACCCGCCGCGACCCTGTTTCTGCGCATGTTCCTTCTCCTCTGACGTTCGATCGGTGTTGAACCGGGCCGGCGCTCCGCGCGCGGTCCCGGCGTCGTGCCTGACACCTCGTCGTTTCAGTGGATCGAGAGAGCCTCCCTCTGCCTGCGGTCGACCCGCCCCGTTCGACGACTGCCGTGTCGCGCTTCGGGGCTCTCAATCCCCGGATCACGCGTCGTCGCGAACCCTGCTGCCCCGCAGGACGTTCCTTGGGCGGACCACCGGATCACCGTCGGTACGGCGGGCAGCGTCGGCAAAGTTGTGGGGACACCCACGGCGTTGTCCGTGGGCGGGGTACGGCCCGCGCGGCGAAATCGTCGCGGCGCGCCGAGTAATGCCGAAACGCCTGCCAAACCAACTTGATCAACTCGTGTTGATTCGTGCACTATGGACGGTAGCAGCCTCGGCGAGCGCTCCGCAAGGGTCTGAGAAGCCTGTTGTTCCCCGTTACGTAAGCGTGATGTGTCGGCCCCCGGCAATAATGCCCGTCAACACGCGTCAACGGAAACGACCAGGCCCAATACCGGCCTCCGGGCGCGATTCCGGGCGATACTTACGGCCTTGCGGCATTCGTCGTGACCGCAACCGCCGCCCGGCTCGGGCGCATTGAACAGGGTCCGGAATCACCGCCGGCGGAAATGGGCGCGAGCTGACGCGATGTCGGAATCACACGGCTGCAATGTCGGAATCACACGGCTGCAATGTCGGATCACGCAATCGCAAGAGGTCGCCCCGAAGGTGGCACGAGCGTGGCCGGGGTTCGGCCGGGCTCGCCCGGCCTCAGGCCGTGGCCCGCCGGGCGAGCATCAGGTCCCGGACCGCGCGACGCAGGACCTTGCCGATCTGGGACCGGGGCAACTCGGTCAGGACGATCAGTTCCCGCGGCAGGGCGTACCGGGCCAGCTTGCGCTCCCCCCACTCGCGCAGCGCGGCGAGCGTGACGCCGGCGCCGTCGGGCTCGTCCAACACCACGGCGGCGGCGACGTGCTCGTCGCTCCCGCTCCCCGGCAGGCCGACCACGGCGACATCGCGGATCCCGGGCATGCGGCGCAGGTGCTCCTCCACCTGCGACGGGTACACCTTGAAGCCCCGCGAGACAATGACTTCCTTGATGCGATCGACCAGGGTGCTCACGCCGTCCCGGTACACCACGACGTCCCCGGTCCGCACCCAGCCCCCCGGCAACAACTGCTGCGCGGTTTCCTCCGGCCGGTTCCAGTAGCCCGAGAACACCTGCGGGCCGCGGATCAGCAATTCGCCGTGCAGCGAGCCGTCCGGCTCGGGGGCGGCGTCGCGGATCTCGTCGGGGTCGGCGTCGACCGGGACGACGCCGACGACGCGGATCTCGGTGCTCGGGAACGGCAGGCCCAGGGTCCCGGGACGCCGGGCCTCGGTGCAGGGGTTGCCGAGTGCGACCGGCGCGGTCTCCGTCATGCCGTAGCCCTCGATCAACAGCCCCCCGGTCGCCTCCTCCCAGGCGGCCGCGACCGCGGCGCTGATCGGCATCGCCCCCGCGAACGCGAATCGGATGCTGGACAGGTCGACCGGGCGCCGGCGACCAGGCGCGCGGGCGGCACTGACCAACCGCTCGTACATCGGCGCGACGCCCGGGAAGAAGGTCGCCGGCAGCCGACGCTGGGCGGCAAGGGTCGCCTCGACGTCGAACTTCGGGAAGGCGACCAGCGTGGCTCCGAACCGGGCGGGCAGCGCCAGGCACAGGGTCAGCCCGAAGCCGTGGAAGAACGGCAACGCGCCGTACACGACCTCCTCGCCGGGCCGGAACCCGACCCACGCATCGCCCTGCACGGTATTTGCCACCACGTTGCGATGCGTCAGCACGGCACCCTTCGGCACGCCCGTGGTTCCGCCGGTGTATTGCAGCAGCGCGACGTCCGAGCCGGCGGGCCAGGGGTGGTCGGCGGCGATCGGCTGCGCGCCCGCCACCAGCGCATGCCAGTCGGGAACGTCGACCGCCGGCCCGCGCAGTTCGCCGCGCAGCCGCCGCGCCTTGGCCACGGGCAGGCGGAGTGCGAGTTGCTTGGTCCGGGGCAGGTCGCGGGCGATGTCGACCGCGACAACCGCCCGCAGACGGGTGCTCGCCTGCACCGCCGTGACCTTGGGGACCGCCTTCTGCCAGACCAGGGCGACGACGGCGCCGGAGTCCGTGAGTTGGTGCGCCAGTTCGGCCGAGGTGTAGGTCGGGTTGTGCTCGACGACGACGGCGCCGAGGCGGTGGGCGGCGTGGAAGGCGATCACGTGCGCCGTGCTGTTCGGCAGCACCAGCGCCACCCGGTCACCTGCCCCGACGCCCAACGCCGCCAGCGCCCCAGCCGCGCGGTCGACCTGAGCGGCCAACTCGGCGTACGTCGTCGTCGCGCCGAAGAAGTCGACCGCCGGTCGCTCGGGCCAGCGTCGGGCCGCGGCGTAGACGGCCGCGCAGATCGGCTCGTCGGGGATCTCGACGTCGTGGGGCACGTCCAGGGCATAGTGCGCGAGCCACGCTCGCCGGTCCAGGGCCACGGCGCAACCGTACCTACGCTCGCGTAAGTTACGGTTGCGTAGCTGCAACGAAAGCGCGGAGGTCTTGTGCGCTTTTCGCATACTTACTATGTCGTACAAACCACTTCCGGCCGGCGGCATTGCGCCAACCGCCCGGGTCAGCCGCCGCGACGCTTGCGCAGGGCGGCCAGCGCCTCATCGAGGATGGCGACGCCGTCGGCGTCCGACCGGCGCTCCTTGACGTAGGCGAGATGGGTCTTGTACGGCTCGTTCCGCAGGGGCCGCGGCGGTTCCTCGCGGTCCTGCCCCGCCGGGAAGCCGCAGCGCGGACAGTCCCACGTCTCGGGCGGCTCGATGTCCGCCTCGGACGAGAACGTCGGCCGCGTCTCGTGCCCGTTGGCGCACCAATAGGACACCCAGAACCGCGGTGCGACTTCGCCCCGCTCCGACTCGCCGAGCGGGCCCGCGCCGACGCGGGACCCCCGGATCGCACTTCCTCCGGCCACGAGCTCTCCCTCGTCCGACCGGGCCGCCATCGGCCCGGTCCTTGTGTCGTGCAATGCGGGCGGGGCGACCGCCCGCCGATCAACTCACCTTTTGGATCAGCCCGAGCAGGACGATCACCACCGCCCAGACGATTGCGAACGTGACCGTAATGCGATTGAGGTTGCGCTCGGCGACACCCGAACTCCCCACGCTGGACGAGATCCCGCCGCCGAACATGTCGGACAAACCGCCGCCTCGGCCCTTGTGCATCAGCACCAGCAGGGTCAGGAAGGCGCTGGTCAGCACCAGCAGGATCTGCAGAATGATGCGGAGCACGTCCACGAGTAGGTCCTCAGGTATCTCGGGCTCCCGGGAGAGCCACACGGTGCGCCGGGCACAGCGGCGTTGGGGACAAGCCTAAGCGACCCGGAGCACCGACGGCGAACCCCCGCCCGCCGCCCCCGACAACCGAAGGCCGGCGACACCCGAAGGGGTGCCGCCGGCCCGTTGTTCGGCCGCTCAGCCGGCGGTCGCGTGCGACTGGTAACGCACGATGCGCGCGAATTCCTCGGGGTCCAAGCTCGCGCCGCCCACCAGGGCGCCGTCGACGTCGGGCTGCGCCATGATCGCGGCGATGTTGCTGGACTTGACCGAGCCGCCGTACAGGATCCGCACGCCGGCGGCGACCGCCGGGCCGTACAGCTCCCCCAACCGCCCGCGGATCGCGCCGCAGACCTCCTGCGCGTCCTGGGGGGTCGCGACCTCGCCCGTTCCGATCGCCCAGACCGGCTCGTAGGCGACCACGATCGTGGCGGCCAGGTCGGCGCCCAGGTCGGCCAGGGCGCCGTCGAGCTGAGCGAGGGTGTACGGCACCTGCTCGCCGGACTTGCGGACCTCCAGCGGCTCGCCGATGCACAGGATGGGCGTGATCCCCTGGCCGAAAGCGGCCTTGACCTTCGCGTTGACCAGTGCATCGTCCTCGTGGTGGTACTCGCGCCGCTCGGAGTGGCCGATCACCGCGTAGGCGACCCCGAGTTTGGCCAGCATCCCGGGCGAGATCTCCCCGGTGTACGCGCCCTCGGCGTGCGCCGAGACGTCCTGAGCGCCGTAGCCGATCTCCAGCTTGTCGGCGTCGACGAGCGTCTGGACGCTGCGCAGGTCGGTGAACGGCGGCACCACCACGACCTCCACGGCGGCGAAGTCGTGTTTGGCGTCCTTCAGGGTCCAGGCCAGCTTCTGGACCACCGAGATCGCCTGGTGGTGGTCGAGGTTCATCTTCCAGTTGCCCGCCATCAGCGGGGTTCGGCTGTTCGCCACGTGTCTTGCCTTCCGGTCAGTTCTCGAGCACGGCGATGCCGGGCAGGTCCTTGCCCTCGAGGAATTCGAGGCTGGCGCCGCCACCGGTGGAGATGTGGCTGAAGCCGGCCTCGTCGAAGCCGAGCTTGCGCACGGCTGCGGCCGAGTCGCCGCCCCCGACGATCGAGAACGCGCCGGCGGCGGTCGCGTCGATCATCGCCTGGGCGATCGCCCGGGTGCCCGCCGCGAACGCCGGGAACTCGAAGACGCCCATCGGGCCGTTCCACACCACGGTCTTGGCGTCCCGGACCTTGGCCGCGAAGCTCTCGGCCGAGGCCGGACCGATGTCCAGGCCCATCTTCCCGTCGGGGATGGCGTCCGCCGCCACGACCTCGCTCGCCGCGTCGGCCGCGAAGGCCTCGGCGACGACAATGTCGGTCGGCAGCACGATCTCGACGCCGCGCTGCTCGGCGTCGGTCAGGTAGCCCTTGACCGTGTCGAGTTGGTCCGCCTCGAGCAGGGAGGACCCCACGCCGTAGCCCTTCGCGGCGAGGAAGGTGAACACCATGCCGCCGCCGATGACCAGGCGGTCGGCCTTGGTGAGCAGGTTCGCGATGACGCCGAGCTTGTCGGAGACCTTCGCCCCGCCGAGCACGACGACGTACGGGCGCGCGGGGTCGTCGGTCGCCCTGCGCAGCGAGTCGACCTCCTTGAGCACCAGCGAGCCGACGGCGGCGGGCAGCACCTTCGCGACGTCGTAGACGGAGGCCTGCTTGCGGTGGACGACCCCGAAGCCGTCGGAGACGTACGCGTCGGCCAGCTCGGCCAGGTCCGCGGCCATGGCCTCGCGCTCGGCGTCGACCTTCGACGTCTCGCGCGCGTCGAACCGGACGTTCTCGAGCAGGGCGATCTCGCCGTCCTGCAGGTCGGCGACGGTGGCCCGGGCCGAGGCGCCGACGGTGTCGCCCGCGAGCTTGACGGGTTGGCCGAGGAGTTCGCCGAGCCGGAGCGCGACCGGCGCGAGGGAGTACTTGTCCTCGGGCGCGCCCTTGGGCCGGCCGAGGTGCGCCGTGACGACGACGCGGGCGCCGGCGGCCAGGAGCCGCTGGAGCGTGGGCAGGGCGGCCCGGATGCGTCCGTCGTCCGTAATGGTCGTGCCGTCGAGCGGGACGTTGAAGTCGGAGCGGACCAGCACGCGCTTGCCGCGCAGGTCACCCAAGTTGTCGATGGTCTTCATCTGCTCCTCCGAAAGTGTGCGATGCGGTCGTGCGCGGACGCCCCGCACGGATGCGTCCGCGTGCGGACCGGCCGAGGCGCGGCGCACGCGGACGCATCGGGGGGCGGTCGATCAGAGCCGCTCGCCCACGTACTGGGTGAGGGACAGCAGGGCGACGGAGTAACCCCATTCGTTGTCGTACCACGAGACGACCTTCACCTGGTCGCCCATCACCTTGGTCAGGCCGGCGTCGAAGATCGACTGGTTGGGGTTGGTGATGATGTCCGAGGAGACGATCGGGTCCTCGGTGTACTCCAGGACGCCCTTGAGCGGGCCCTCGGCGGCGGCCTTGACCGCGGCGTTGACCTCCTCGACCGTGGTCTCCCGCGGGGCGGTGAAGGTCAGGTCCACGGCGGAGCCGGTGATCGTCGGAACGCGCATCGCGAAGCCGTCGAGCTTGCCCTTGAGCTCGGGCAGCACCAGGGCCACAGCCTTGGCGGCACCGGTGGAGGTCGGCACGATGTTCTGGGCGGCGGCGCGGGCGCGGCGCAGGTCGCGGTGCGGGCCGTCCTGGATGTTCTGGTCGCCGGTGTACGCGTGAATGGTCGTCATCAGGCCGCGTACGATGCCGATCGAGTCGTTCAGGGCCTTCGCGAGCGGGGCCAGGCAGTTCGTGGTGCAGGACGCGTTGGAGATGATGTGGTGCGCGGCCGGGTCGTACAGCTCGTGGTTCACGCCGACGACGAACGTGGCGTCCTCGTTCTTCGCCGGGGCGGAGATGATGACCTTCTTGGCGCCCGCCTCGATGTGCGCGACGGCCTTGGTCGCGTCCGTGAACCGGCCCGTCGACTCGATGACGATGTCGGCGCCCAGCTCGCCCCACGGCAGCGTGGCCGGGTCCTTCTCCGCGAACGCCCGGACCTTCTTGCCGTCGATGACGATGTTCTCGTCGTCGTAGTCCACGCTCAGCGGGAAGCGGCCCAGCACCGTGTCGTACTTCAGCAGGTGCGCGAGCGTCTTGTTGTCCGTCAGGTCGTTGACACCGACGATCTCGATGTCCGCCCCCTGCGCGACGACTGCGCGCACGAAGTTGCGGCCGATCCGACCGAAGCCGTTGATGCCGACGCGGATTGTCACAATGCCCTCCTTAGGGCGCGCCGGTCCTTCCGGCGCACACGTTTCGGTCCGGACGGTCCCGTCCGGTGGTCTGCGGCCAAGCGGCGTGTTCGGGCTCCCCGGGCCGACGCCGGGACCGGCGCCGGGGCCTGCCGGAAGTCGATGACCACGGCACCCGGGACGTCTCGCGCACGGGGTGTCTGCGAGGGAACACGCCTTGTCACCAGACTCTTGAAGCCTATACCCACGAGGCGTCCCACCGGGTGGAAGTCGGGCAGCCGCATCGTGTTTGTGAAGACTTTCACATGTCGAGAATCTCGGGGCTGAGCCCCGCTTCCGTGTCCGGGATCCCCAACTCGGCCGCGCGTTTGTCCGCCGTCGAGAGCAACCGCCGGATCCGGCCCGCGACGGCGTCCTTGGTCAGCGGCGGATCCGCCAACCGGCCCAGTTCCTCCAGCGACGCCTGTTTGTGCGCGAGCCGCAGTTCACCGGCCTCGCGCAGGTGATCGGGCAAATCCGCACCGAGGATCTCGAAGGCCCGCTCCACCCGGGCCCCCGCGGCCACCGCCGCCCGGGCCGAGCGCCGCAGGTTCGCGTCGTCGAAATTCGCCAGCCGGTTGGCGGTGCCGCGCACCTCCCGCCGGGTCCGCCGCTCTTCCCACAACAACACCGTGTCATGGGCGCCGAGCCGGGTCAGCATCGCACTGATCGCGTCCCCGTCGCGGATCACCACCCGGTCCACCCCGCGCACCTCCCGCGACTTCGCCGAAATGCCGAGCCGACGAGCCGCGCCCACCAGGGCCAGGGCCGACTCCGGGCCGGGGCACGTGACCTCCAGGGCGCAGGACCGCCCCGGCTCCGTGAGCGACCCGTGGGCGAGGAACGCCCCGCGCCAGGCCGCCTCCGCCTCGCCGACGCCGCCCGCGACGACCTGCGGCGGCAGTCCCCGCACGGGACGGCCGCGCCCGTCCAGAAGGCCGGTCTGCCGGGCGAGCGACTCGCCGTCGCGCACCACCCGAACCACGTACCGACTGCCGCGCCGAATGCCACCGGCCGAGACCACGATCAACTCGCTCGCGTGCCCGTAGACGTCCGCAATGGTGCTCCGCAACCGGCGCGCCGCCATCGCCGTGTCCAGCTCGGCCTCGATCACGATGTGGCCGGAAATCAGGTGTAAGCCTCCCGAAAACCGCAGCATCGCGGAGACCTCGGCCTTGCGGCACGAGGTGCGGTCGACCCGCAACCGTGCGAGTTCGTCCTTCACCTGGGCTGTCAACGCCATGCGGCCATCCTGCCACCTCAGCGTCGTCGCGCCCGAGGGATTCCGCTGGGGCGAACACCTCGCCCGGTCGGCTCAGCGGCCGCGCTCAGCGCGGCGGGGTGCCGACGGCGTCGAACACATCGCGATAGGCGGCCGCCAACCGCAGTGGGTCGTGCCGGGCCGTGCCGTCGCTGCGCCGGACCTGCCGCAGCAGCAGCCGCGCGCCGATCCGGGAGGTCGTGTCGAGCAGCCGGCTCGGGTCGTGCACGGCCGACGGGTCGGCCACCACGGCGTCGATCCGCAGTTCCGGGGCGTGCTTGTGCAGCGCCTCCAGCAGTTCCGTGGCGCTGAGGCCGAACGTCTCGCCGGTCTCGCTGGACAGGTTCAGCGTCACGCAGCGGCGGGCGGTCGTCGCGTGCAGCGCCCCGGCCAGCTCGGGCACGAGCAGGTGCGGCATCACCGAGGAGAACCACGACCCCGGCCCGAGGATCACCCAGTCGGCATCCCGGACCGCCCGCACCGCCTCCTCGCACGCGGGCGGGTCCGGCGGCAGTAGGCGCAACTGCTCGATCCGGCCCCGGGTCAGCGCCACCTGGCTCTGCCCCGAGATGGTGACCAACTCGTCGTCGAGCCGAACGTCCGCCTCGATGCCGAGCGGCACCGGCGCCATCGGCAGCACCCGCCCGCGCGCGCCGAGGAGCTTGCCGACCCAGTCCAGGCCCTCCACCGGATCCTGGAGCAACTCCCACAGCGCGACGATCAGCAGGTTTCCGACGGCGTGATTGTTCAGGCTCCCGCCCGAGCTGAATCGGTGCTGCAACAGATCCCGCCAGGTGCGGCCCCACTCCGAGTCATCGCACAGCGCGGCCAGCGCCATCCGCAGGTCGCCCGGCGGCAGGACATCGAGTTCCGCC
Source organism: Cellulomonadaceae bacterium (assembly GCA_031552185.1). GTDB lineage: Bacteria > Actinomycetota > Actinomycetes > Actinomycetales > Cellulomonadaceae > JAVBMU01. The sequence continues at coordinate 10,332 of JAVBMU010000059.1, read as the reverse complement.
CGCAACCGACCCGACGAGCCGCCGTCGTCGGCGACCGTCACGACGGCGGTGAGCCGATCGGACATCAGGCGCAGCGCGGAGAGACTGGCGGCGAGGCCGTGCCCGCCGCCCAACGCGACCACCGCAGGACGAGCCGCCATCGCTATTCCTTCCCCAGGTCGCGGGCCGCGACGGTGACCAGATGCCCGGCCGAGCGCAACCGACCGGCGATCTCCTCCGCAATAGCCACCGACCGGTGCTTGCCGCCCGTGCACCCGACTGCGATCGTGACGTAGCGCTTCTCCTCCTCCAGGTAGCCCGCCAGCACCGGTTCGAGCGCCGACACGTAGCGATCGACGAAGACCCGCGCGCCCGGCCGCGCCAGCACATAGTCCCGGACCGGGGCGTCCCGCCCGGTCAGATGCCGCAACTCGGCGATCCAGTACGGGTTGGCCAGGAAGCGCATATCCACCACGTGGTCCGCGTCGAGCGGCAGGCCGTACTTGAAGCCGAACGAGACGACGTTGATCCGCAACGCCTCCGGCGAGCCGTCTGCTATTGCCGCCCGGACCTCCCGGGCGAGGTCGTGGACGTTCAATTCCGAGGTGTCGATCACGACGTCGGCCCGTTCCCGCAGGCTGGCCAGCAGTCGCCGCTCGGCGGTGAGACCGTCCAGGATCCGCCCCTCGCCCTGCAGCGGATGGGGGCGCCGGACCTGCTCGTACCGGCGGACCAGGACCTCGTCGGAGGCGTCGAGGAACAGAATCCGATAGCCGACGCCGGAGCGGCGCAGATGGCCCAGCACCTCGACCAGGTCGGTGAAGAACTGCCGGGACCGGACGTCCACCACGGTGCCGATGCGCTGGAGCGTGGACCCGGAGCGGGTCATCATGTCGACCAGCGGCACGATCATCTTGGGCGGCAGGTTGTCGACGACGAACCAATCCAGGTCCTCCAGCACCGTCGCCGCGCGGGTCCGGCCGGCGCCGGACATCCCGGTGATCACCAGGACCTCGGGCCGGTACCCCACCGCGGGGCGCGTCGTCGCATCGGCCTCCGAGATACCGATCGGAATCGTGATCGGGTCAGGCTCGCTCGTCATGGCACCAGCATGCCGGCGCCGACCCCTTGTCCGCGGCACGACGGCGCGGCGGCTCGCCCGCAGGCCGGGCGCTTGAGCCGGCCGGCGGGCCTGGCGCCGGACCGGAGTGTGACCGGGCGCCGGGTCAGCTCGCGGACGACGCCGGCGGGCCGACCAGGGCCGCGACGACCGCCCGGGCCGTGGCCGGCCCCATCCCAGGCACGGTCGCGATTTCCTCGGCGCTCGCCGCCCGCAGCCGCTTCAGCGAGCCGAAGTGCTTGAGCAGTGCCGCCGCCCGGGCCGGGCCGAGGCCCGGCACATCGTCCAACGCTGAGGTGGTCATGGCCTTGGAGCGCCGCTTACGGTGATAGGTGATCGCGAACCGGTGCGCCTCATCCCGGACGCGCTGCAGCAGATACAGCCCCTCGGAGGACCGCGGCAGGATCACCGGGTACTCGTCCCCGGGCACCCAGACCTCCTCAAGCCGCTTCGCCAGCCCGCACAGCGCGACGTCGTCGATCCCGAGATCGGCCAGCGCCCGGGCGGCCGCGGCAACCTGCGGCGGGCCGCCGTCGACCACAACCAGATTCGGCGGGTAGGCGAATCGGGCGCGGGGCGCCGGCTCGACGGTCGAGGCGAGCGGGCCGTCGTCCTGGGCCGGGTCGGCCGGCGCCCCACCGCCGGCGGGAACCTCGCCGGCCGGGACCCCGTCGGCCGGGACCCCGTCGGCCGGGACCTCGTCGTCGGCGGCGAGGTCGACCTCCACCTCCCCGGAGCGGGACCGCTCCGCCAGGTAACGGCGGAATCGCCGCGTGATGACCTCGTACATCGCCGCCGTGTCGTCCCGGGCACCGGTACCGTCGGGCCCGCGGATCGCGAAATGCCGGTACTCGGCCTTGCGCGCCAGGCCGTCCTCGAAGACCACCATCGACGCGACCTGGTGGCTGCCCTGCGTCGTCGAGATGTCGTAGCACTCGATTCGCAGCGGCGCCGATTGCAGGTCCAGTGCCTCCTGGATCTCCCGCAACGCCAGGCTGCGGGTGGTCAGGTCGCCCGAACGACGGGTGCGGTGCAGCATCAGGGCGTGCTCGGCGTTGCGCCGCACCGTCTCGGCCAACTCGCGCTTGTCCCCGCGCTGCGGCACGCGCACGTCCACCCGGGCGCCGCGTAGACCCCTGAGCCAGGCGGTGACCTGCTCCGGATTGGCCGGTGGCACCGGGACCAGCACCTCGCGCGGCACGACGTCGCGGGCCTGGGCCGAGCCCTCGTCCGCCGCGCCGTAGACCTGCTGCAACAGGTGCTCGACGAGTTCGGCGTCGGTCACGTCCTCGACCTTCTCGACCACCCAGCCGCGCTGCCCCCGGATCCGCCCACCGCGCACGTGGAACACCTGGACCGCGGCCTCAAGTTCGTCCCCCACCAGCGCGAACACATCGGCGTCCGTGCCGTCGCCGAGTACCACGGCGTTCTTCTCCGTGGCCCGCTGCAGCGCCTGGACGTCGTCGCGCAGCCGGGCGGCGAGCTCATACTCCTGGGACGCCGCCGCCGCCTGCATCGCCGCGGTCAGGCGCTTGACGAACCGCGACGTGTCCCCGGCCATGAAGGAACAGAAATCCTCGGCAAGCGCGCGGTGCTCGGCCGGGCTGACGCGATCCACGCACGGCGCCGAGCACTTGTCGATGTAGCCCAGCAGGCACGGCCGTCCGGTCTGGTGCGCCCGGCGGAACACCCCGGCCGAGCAGGTGCGGATGGGGAAGACCCGCAGCAGCAGGTCGAGCGTCTCGCGGATCGCCCACGCGTGCCCGTACGGTCCGAAGTACCGGGTCCCCGGGCGCTTCGCCCCGCGCATGACCTGTGCCCGGGGGATCTCCTCCCCCATCGTCACCGCAAGATACGGATAGGACTTGTCGTCGCGGTACTTGATGTTGAAGCGCGGGTCGAACTCCTTGATCCAGGAATACTCCAGCGCCAGCGCCTCGACCTCGGTGCCGACGACGGTCCACTCCACGGACGCGGCCGTCGTTACCATCGTCCGGGTGCGCTGGTGCAGCCCGCCGACGTCCTGGAAGTAGTTCGACAGCCGGGCACGTAGGTTCTTGGCCTTGCCGACGTAGATCACCCGCCCGTGCGGGTCCCGGAACCGGTAGACGCCGGGCGACGTCGGGATCTGCCCCGGCGCGGGCCGGTAGGTGGCGGGATCGGCCATGCCGATCAGCCTAGGCGAGTGATTCCGAAACGCGAGAGCCGGGACGCGCGAACTCGCGACAGCCGGCGAGTGGCGGCGCCGGGCGAGTGGCGACTGGCGGGTGGCGACTGGCGGGTGGCGACCGGCGGGTGGCGACCGGCGGGTGGCGACTGAGTGGCCGTGGCCGCCGAACGAGAGGTATGGCGAACGAACGAGAGGTATGGCGAACGAGAGGTTAAACGTCGCGAATCAGCCTGTCGGGCGGGCGGTGAGACGGGGGCCTCCAGCGCGGCGAGTCAGTACCTGGCGCGCCGAGTCAGTACCGCCCACGCCGAGTCAGTACCTGGCGCGCCGAGTCAGTACCGCCCACGTCGAGTCAGTACCTGGCGGCTGTTCGGTGCTTGTTTTCCCGGCGTGTCGGCACTTCCTGGGCGGCCCCGGTACTGACTGGCCGCGCCAAGTACTGACTCGACGCGCCAGGTACTGACTGGCCGCGCCAACTACTGACTCGCGACGCACCACCCTGCGTCCACCGCCACCCGAGCGTGTCGCGGCGCGTAGAGCCGTTGCGCGACCGACACGCCGGTCCCGAAACACCACGGATCTACCTCGGCCTCGCCGGCTCTCTCGGCGCGCGCCCTCGCCGGTCCGGGCCACCCGCGAACCACCCGATCCCACAATTCGAAATCACTCGATTAGGTCAGTGCACCCACGGCCGAATCGTCGACGCCGGATTCTGGAGCCGCCGGCACGCCGGCCCCAGCCACCGAACCGCCGGCCCCATCCACCGAACCGCCGGCCGCCGGCGGCGGCTCCAGCAGGTCGAAGGCCAGCCGGATGCGGCCGGTGCCCGGCTCCCGCAGCCGGATCGGCCGCACCCCGAAGACGCGACTGATCAGGTCGACGTCGAAGACCTCGGCGGGAGGCCCGCAGGCCACCACGCGACCGCGATCGAGGACGTAGACGCGATCACAGAAGTCCGCCGCCAGGTTCAGGTCGTGCAGCGCGACGAAGGCGGTCAGCCGCAGGCTCTTCACCAGCGCGAGCAATTCGAGCTGGAACCGAATGTCCAGGTGGTTGGTCGGCTCGTCCAGCACGAGCACCCGCGGCTCCTGGGCGAGCGCGCGGGCAAGGAGGACCCGCTGGCGCTCGCCCCCGGAAAGGGTGTCGACCATGCGGCCCGCCGCCCCCGCCATCCCGACCAGATCCAGCGCCGCCGCGCAGGCCGCACGGTCGGCCGGGCGGTCCCGGGCGAAGGCGCCCACATGCGGCGTCCGGCCGGTGGCCACCAATTCCCGGACGGTCAGCTCGATCGACTCGGGGCGCTCCTGCAGCACGGCCGCCGTCCGCTGCGCCGCCTCGCGAACGGTCAGGTGCCAGATGTCGGTGCCGCCCACCGTCACGGTGCCGGCCACGGGCCGCAACGCGCGGTACACGGTCCGCAGCAGGGTGCTCTTTCCGCTGCCGTTCGGGCCGACGACGCCGACCAACTCGCCGGCCTCGGCGTGGGCGTCCACCCCGGCCAGGATCGGCACCCGGTCGAGTTCGACGGCGAGGCCCGTGACGGTGAGCCTCATGCCAACACATCCGCGGCGCTGCGGTGCCGGCGGCGGAGCAGCCAGAGGAAGAACGGCCCGCCGACGGTCGCCGTCATGATGGTGAGCGGCAGTTCGTTGGGCGCGTTGATCGTCCGGGCCACCAGGTCGGACAGGATCAGGAAAATCGCACCGATCAGCGCCGACGTGCCGAGCAGCCGTCGGTGGTCGGCGCCGACGACGAGCCTCGCGACATGCGGGATCACCAGGCCGGCGAAGGCGATCTGCCCGCTCACCGCCACCATGACCCCGATCAGCAGGGAGGTCACCACGAGCATCGCGGCCTGGAACCGGCGCACCGCGACGCCCTGGGCGGTCGCCGTCTCCTCCCCCGCCAGCAGCGCGTTGAGCGGCCGGGCTTGAGCCATCATGACCACGATGCCGACGGCGAGCGCCGCCGCGGGCAGGCCCAGCGAGGACCACTCGGCGCCGGCGACGCTGCCGAGCAGCCAGAAGAGCACCGCCTCCGCGGCGGCGTAGTTGTCCGTGCGCAGCAGCAGATAGCTGTACCCGGCGGTGAACAGGTAGGACAGCGCCACGCCGGCGAGCAACATGCGCGGCACCGACGCCACCCCGCCCCGCCGGGACAGGAGATACACGGCGACCATCGACACCATCGCGCCGAGGAACGCCGCGCCCGACATGCCGACGCGACCGGCCGACAAGCCGAGCCAGAACGCGAGGACGGCACCGAAGGCCGCCCCGGAGGACACCCCGAAGACCACCGGTTCGGCGAGGGGGTTGCGGGTGAGCGTTTGCAGCACCACCCCGACGACGGCGAGGCCGGCCCCGACCAGGGCCGCCAGGATCACCCGGGGGAATCGGAACGACCACACGATCTGGTCTTGCAGCGGATCTGTCCCGGGGTCCACGGCGCCGGGCAGCAGGTGGTGCGCGACGATCCGGACGGTGGTCGACGGCGGCACCGCGACCGCGCCGACGCCCACCGCGGCCACGGCGACCGCGAGCAGCAACGCGGTGAGCAGGAGCAGGACCACGCCCAGGCTGCGCCGCGGCGCCCGTCGGGATCGGGGACCGGCGGCGTCCGCGGGCGCGGGGCCGGGCGCTGGGCCGGGCTCGGAGCGACCCACCAGCAGGCCGGTCAAGAGCCGAACGCCTCGGGGTGCAGCGCCTGGGCGAGCCGGACCACAAAGTCTGCGTTGAAGCCGCCGGGATGCTGATCGACGGCGTACATCTTCACCCAGGCCCGGTTCTTCGCGGCGGTCGTGGTGGGCAGCAGCCGGAACAGGGTCTCGGCCTTCTCCTCGGCGGTGGTGCCCGACTTTCCGTCGAACGACGGGTAGTCGAAGATCACGAAGACATCCGGATTCGCGGCCGCGGCGGCCTCGATGCTGATCTTTGCGTAGCCCTCCTCGTTCCGGAACACGTTCTGCGCGCCGGCCAGGGCGAACAGGTCGTTGAGGCCCGAGCCGACCAGGCTAAGCGGTCCGGTGCCCTCGTTGTAGGCGAGCACCCGGACCGGTTCGGCGTTCTTGACCTTCGCGGCCGCTCGGTCGACCGCGGCCCGCTGCCGCGCGACCAGTTCCTGCGCCCGGTCCTCGATGTCGAAGATCCGACCGATCGTGAGCACGTCGTCGAAGGTCTGTTCCAGGGTCAGCGCGCCCGCTCCGTCCTGGTCGCACCAGGCCGTGCTCAGGAAGGTGCCCGCGCCCAGGCTCGCGAGCTGGGCCCGGCTCGCCTTGCCGGTGGCGACGTCGAACTCCCCCTCCTGCACCGCCCACACGAAGTCGGCGGCGAGGTTGACCATGGCCTCCTTCGGCGGCAATGAGATGTCCTTGGAGATGACCGGGATGGCCTCCTTGGCCTTGACCTGGTCGGCCGGGAGCGCGGGCTCCCCCTCGTTGAACGCGGTCCGGCCGATGATCCGGTCCGCCAGGCCGAGATCCAGCAGGATCTTCAGGCTCGGCTCGTAGGCGGCCACCGCCCGCCGCGGAGCCTTCGAGAAAGTCACCTTCTCGCCGCAGTTCTCGACGGTCAGCGGGTAGTGGCCCGACGTCGTCGGCACCCCTCCCGGAGGGGCCGCCGGGGCCACGGGATCCCGGTGAGCAACGCAGCCCGCCGCCAGGGAAGCGGTGAGAACGGCGAGGGCGGCCAGCCCAGCCCTGATCCGAACCGCGGTCGACAGTGACCGAACACCCACGACGTTCTCCTTAATGCAAGCGACTGGCACTAAGGATTGCCACCGACCTCCGGGGTGTCAAGTACGTTCTGGTACCGCCGACCCGGACGAAGGGGTTGCCGCTTGCCGACACGCCGCACATCCGCCCCGCAGCGAATTCGCGCCGCTGCGCAGCGCGAAGCCGTACTCCGCCCACAGCCGCCGCGCGACGTCGTCGAGCACCTCCGCCGGCACGTCCGCGATGGCGCCGCACGCCTCGCACACCAGGTGCTCGTGATGCTGCGGGGCGAGGTGGAACCGGAGCGCGCCGTCGTCGAGTTGGGCCCGAACCAGGACGCCGTACGCCACCAGGCGATCGAGCGTGCGGTAGATCGTCGATTCGGTCGCCGGCTCGCCGGCGCCGCACTCCTCGACCAGGTCGACGGCGCGCAGGTGGCGCTCCGGATTGCGGAGCATCGCCTCGACCACCCGGCGCGTCACCGGCGTGGCCCGGCCACCCTGGCGCCGAACCCGCGCCAGCACGTCGTCGACCGCCGGCCGGTCGAGCTTCAGGTCCGACCCCATGTTCACCACCTCCGCCTACGGTGCCCGGAACCCACCCCGAGGAACGGGTGCGCTCCGGTGCGCGGGTCCCGCACACGATAACCGACCGGCGCGGCCACGAGGTCGCCCGCGGCGGACGTCGCTAGGGTGAGCGCATGACCGCCCAGCATTCGTTCGCGGCCTCGATCCGCTGGATCGGCGCCGGTCAGCGCGGCACGGCGTCGTACACCGCCTACAGCCGGGACCACGAGGTCACGGTGGAGGGCAAGCCGGTGCTCGCCGCCTCGTCCGACCCGATCTTCCGCGGCGACCCAGGCCGGCACTCGCCCGAGGACCTCTTCGTGGCGTCCCTCGCCCAGTGCCACATGCTCTGGTTCCTGCATTTCGCCGCGACGACCGGCCTCGTGGTGCGCGAATACGTCGACGACGCGAGCGGGACCATGCGGGTCGAATCCCGGGGCGAGGGCCAATTCACCGACGTCACCTTGCGGCCCCGGATCGTCGTCGACCCCGGGCCGGTCGCCCATGACCGGGCCGTCGCCGAGATTCACGACCGCGCTCACGATTATTGCTACCTCGCGCGATCGGTGAATTTCAAGGTCTTCGTCGAGCCGGCGCCGCTGCGGGTGCGGCAAAGCTGACCGAACGCTTTGGTGATGGTTTCGCGACGCACCGACGAGCGAAACCTCACCCTCGGTGCCCAGGGTGCCGGTGTGGCGGCCGCGCATCGCGCAGGGACCGCGCCTGGAGGCGATCGGCGCAGGCTGCCACCGGTATCACCAGGACCACCGGCAGGACGAGCGTCCGGCGTTGGGCTGCCCGCACCTGGGATTCCAGGAGTCCCAGGGCCAGCAGCCTCCGGTCGTCGACGACGATCGCGAGCATTCGGTTGCCGAAGCGTGGGCGGCCGCCAAGAGCAGCAGAGCGGCGGCTTATGGGAACTACCGGATGGTTTCGATCCCGCCGTCCCGGTCCCAGCCGTCGGCGCCGCCCGGGTAGGGCCAGGCCCAGGTCGGGGCCGGCCACGGCTTCGACTGCGCAGCCACCGCCCGGGCCGCTTCCGCCTCGGCACGACGCCGGACCTCGGCCGCCAGTCCGCGCTCCCCCGCCGTCGCGAGGTGGCCCATCGTGGTCTCGTATCGTTCGGCGGCCGCGTTGGCCGGAACGGAGGACCGCTCGTCCCGGCGGGCGACCAGCAGCAGGTCCGGCCGGACGCCCTCGGCCAGCGCCGCCGCGAGGCGGTCGTGCCCGTCCAGGATCACCGCCCCGAGCAGCCCCGTGACTTCCCAGAGCAGCACCGGCGGCAGCGCGTGCTCTCGAATCAGGCGCCGCGCCGCCTTCACCCGCGGCGCATCGGGCGGGCTGAGCCGGCGCAAGGGAACCACCGGGCGGTCCGGACCGCCGAAGTCGTGCACAGCCCGGCCCACGTCGTCCCAGGCCACGACGGGCCGCGGCCGGCCTCCCGGCAGGATCCACCGGTCCGCGCCGATCGCCCACTCGCCGGCGTGCAGGGGCGAGCAGGGCGATCGACGCAGCTCGTGCGCGGACCACACCGCCCAGGCGCCCGGGTCGCCGGCCCAGGCCCGGGCCCGGGCCGCCCGGATCGGCGGCACGACCGGCTCGGGCGGGTCGGCAAGCCGCAGGTCGACGCGCCACCAGCCTTCCTCGACCCGGCCGAAAAGAACCGGCCGATCGCCCGCCAGCACGGCCAGCCGCCGCCCGTCGGCGACCGCCATCCGCAGGGCCGGAACCGCGGGCCCGGCCAGGCTGAACGTGACTTCCCGCGAGCCGGCCCCCGCCACGCGTCGCGGTCCGGCGCCGCCCGGCCCCGGCGCGCCCGTCACGCCACCGGGACCCGACGCGGCTTGCGCGCGGCAGATTTCCCGTTCCGCGCCGGCCCGGCGACCACGTCCCGCGCGATCAGCACGTCGCTCGACCCCACCGGCACCGGCTCGTGCGTCGCCAGGGCGTCGGCCAGGAACCGCCCGGTGTGGCTCCCGGGCACGGTCGCCACATGCTCGGGCGTGCCCTCCGCGATGACCCGTCCGCCGCCGGAGCCGCCCTCCGGTCCGAGGTCGATCACCCAGTCCGCGCTCTTGATCACGTCGAGGTTGTGTTCGATGACGATGACGGTGTTGCCCTTGTCCACCAGCGATTGCAGCACCCCGAGCAGCTTGTTGATGTCCTCGAAGTGCAGCCCGGTGGTCGGCTCGTCAAGCACGTAGATGGTCCGGCCGGTGGAGCGCTTCTGCAGTTCCGAGGCGAGCTTGACTCGTTGCGCCTCGCCCCCGGAGAGTGTCGGGGCGGGCTGGCCCAGCCGGACGTAGCCGAGCCCGACGTCGACCAGCGTCGTCAGGTGCCGCGAGATGGCCGGCACCGCCGCGAAGAACTCGGCGGCCTCCTCGATCGGCATGTTCAGGATGTCCGCGACGGTCCGGCCCTTGAAGTGCACCTCGAGCGTCTCCCGGTTGTACCGGGCGCCGTGGCAGACCTCGCACGGCACGTACACGTCCGGCAGGAAGTTCATCTCGATCTTGATGGTTCCGTCCCCGGAGCACGCCTCGCACCGCCCGCCCTTGACGTTGAACGAGAACCGTCCCGGGGTGTACCCGCGGACCTTCGCCTCGGTGGTCTCGGCGAAGAGCTTGCGGATCCGGTCGAAGACCCCGGTGTAGGTGGCCGCGTTGGACCGCGGGGTCCGGCCGATCGGTGACTGGTCGACCCGCACCACCTTGGCCAGGTGTTCCAGGCCGGTGACCCGGGTGTGCCGGCCGGGCACCTGCCGGGCCCGGTTGAGCTTGTTCGCCAG
>JAVBMU010000019.1:0-51662 GCA_031552185.1 Cellulomonadaceae bacterium | reverse complement strand
GCCCCGCCGGGACCGGCCCGGCCGGCGGCGACCTCGCCGGGACCGGCCCGGCCGGCGGCGGCCCCGCCCGGACCGGGTCGCCCCGGTCAGAATCCGCGCGGACCTGCGCCGGCGTCGTCGGTCGCCGCAGGCCCGGGGTCGGACGACAGGCCCACCACCGCGTTCCCGCGGACCTTGCCGACCCGGCGCGAGTTGCGGGAGGCGCGCGCCGAGGTCGAGCGCACGTCGCCCGAGCGGCCGCGCCGCCGCGGCCTGACCGGTGCGATTCCGCTCGTGCGACCGCGCACCGCCGCGCAACCGACGGTCAAGCCGGCCGAGGGGCGACACTTCAGCTCGACCGCCCGGGCCGATGCCTGGCGCCGCGCCTGGGGGTTCGCGCCGGGCGACGCCGCCGGCTCCGCCCCGCCCGCGGACCAGGCCGCGGCACCCACGCCGGAACCGCCCCCGGCGCGCCCCAGCGATCGCGCGCGCCCCGCCGATGAAGGAGGTGCGCGATGAGCCGCCGGATCAGCCTCGCGGCGATGACCGGCCTCACGGCGTTGGCACTCGCCCTGAGCGGCTGCGGCGCCGACCTGCCCGAGCCGGTCGCCGACCCGGTGCCGACCCCGCCGCCGCCGGTCATCAGCGAGGCGCAGGACACGAAGGTGCTCGCCGCCGTCGGGCGGGTCCTGTCGGCGAGCGAGACGGCCCTCGACCCCGCCCTGCTGGCACCCCGCACCTCCGGTCCCGCGTTGACGATGCGGACGGCCCAGCTCACGGCCGCGGCCAAGCTGAAGGCGCCCTCGATCGTGTCCCCGCTGCCGACCGCGGCGCAGCAGACGATCATCCCGACGACGCAGACCTGGCCGCGCGCGTCCTACGCGATCAGCGTACGGCCGGACAACGGCGGATCGCCCCGGCTGCTCGTCCTGGAGCAGGCGGGCGCGCACGACCAGTACAAGCTGCGGTCCTGGGTCAGGCTGTTCCCGGGCGTGACCATGCCGCCCTTCGCCGACCCCACCCTGGGCAGCCCGGCGGTGCCGGCCGATGCCACCGACCTGGTGGTCAGCCCCACGGATGCCCTCGCCCAGTACGCGGATGTGCTCAACCTCGGCGCCAAGTCCGGCTTCGCCGCGACGTTCGAGCCGACGGACACCTACCGGACGGAGGTGAGCGCGGACGTGCAGCGTCAGACGGCCGCGCTGGCGGGGGCGAAAGGCAAGCAGACCCTGACCTACACGCCGGTGAAGGACGAGCCGGTCCGGGCGGTTCGCAGTTCGGACGGCGGCGCGATGGCGGTCGGCGTGATGACCGCGGTCCGGCTGCAAACCGGCGAGGAGCGGTCCGGGATCGGCCCCGCGACTCAGCCCGAGAAGGGGCTCTTCACCGGGCAGACGCGGACGAACGTGCTCCGCGTGACGTTCGACGTCGTCGTGGCCTTCTATATCCCGGCGGCGGACGCCGGCGGGAAGGTGAAGACGCTCGGGTCGGAGCAGGTGCCGATCACGATCGCAACGAAATGAACCGCGGATTCCTTAGGATGCTGGCATGAGCCAACCCCCCAACCAGCCCGGTTTCGATATGCGCGGCGCCATCGACCTCGCCGCGCTGAACCGACCCAAGTCGCCGCCACCGGGCGAGCCCGGCGGAGCGCCGGCCGCGAGTGGCTACGTGGTCGACGTCACCGAGGAGACCTTCGCCGAGGTGGTGCAGGCATCGACGTCGTACCCCGTCGTCGTCCTGCTGTGGCTGCCGACCGATCAGGCGAACGCCCAATTCGGCACCGAACTCGGGGCGTTGGCCGCGCAGTACGAAGGCCGTTTCCTGTTGGCCCGGGTGGATGCGCAGACCCACCCGAGCATCGCGGCCGCATTCCAGGTCCAAGGGGTGCCGACCGTGATGGCCGTGCTCGGCGGACAGCCCATCCCGCTGTTCCAGGGTGTCGCGCCGGCGGAGCAGGTCCGGACGGTCCTCGATCAGGTGCTGCAGGCCGCGGAGGCGAACGGCGTCACCGGGCGCGCCCCGGGCGTCGGCACGGAGGAGGCGACGGCCGAGGAGGCTGCCCCGCCGGAGCCCGAGTTGCCGCCGTTGCACCAGGAGGCGTACGACGCCATCGACCGCGGCGACTTCGACGCCGCTGCCGCGGCCTACGAGAAGGCGATCAAGCAGGACCGGCGCGACGCCATGGCGGTGGCCGGCCTGGCCCAGGTGCGGTTGCTGCAACGGACCTCCGCCGCCGACCTCGCCGCGGTGCGGGCGGCCGCCGCGCAGCGTCCGCAGGATGTGGACGCTCAACTCGCCGTCGCCGACGTCGACCTGCTCGGTGGGCACGTCGAGGACGCGTTCGACCGGCTGCTCGCGCTGCTGCCGGCGGCGGACGCGCCGGCCAAGGAAACGCTACGACTGCGGCTGCTGGACTACTTCGAAATCGTGGGCCCGGCCGACCCGCGGGTGGGCAAGGCCCGGCAGCGCCTGGCGATTTCCTTGTACTGACGGCCGGGCCGGGGCGCCGCCCGCCGGCGCCGCCCCGCCGGCCCGGCCGCTCAGGCCGGGGCGAGGAAGACCGCGCCGAGCGGCGGCACCCGCAGCGACGCCGAGAACGCGCGGCCGTGGTGGGGCACCTTCTCCGCCTGAATCGCCCCCAGGTTCCCGACGCCGGAGCCCCCGTAGACCTCGGCGTCGGTGTTGAGGATCTCCCGCCAGGTGCCGCCCTGCGGCAACGCCAGCCGATATCCCTCCTGGGGGTTCCCGGCAAAGTTGACCACGGCGACGACCACCGACTCGTCGGTGCCGTGGCGCACGTAGGCGAGGAGGTTCCGGTCGGCGTCGTCGGCCTCGATCCACTCGAAGCCGGCGGCGACGTGATCCTGCTGCCACAACGCCGGGTGCGCGCGGTAGACGGCGTTCAGGTCCTTCACCAGGCGCTGGACCCCGGCGTTGCGCGGGTCGCCCAACGCCGCCCAGTCGAGCCCGGCGCCCTCGTTCCATTCGGTGCGCTGCGCCCACTCCGAACCCATGAACAGCAACTGCTTGCCCGGGTGCGACCACTGGTAGGCGAGGAACGCGCGCACGTTCGCGAACTTCTGCCAATCGTCCCCGGGCATCCGGCCGAACAGCGAACCCTTGCCGTGCACCACCTCGTCGTGGCTGATCGGCAGCACGTACTGCTCGGAGAACGCGTAGACCAGCGAGAAGGTCAGTTCGTTGTGGTGGTAGCGGCGGTAGATCGGCTCCTTGCCCATGTAGCGCAGGGAGTCGTTCATCCACCCCATGTTCCACTTCAGGCCGAACCCGAGGCCGCCCGCGTTGGTCGCCCGGGTGACACCCGGCCACGCTGTGGATTCCTCGGCGATCATCATGATGCCGGGGTAGCGCCGGTAGACCGTCGCGTTTACCTCCTGCAGGAAGGAGATCGCCTCCAGGTTTTCCCGGCCGCCGTGCACGTTCGGGTGCCATTGGCCGGGGCCGCGCGAGTAGTCGAGGTAGAGCATCGAGGCGACGGCGTCCACCCGCAGGCCGTCCACGTGGAATTCCTCGAACCAGTAGCAGGCATTCGCTACCAGGAAGTTGCGCACCTCCGCCCGGCCGTAGTCGAAGACGAAGGTGCCCCAGTCCGGCTGCTCGCCGCGCAGCGGGTCCGGGTGTTCGTAGAGCGGCGTCCCGTCGAACCGCGCCAGCGCCCAGGTGTCGCGGGGGAAGTGGCCCGGCACCCAGTCGACGATCACGCCCACCCCGGCTCGGTGCAGGCGGTCGACGAGGTATCGGAAGTCGTCCGGATGCCCGAACCGGGACGTCGGTGCGTAGTAACCGGTCACCTGGTAGCCCCAGGAACCGCCGAACGGGTGTTCGGCCACCGGCATCAGTTCGACGTGTGTGAAGCCGTGCTCGACGACGTACTCGGCGAGTTGGTCGGCCGCCGCCCGGTAGTCCAGACCCATCCGCCACGAACCGAGGTGGACCTCGTAGGCGGACAGGGGACCGTTGTGCGGGTCGCCCGCCGCCCGCGCGGCCAGCCAGTCGTCGTCGCCCCAGGTGTAGTCCGAACGGACGACGACGCTCGCCGTCGCCGGCGGCACCTCCGTGCCGCGCGCCATCGGGTCGGCCTTCTGGATCCGCGAACCGTCCTTGGCCAGGATCTCGTACTTGTACGTCGCCCCGGCCCCCAGGCCGGGCACGAACAGGTCCCACACGCCCGAACTGCCCAGCGAGCGCATTGGGTGCGTCGACCCCCAGCCATTGAATTCGCCGATGACGCGCACCGCCTCCGCGTTGGGCGCCCAGACCGAGAAGCTGGTCCCGGTGGTGTCCCCGAGCGGGCTCGGGTAGGTCACGATGTGGGCGCCGAGCACCCGCCACAATTCCTCGTGCCGGCCCTCGCGGATGAGGTGCAGGTCCATCTCGCCGAGGGTGGGCAGGAAACGGTAGCCGTCGTCCGACGTCGTGACGAGATCGCCGTAGGTGACCCGGACGCGGTAGTCCGGGGCGTGGGCGAGCGCCGCCTTGCCCTCGCCGGTCGTCGGCGCGGGCACGACGGCGACCCAGATCCCGTCCTGCTCGTGCGTCGCCGGGTACTCGCCGTCGGCGGTGATGACGACGACCTGGTCCGCCAGCGGTCGAAGCAGTCGGATCGTGGCCCAGGACCCGTCCAGGTGGGCGCCGAGGACGGCGTGTGGGTCGAAGGCGCGGCCCTGCGCGACGGCGGCGAGCGCCTCGGCGCGGGCGGGGATCGGCTTCGGTGCGGTGGTCTCGGCTGGGAAAGCGGGCGTCCCGGTCATGGGGCTACCTTTCCACGTCCGGGGCGCCGGCGCCGAGAGCCGGGCGTGTCGGAACTGGGCGGATCGATCGCGGCGGTGATCTCAGGGCCCGCGTGCGCGCAGACCTCGCGGAGCCTCCCCATGGCCGCGCCCGGCGAGAGCGGCGACCACGGGGAGGCTCCTGGGTGGGTGGCTACGTCCCGGCTCGATCGAACCGGCTGATCCGGACGAGCAGCAGCCCGAGGATCACAGCACCGACGAGGAGGGCAACGATCAGGCAACGACGGACGACGGACTCACCCTGAGCCCGACAGGCCGCATCGACCGCGGACAATCCGCCGTCGGAAAGCGCCCGGATTCGCGCCGAACTGAGCGCCGAGCCGCAGGTCACTCCCTCGACGGAAACCGGGGTGATCATGACGCCGAGAGCCACGAGTTGAATCAGCGCGCCGACTGGGCCGGCGATCGCCGCGAGGCCCGGATGCGGCCGCCTGACCGCCGACATCGTCAGCACGGCCAGGGCGAGTGCGAGGAGCAGCAGCGGCGCCGCATAGAGCCACGAGATCGCGAACGGCGCGTAGGTCGACGGCGTGGGCGTCGGCTCGAACACGGACGTCTCCAGCTTCCGGTCGCGGTCAGTAGTGCCCGAGACCGTGCCAAACGAGCTCCGTCTTGCCCTGCTCATCCGCCAGGGCGATCGAGCGCGAGAGCGGGATGTTGTGGCGGTTCGAGGACTTCTGCGAGATGTACGGCTCCGAGCCGTGCTCGCTCACGACCATGGTGTGGTCGATCTTGCCGTCCGCCTTGCCGTTCGGATCCCAGTCGACGAAGAGAAGGTCGCCGGTCTCGGCGTTCCAGATGTTGTCCAGGCTGTCCCAGCCGGCCCAGTTGTAGACAAATTTGTTCAAGCTGGCCGAGCCGCCCCAGGTGTACGACGATCCCGCCGGTCCCATGAGGTTCCAGTGCCAGGCGGACGGGTCATTCGGCAAGGGGCTGTTCTTGGTATGCCACCCGCCCGCGCGCAGGCTTTGCGAGGCGAAGTTTGCGCAATTGTTTCGGAGCGAGGGATAGTCCGGATTCATGCGCTTGGCATTCTTGCCCGACGTCCACTTCTTGGCATACGCGGCGAAATCCTCGACGTCGAGGGCCGGCTCATAATCTCCTTTCGGCTTGCGGGCCGTCCGGGCGGCGAGCGAGGTGGACCCGGAGGCCCGCTGTCCCGGGGCCGGCCGCACGTCGCTCGACTTCGGTGATTGCGGCAAGTTTCCCCGGAGGGTCTGATCCGGCTCGGACACCGGATCGATCAGGACGACCGAGCTGACCGATTCCATGCCACCGAGCCGCGCCGTCGTGATCAGGTAGTCGTCGGTCATCGATCCCTCGACCGGCTCCGGGAGCATCGGGTCCAGGTATTCGATATCGATGACGACGGTCGTGCGAACGATTGTTGTGTCCGAATCTGTCGCAATGATCTTGCTTCCGGACCGGCGGGCATCCACCCGCCCGACTGTGATCGGGTCGGCGGCGGCCCGGGCGGGCGCGGCGGTTCCCGCGGATGTCGTCGAGGCGCCTGGTGATTTCAGGCCGGTCTGCCCGGCCGCGATGGCCGTCTCCTGCTTGGCGAGGTATGCGTCGATCGCAGACAGGGTCGTCGGATCGGGCGTCGTCGGATCGGGCGTCGTCGTGACCGCGGGGGACGTCGTGACCGCGGGGGACGAACGCGGCACCGGCTCGCCGTGAGCCGGTTGGGCGACGGCAATTGTTCCTGTTCCCAGCGAAGCAATAACGCAGGTTACCAGCGTCAGTGGCACGGCTCTGGACCGATTCATGGTCACTCCGATCGAGTTGTGGTGTGCTGTTTCGTACAGTTCCCTCAGCCGGCGCAACCACACGTCGTGCACCCGTCGGTGGCCGCCGGCACAAAAGGCGAACTTCGGGCGACGGTAGCCGAAGGGGTTGAACCTGTCAAACAGCTTTCCACAGGATAAATGCGAGGACTTTTGTCGCCGGCCCCGAGGCATTCATGCGCGTCGTCGTTCCTGGGTCGCCCCTGTCCGCAGCGCTGGGTCCGCCTATAGAAACTGGCCGACCACGGGGAAAATGCCGCTTCACCTCCATCGACGCTACGCCGAACCACCTCCGGTTCGCGGCGTCGGCCGGCACCGCTCGGGGCGTCAGCCGCGGGCGTCGGCAGCGAGCAAGGCGTCCACGGCGGCAAGGGGGATGCGGAGCCAATCGGGGCGCGACCGAGACTCGTATTCGGCCTCGTAGATCGCCTTGTCCAGGGTGAATCCGGTCAGCAGGGCCTCCGTCTGGTTCGGCCCCGTTGGATCCGGCCCGGTCTGGTTCGGCCCGGCGGCGTCGAGGTAGGCCGCGGTGAAGGCGCGGCCGGCCTCGGCTGCCCAGCCGGGGTCGGCCGCCCCGCCGACGGCAGCCGCGTAGTCGATTGAGCGCAGCACACCGGCGACATCGCGCAGCGGCAGGTCCGGGCGGGTGCGTTCATCGGCCGGCCGGTTCGGCTCGCCTTCGAAGTCCAGCACCAGCCAGGCGCCGTCGGCGGCCCGGAGCACCTGGCCGAGGTGGAGGTCGCCGTGAATCGCCTGCGCGGCCGGCAGCGGACCGGCGTCGGTCAACTGGGCGGCGAGCCGATCCCAGAACCTTTCCAGGGCCGCCCGGCGCGCGCCGATCGCGGCGACGCCGTGCGCGGCCGCGTCGGTCCGCTTGCGCAGCTCGGCGATCACCGCCCGGGTGTCGGGCGCGGGCGCCGTGCCGAAGGCGGTCCGCAGCGCGGCGTGCAGGCCGGCCACCGTGCGGCCGAGCGACGCCGCCTCGGTGGCGAAGGACCGGCCGGCCCGCGCCAGGTCGCAGGCAAGGGCGAACCCGTCCCGCGCGTCCGGCACCAACCGGGTGCCCACCGCCAGGTGCGCGTTCTCGTCCGCTCCGGCGCCCCACGCCGCGCCGAGCCAGGCCAGCGGCGCGGGCGTCCCCGGCCAGTCCAGCGCGGCGAGCGCGCGCGGAATGGTCACGTCCGGGTGCGGCCCCGGCGTGATCGTGCGCAGAACTTTGAGGACCATGCCGCCCGCGATGCGGGGGAGCAGGACCGAGCTGTTGGACTGTTCGACGCCGAGCGGCCGCGCCCCGGTGAGGTCGATCCTCGGGCGGGCGGCCGCCCGGTCGAGGGGGCCGACCGGCCGGCTCCCGCCCGCGGCCGTAGTTTCGGCCTCCCATTCGGCCGCTTGCAGGACGGCGGACCAGTAGGCCGGGTCGGCGGCGCCGTCGTGCACCGTCCAGGCTCGGCCGGTGCCATCGCGCACCATGCCGATCAACGGGCCTGCATTGTCCGGTCCGGACGTGCTCGCGTCGGGTGGGCTCGAAGGAGTGGGGTCGGGCGCGGCGCGGCCCGGCCCGCCGGTGTGGGGCCGGCCAGGGCGGAGCACGAGCGGCACATGCACGACGGCGTCGATGCCCTCGCCGCCGACGTGCAGGAGGTGGGCGGCGACGCGCGGCCTCGCGAGGCCATGACCGTCGGTCGCGGGTGCGGTCGCGGCTTCCCTGGTGGCCTCGGCGGCGGCTTCGCGGGCGGGTCCGAGGGTGTAGGAGTGCCGGGGGCGCAGGGCGAACGCCCGGTCCTTGGCTGGGAACCACCGCTGCCGTGGGAGCCAGTCGGTGAGCAGGCGAAGCAGCGCGTCGTCGGGCGCGGCGATTGTGTCCGCCGCGTTGAGCACCCCGTACGCCCGGTCCATTCGTCCCCCTCCGCCGCCGTTCCCGCATTCAACCAACGGTGGACCGGCGCGGCCCGCCGGTCGGTCGATTCACGCGCGGGACGACCTCGATTTGATCGAACTGAACAACAAAGTCACAGTTCAATCTCGAAGATTGACACTTCGATCGGGCTGGGTCCATGCTTCACGCATGAACGTTGTGTCCCGGCAGGACCGGATCCTCGAGGTCGTCCGGCGGCGCGGCGGACTCACGGTGGCCGCGATCGCCGATGACCTCGGCGTGGGGGAGGCGACGGTTCGTCGGGACCTGAGGGCGCTGGCGGCGCGGGGGCTGCTGGTCCGCAACTACGGTGGCGCAACGGTTCCCGAGGGCTCACCCGGCTCGTCGCCGGATCCGTCCCTGCCGGTGAAGCGGGCGATCGCCGCGGCTGCGGCCGAGCGGGTCCGGGACGTTCGGTCGATGGTCGTCACGGGGGGCACGACCACGCTGGAATTCGCCCGTTGCCTCGTCGATCGGACCGACCTTTCGGTGATCACCAACTCGCTCGATATCGCGCATTGCCTGATGGACTGCGAAGGTATCCAACTCGCCGTGATGGGTGGTGTTGTCCGGGCCCGCAGCCACTCGATGCTCGGCCATCTGACCCAGAGCGCGGCCACTGAATTGAGCGCGGACGTCCTGGTCATGGGCATCGGTGCGATCTCGCCGGAGCGGGGTCTGATGAATGACCACATCCAGGAAGTCCTCGTCGACCGGGCCATCTGCACTATGGCCTCCCGCGTCGTCGTGCTCGCGGATTCCAGTAAATTCGACGCCGTCGCCCCGGTGACCGTCGTCGGGCTCGACGGGATCGACGAGATCGTGACGGACGACCGGCTCGACGACTCGATCTACGAACGATTGCACGGAACGGGCGTGAAACTCACGGTCGTGCCGTATCGCATCGAATAGCGCGCTATTCGAGGAGGAATTCTCATGTCCGCTCGGGGGAGAGCTGTCGGTCGGACCGGGCCGGTGCCGCGCATTCAAGCGCGTTCGGTCCTGCTCCACGTCATTGTCGGGCTTGCCTCACTGCTGGTGATCTTTCCTTTCATCTGGATGATCCTGGGTGCTTTCAAACCCGCGGCTGAATTGCGCCGTCCGGTGCCCACCTGGTGGCCCGAAAGTGCTGGTTTCGAGAGCTTCACCGCCTTGTTCAGTTCGTTCTCCTTCGACCGGTACTTCATCAACTCGGTGTTTGTCACGTTGACCGCCGTCGGGCTGATTCTCTTTTCGTCGTCACTGCTCGGCTACGTCTTCGGGCGCGGTGGGTTCCGCGGTGAGAACGCCCTGTTCCTGATGTTCATCAGCGCGATGATCATCCCGTTCGAGGTGATGGTCGTCCCGTTGTTCCTGGTGATCTCGGACCTCGGCTGGGTGGACAGCTACCAGGCGCTGATCGTGCCGTTCGTCATCGACGCGTTCGGCATCTACCTCTTCCGCGAGACGATGGCCGGGATACCGCGCGACTACTTCGACGCGGCCCGGATCGACGGCGCCTCGCAGTGGACCTGCTACCGGCGGATCGCCCTGCCGCAGTGCAAGCCGATCATCGCCACCCTGGGCATTTTCTCCTTCGTCTACATCTGGGACCAATTGATCTGGCCGATCGTGGCCATCTCTTCGAATGCGAAGAGAACGCTCCCCGTGGGCATTTCGCTCCTCTCCACCGAGAGCGGGGCGCGGATAGACCTGGTGCTCGCAGCGGGCGTGATCTCCGTCCTACCTCCGCTGATCGTTTTCCTGATCTTCCAACGCAGAATCATCAAAGGCGCGATGATGTCGGGACTCAAGGGCTGACCGCCCGCGATCCGGCAGCACAGCAGCAGCCGCACAACAACTCGGGCAAGGAGGCCGGCCGATGATCGACGGCATGTTTGTTCTGGACCAACACTGTCACTCCTTTCCGTACACCCGGACGATCTGGGGTGTGATCGGGGCGACCGTCGAGGAACAGGTGGAACGCATGGATCGCAACGGGATCGATGTTTCGGTTTCGATGGCGATCTTCCGGATCACTCCCGAACAGCAATGGGAGATGACCAAGTACACGATCGGGGCGGTGCAGGCGTACCCCGACCGCCTGATCGGCTACGTGTGGATCACTCCGATGTGGGAGGAAAAGGGGCTCGCGATGATCCGCGATGCCCACTCCGAAGGCATCCGGGGCATCAAGCTCTACGCTCCCGGGCAGGGGAACTTCCCGCTCGACAGCCCGATGCTGGACCCGATCATGAACCTGGCGGGAGAGCTCGGGATGGTTGTCATGGCCCACACCGACGTGGACTCGAAGGTGTGCCACCCCCTGCTGGGTCTCCGCCTGGCCCAGCGCAACCCGGACGTCCCGGTCGTGCTTTCGCACATGGGCATGAACTCGGATGTCACGCACTTCGTCCCCGAGTGGGTCAAGGACCAGCCCAACTGCTACCTCGACACCTCGGCCTCGCCGAACCTGCCGCTGTACGTCTACAAGACCCCCCACGAGGTGATCCCGACCCGGCTGCTGTTCGGGACGGACGCGCCGACGCTCTCCCCCGAGGTGGAGCTGAAGAAGGTGGAGGTGGCCGAAGAACTCTTCGGCCTCACGAAGGACGAGAAGCGTCGGGTGCTCGGCCTCAACGCTGCCGCCATTTACGGCATCGACGTTTCACGATACACAGGGAGCTGATTTCGATGCAGAGGAAGGAACACGCCTTCCGCCGATCCGCCGCACTGGTCGCGGTGGTCGGACTGGCGCTGACCGCCGGCTGCTCCGGGGGCGGGGACAAAGCCGGCAGCACGACGGAGGGGAAGACGACCCTGACGTTCTGGGTCAACTCCTCGGAGCCGTTCATCGCCGCCCACAAGCAGGTGATCGCGGACTTCGAGAGCGCGAACAAGGACGTCCGGGTCGACCTGCAACCATTCCCGTTCGCGGACTTCAACACGCGCGTGGTGGCATCCATGGCCTCCGGCCAGGGGCCGGACGTGATGGAGGCCTACAGCCCGTGGATGACTGGGTACATCAGGACCGGGCTGGTCTCGGCGGTGCCCGAGAACGTGCTGAGCACCGACAAGATCGACGAGCGGTACTACGAGTCGACGCTCTCCCTGCTCGGGTTCGAGGGCACCTACTACGGGCTGCCGGCGAATATTGCGGCCGGCTCGACGCGCGTGTTGCTCGTCAACGACGACGTCGTCGAGAAGGCCGGCGTCGACGTCACCGACAACAGCACCTTCGAGGACTGGCAGGCGGACTGGGCCGCGCTGACCCAGAAGAAGGGCGCGACCGTCACCCGGTCCGGGCTCGGCCTGAGCTGCGGTCAGCCGGCCGACCAGTTCGTGACCTACCTGATGGAGTACGGCGGGCAGATGTTCTCCGCGGACGGCCGGCGCGCGGCGTTCAACTCGGCGCCGGGTGTGCAGGCGCTGACGCTGCTGAACGAGCTGACGGGGACGGTCGACAGCGCCGACATCACGGACTTCACCTGCATTCCGCAAGGCACCGCTGCCACCGGATACCGGGGCACCTGGGTCATTCCCGAGTACGAGCGGGACTTCCCCGACTTCGCGTGGCACTACGAGCTGATGCCGCTCCCGCCGGGCGCAAGCGTCACGTCGTGGCAGGGCGGCTCGGGCTGGGCCACCTACGTGCCGAAGTCGTCGAAGCACCAAGAGGCCGCCTGGCGATTCGTGAAGTACCTCGACGACAACCGGCAGGCCTGGATCGAGCGCACCGGCGAAATCCCGGCCGCCAAGGAGATCGCCGCCGCCGTCGCCAAGTCGAACCCGGACCTGTACGGGGTGTACTACCCCATCCTGGGGGACTCGGTCCACGGCTACCCGTACGGCGACTACTTCGTGGTCTACAAGGCGCTGTCGGACATGGTGACCTCGGTCAACCTGGGCCGCGCGTCGGTGACCGCCGCCCTGAAGGACGCCGAGACCGCGATCAACTCGCACCTCAACCAATGGTGGACCCAGTATCCGTGACCTGACGTGGCGCGGTCCGCTGCCGGCGCGGCGGCGGACCGCCCCCACCACCGTCAATGTGCAGCGCAGCGGTGAAGGAGCCCGAGATGAGCGCAGCGGTCAACGTGGGAGCGCATACCCGAGGACAACGGGCGACCGCCCGGTGGTCGTATGCCGTTCTGGTGCCGTTCCTCGCCGTCTTCCTGGTCTTCAACGTGTATCCCGTCATCAGGTTGTTCCTGATTTCGGGCCAGGACTGGTCCCTGCGGCTGCGGGGCGAGGCGACCGGATTCTCGTTGGTCAATTTCCAGCGGCTGTTCGACGATGATCTCTTCCTCGGGGCCCTGCGCAATACATTGATGTTCACGGCGGTCCGGGTCCCGTTGTCGATGGCCATCGGGCTGCTGGCCGCGCTGGCCATCTCGCACACCAAGCTGATGCGTCCCTTCTACACCGTGGCCTGGTTCTCGCCGTTCATGACGAGCGTGGTGGCCATGGCCCTGGTCTTCAGCTACATCTATGACCCGACCTTCGGTCTCGCCAACTTCCTGCTCGAGCAGGTCGGGCTGGATGCACAGGGGTTCCTCCAGGATCCCGCTCAGGCGCTGTATTGCATCGTGCTCGTGGATATCTGGAAGACCGTCGGGTTCAACATGGTGGTCTTCATGTCCGGTCTCTCGGCCATCCCCGACGTCTACGGGGAGGCGGCTCGCGTGGACGGCGCCGGCCGGCTGCAGATTTTCCGCTGGATCACGCTGCCCCTGCTGTCCCGCACCACCTACCTGCTCATCATCATGGGCGTCATCTCGTCCATGCGGGTGTTTGTGCCGGTCTACATGATGTCGGGTTTCAGTCTCGCGTCCGGGGGGCTCGGCGGGCCGCTGAACAGCACGAACGTCATGACGCTGTACATGTACCAGGCCGCCTTCCGATTCAACGACTTCGGCCGGGCGGCGGCCTGTGCGGTGGTGCTCTTCGTGATGATGCTGTGCGTGACCATCGTCCAATTCAGGATGATGCGAACCAAATGGGAGTACTGATGTCCACGCCCATCGTGCCTCGCTGCGAGGCATTCATGATCCGCCTTCGGCCCGGCGCGTTGACCGAATGGATCGACCTGCACGCGAACGTCTGGCCCGAACTCGTCGAGGAGCAGGGTCGGGTCGGCATTTCCACGATGTCGGTCTACGCCCTCGACGACGAGCGGCTGGTGGTGCATTCGGTGGTCACCCGCCCGGACGCCTGGGAGCGGCTCATCGACCTGCCGGTGCACCGCCGGTGGGTCGCCGAGTCCCGGCACCTGAACGCTTCGGCCCAGGCGGACGACACGGTGCAACGCGAACTCCTGCCGGAGGTCCTGCACCTCGACTTCCCCAATCCGGATGACCCGGTCCGTCGGGCCGTGCCGGTCAATCAGGACGGAGAAACAGATGACCACGGCCGATGAGGGGCCGGCAGGCCGGCTCACCGCAAGCGAAGTGGCTTCCCAGCCTGAGTGCTGGGCGCGCGCCATCGACCTGGCGCTCGGAACGAGCGGCCCCGCCGGATGGGTGGCGGCCGCGGGCTGCGGGACGTCGTACTACATACTCGACGCCTGGGCCGTCCTCCGGGAGAAAAGCGGCGCGGGCGCCACGGATGCCTATCTCGCCTCGAGGGTCCCGACCCGACCCTTTGATCGTCTGCTGGTTCTCTCGAGGTCGGGCACGACCGGCGACGTGCTGGACCTGCTGGCCGAGCCGCGCCATCGCGACGTGTGCCGGGTGGCCATTGTGGGCGTGGCGCAGTCACCGGCGGCGGCGTTGGCCGACGTCGTCGTGGACCTGGGTTTCGCCGACGAGGAGTCGGTGGTCCAGACCCGATTCGCCACCACCGCGCTGACTTGGCTGCGGGCGACGCTCGGACAGGACATGCGCCCGTTGACCGAGCAGGCGCGGCAGGTGCTGGCCGAGCCGAGTCCGGTGCCGCCGTCGGCGCGGCACCTGGTCTTCCTCGGCCACGGCTGGGCGGCGGCGATGGCCCACGAGGCCGCGCTCAAGGTGCGCGAGGGCGCGCAGATCTTCGCCGAGTCCTACCCGGCCGAGGAGTACCTGCACGGGCCGATCGCGCTCGCGGAGCCCGGCACCTACGTCTGGGCGCTGGGGCGGCTGGACGAGCGGATTGCTCAGGCCGTCACGGCCACCGGCGCGCACCTGGTGGACCTCGGTCGGGATCCGCAGGTGGAGTTGGTGGCCGTCCACCAGTTCATGCTCGCGGCCGCCGCGGACCGCGGGCTGGACCCGGACCACCCGCGACACCTGTTTCGCTCGGTGACCTGAGCTTGGAGGGAGCGCCATGCCCGCGACGCACGGCCGCCCAGGCCTCGGCCCCGGCGCCCCGGTGGTCGCCGTGGACGTCGGCGGGACCAGCACCAAGTCGACCACCGTGGCCGCCGACGGGCGCCCGGGTCCGGTCCGCCGGGTGCCGAGCCCGCCGCCGTCGCCCGACAGCCCCGCTGCGGTTCTCGCCCTGGCCCGGGCCGCTCTGGCCCGGGCCCGCCGGTCGCCGGCCGGACCTCCGGCCGCGCTCGGCATCGCCCTGCCCGGAATCGTCGTCGAGGACCGCGGCCTCGGCGTGTACTCGGAGAACCTCGGCTGGCGCGACGTCGACTTCGCCGCGCTATTCGCGGCCGGCCTGGACCTGCCGGTCGCCATCGTGCACGACGTGCGCGCGGCCGGGGCCGCCGAGTTCCGGCTCGGGGCGGCGGCCGGCGCCCGAACCACGCTGCTGGTGGTGATCGGCACCGGCATCTCCGCCGCGCTGGTCGTGTCCGGCCGCCCGCATGTCGCGGGCGGGTATGCGGGCGAGATCGGGCACGCCGTGGCGCAGCCGGGCGGCGAACCGTGTGTGTGCGGCAACCGCGGCTGCCTGGAGGCGGTGGCCTCCGCGGCGGCTCTCGCCCGCCGGTACGCGGCGCTCACCGGCGCGGCCGTGCCGGGTGCGCGCGAGGTCCTGCGCCGCGCGGCCGACGGCGACGCGGTCGCCCGGGCCGTGCGGGACTCCGCCTTCGACGCCCTGGCTTTCGGGCTCTCCCACGCGATCTGCCTGCTCGCGCCGGAGGTGATCGTCCTGGGCGGAGGTCTGGCCCAAGCGGGCGAGGACCTCCTGGGCCCGGTGCGGGAACGGCTGGCCGACCTGGTGCGGCTCTCCGCCGTCCCGCCCCTGCTGCGGGCGACCTTGGGGGCCGACGCCGGCCTGATCGGGGCGGCCCTGGCCGCTCGGGACCTAACCGCTCGGGACCTGACCGCTCGGGACCGCACAGGCACCGCCGCGAGGTAGAGCCGCGCCGCGCGAGGTAGAGCCGTAGCGCGCCCGACACGCCCGACCGGCGACGCCAAGCATCTACCTCGTCGGCTCTTCGTCGTCGCCGGGCGACGACGGCGCGACGGACAGCCAATAGAAGTCCCGCGACCCCCAGGTCATGACGACGGTTCCATCGGGGCCGACGGGCGGGAACGGAGCGCCGCCGAAGACGTCGGTCAGGCGCGCGCCGGCGTAGCCGGGCAGCCGGATGGTGGCGGACCGCGCGGTCGCAGCGAGGTTCGCGACACACAGCAGTGTCTCGCTGCCTGCGCCGTCCGCGGGGGTCCGGCGCAGGAACGCGATGACCGCCTCGCTGTCGCAATCGAGCAGCACCAGGTCCCCGATCCCGAGGGCGGGATGCGCCCGCCGCACGGCGAGCATGCCGTGCATCCAGTGCAGCAGCGACGTCGGCTGGGCGAGTTGGGCCTCGACGTTGACCGAGGTGAAGTTGTGCACCAGCGACTGGACGACCGGCAGGTGCACCTTGCCCGGGTCGGCGGTGGAGAAGCCGGCGTTGCGGTCGGGGGTCCACTGCATCGGGGTCCGCACGGCGTCCCGGTCGGCCAGCCAGATGTTGTCGCCCATCCCGATCTCGTCGCCGTAGTACAGGCAGGGCGAGCCCGGCAGCGAGAAAAGCAGCGCGTGGGCGAGTTCGATCTCCTTGCGAGTGTTGTCCAGCAAGGTGGCCAGGCGCCGCCGGATTCCCACGTTCGCCCGCATCCGCGGGTCGGGTGCGTACCACCCGTACATCGCCGCGCGTTCCTCGGTGGTCACCATTTCCAGGGTGAGTTCGTCGTGGTTGCGCAGGAAGGTGCTCCACTGTGCACCCGCCGGCAGCGCCGGAGTGTCCCGCAGGATTTCCACCAGCCGGGTCGCGCGCTCGTCCTTGATCGCAAAGAAGATCCTCGGCATCACGGGGAAGTGGAAGCACAGGTGGCATTCCGGTTCCGCCTCCGTGCCGAAGTACGGGACGACGTCGTGCGGCCACTGATTGGCCTCGGCGAGCAGGATCCGGCCGGGGAATTCGGTGTCCACCATGCGGCGCAACCGGCGCAGATAGGTGTGCGTCGCGGGTAGGTTCTCGCAGTTCGTGCCCTCTTCCTCGAACAGGTAGGGGACGGCGTCCAGGCGCAACCCGTCCACGCCCAGCCGCAGCCAGAACCGGGCGACGTCGAGCATGGCCTCGGCTACCGCCGGATTGTCGAAGTTCAGGTCCGGTTGGTGCCCGAAGAAGCGATGCCAGTAGAACTGGCGGCGCACGGAATCGAACGTCCAGTTGCTGGACTCGGTGTCCACGAAGATGATCCGGGCGCCGCCGTACCGAGTGACGTCGTCGGTCCAGACGTAGTAATCACCGTACTGACCGCCGGGGTCCGCCCGGGAGGCCTGGAACCAGGGGTGCTGATCGCTGGTGTGATTCAGGACCAGGTCGGTGATCACCCGTAACCCGCGGGCGTGGGCGGCGTCGACGAACTCGGCGAAATCCGCCATCGTGCCGTACTGCGAGGCGACGGAGGTGTAGTCGGCGACGTCGTAGCCGCCGTCGAGCAGTGGCGACGGATAGAACGGCGGCAACCAGAGCGCGTCCACGCCCAACCACGCGAGGTAGTCCAGCCGCTCGATCAGGCCGCGGAAATCGCCGGCGCCGGCGGCGCCGGAATCCGCGAAGGCACGCAGAATGACCTCGTAGAAGACGGCCGTCCGGTACCACCGGGGATCGTCGGCCAGGGGCCGGGCGGGCGCGCCGGGGGAGTCCGGCCGCAGGGCCGGGCGGGGGACCGGCGCGGATCCGGGCGGGCGCGACCCCGGGTCGCTCACGCCCGGCGGACCTCGAGCACGTGGGCCACCCGGACCTGCGGGTCGAGCCGCACATAGGCCTGCTGCCCCCAGCCGTAGCTCTCATCGCCGAGCAGGTCATGCGCGACGAAGGACGGTGCCCACGGGTCGTGGCCGTCCGGTGCGGGCGGCAGGCCGAGCGCCGCCAGGTCCAGCGAGACGTTCGCCTCCTGCGGGTTCCACGGGTCCAGGGTCACGACCACGATGATCGCGTCCGCGGCGCCCGTCGGCGAATGCTCGGCGGGCAGCGTCCGGGAGAAGGCGAGCACTTGGTCGTTCGACGTCGGGTGCACGGTCAGGTTGCGCAGTTGCCGCAGCGCCGGGTGCGCCCGGCGGATTCGGTTCAGCGCGGTGATGAGCGTCGCGATGCCGAGGTCCTCGGCCGCGGCCCAATCCCGTGGCTTGAACTCGTATTTCTCGTTGTCGATCTGTTCCTCGACGCCGGGCCGCGGGGTGCTCTCGGCCAGTTCGTAGCCGGAGTAGATCCCCCACGACGGCGAGCCGAGCGCGGCGAGCACGGCCCGGATCGCGAAGGCGCTGATCCCGCCCCAGGTGAGGTACGGGGGCAGGATGTCGTGCGTCGTCGGCCAGAAGTTCGGCCGCATCACCGCGGCTTGCTCCGGGCTCGACACCTCGGTCAGGTACTCGGCCAGTTCGTCGCGGGTCGTGCGCCAGGTGAAGTACGTGTACGACTGGTGGAAGCCGATCCGGCCGAGCGTGGCCATCATCGCGGGCCGGGTGAACGCCTCGGAGAGGAAGATGACCTCGGGATTGGTGCGGCGGACCTCGGCGAGCAGCCACTGCCAGAACGGCAGCGGTTTGGTGTGCGGGTTGTCCACGCGGAACAGGGTGACCCCCCGCGCGATCCACAGCCGGACGATGCGCAGCACCTCGGCGGCGATGCCGCGGGGGTCGTTGTCGAAGTTCAGCGGGTAGATGTCCTGGTACTTCTTGGGCGGGTTCTCCGCGTAGGCGATGGACCCGTCGGCGCGGGTGGTGAACCACTGCGGGTGGTCGCGCAGCCACGGGTGGTCCGGCGAACACTGCAGCGCCAAGTCCAGGGCCACCTCCAGGCCGTACAGCCGCGCCTCGTTCACGAAGGTGCGGAACGCCTTCTCGTCGCCCAGGTCCGCGTTGATCGCGTCGTGGCCGCCGTCGGCCGCGCCGATGGCATACGGCGACCCCGGGTCGCCCGGCCCGGCCGTGAGGGAATTGTTGCGACCCTTGCGATAGGTCGTGCCGATGGGGTGGATCGGGGTCAGGTAGACGACGTCGAAACCCATCGCGGCGATTGCGGGCAGCCGGGCGGCCGCGGTCCGGAAGGTGCCGGACTGCCAGGTCCCGTCCGGGCGCTGCACCGCGCCCTCGGAGCGCGGGAAGAGTTCGTACCACGCGCTCGCCAGGGCCAGCTCCCGGTCCACCTGCAGTGGATACGCCGGCGACGGCGTGACCGCCTCGCGCAGCGGCACCCGGTCCAGGGCTTCGAGCACCTCGGGCGAGGTGGCCGCGGCGAGCCGGGCGAGCGGCGGCCGGGACGCGTCCGCGAGCGCCGCGCGGGCGTCGCTCAGGGTGCGTTCGTCGTCGGACCCGCGCCGCTCGTCGCCCGCCACGATCCGGTCGAAGACCCGAAGTCCCTCGGCCAACATGAGGTCGACGTCGATGCCGGCCTCGATCTTGATCGTCGCGTCGTGCCGCCAGGTGCCGTACGGATCCGACCAGCCCTCGACGCGCAGGGTCCAGTCGCCGGGGGCGTCGGGGCACAGGTGGGCGCGGTAGCGGTCCAGCCCCGGCGCGACGTCGACCATTCGGGCGGTGCGTTCGGTCCCGTCGGGGGCCGTCAGAACGGCGGTGGCGGCGACGGCGTCGTGGCCCTCGCGGAAGACCGTCGCCTCGATCGCGATCCGCTCGCCGACGCTCGCCTTGGCCGGCCAGCGGCCGCCCTCGACCACCGGCTCGACGGCGAGCACGGGGATCCGGCCGATCGGGTCCCGCGGGGCGGGCCGCGGCGCGGGGGCGGGGTGCGTCGGTGGGTCGGCCTCGGCGGTACGGTTCGCCCGGGTGGCGGTCGGGTTCGCCCGGGTGGTGGTCTGGGTCCGGCTCGCGCGCGTGCTCACGTGCACAACGTATCGAGCTTTGGCCCCTCCTCGCCCACCGCCCCGCCCGCCGGGCCGGCCGGCGCCGGCGTCGCCGCCGGGGCCGGCGGCGCCCGGTCGGTGCGGTTCGTACTTCGCCGGTGCGGGCGCCCCGGCTTAGGGTCTACCCGTGAAGGCGATCCGACGGTTCACTGTCCGCACCAACCTCCCCGACGACTTGCACGACCTCGACGTCCTGGCGCACAACCTGCGCTGGTCCTGGCATCAGCCGACCCGCGACCTGTTCGCGGGCATCGATTCCGAACTGTGGGCGAGCGTGCACGGCGACCCCGTCGCGCTGCTCGGCGCCCTCGGCTCCGACCGCCTGGCCGCGCTCGCCGCCGACGCCGCATTCGTCGAGCAGGTCCACGCCGCGGCGGCCGACTTGCACCAGTACCGCACCGGCGACCTGTGGTACCAGGGCGCCGGCGAGGAACTGCCGGCCTCGATCGCCTACTTCTCGCCCGAGTTCGGGATCACCTCGGTGCTGCCGCAATACTCCGGCGGCCTCGGCATCCTGGCGGGCGACCACCTGAAAAGCGCCTCGGACCTCGGGGTGCCGATCGTCGGCGTCGGGCTGCTGTACGGGGCGGGTTACTTCCGGCAGGGACTGACGCTGGATGGCTGGCAGTCGGAGACCTATCCGGTGTTGGATCCGGACGGCATGCCGCTGACGGTGCTGCGCGAGGACGATGGCGCGCCGGCGCGCGTCCGGCTGGCGCTGCCGGGCGGTCGCGAGTTGCTCGCGCATGTATGGGTGGCCGCCGTCGGGCGGGTTCCGCTGCTCCTGCTCGATTCGAACGTCCCCGGCAATGACGACGACGCGCGCCGGGTCACCGACCGGCTCTACGGCGGTGGCGGCGAGACCCGCCTGCAGCAGGAGTTGCTGCTCGGCGTCGGTGGGGTGCGGGCGCTGCGGCTGTGGTCCCGGCTCACCGGCGCCCCCGCGCCGGAGGTGTACCACACGAACGAGGGGCACGCGGGGTTCCTCGGCGTCGAACGAATCGCCGAACTGGTCGCGGGCGGGCTCAGCTTCGAAGCGGCCCTGGAGGCGGTCCGCGCGGCGACGGTCTTCACCACCCACACCCCCGTCCCGGCCGGCATCGACCGCTTCCCCCGCGACCTGGTGGAGCGCTACTTCGCCGGCGCCGGCGCGGTGCCGGGGCTGCCGACCGAGTCCGTGCTCGCGCTCGGCGCGGAGGACTACGAGGGGGGTGACCCCACGGTCTTCAACATGGCGGTGATGGGCCTGCGGATGGGCGGCCGGGCGAACGGCGTCTCGCTGCTGCACGGCCAGGTCTCCCGCGAGATGTTCGCCGGCCTGTGGCCGGGCTTCGACTCCGGCGAGGTGCCGATCACCTCCGTCACCAACGGCGTGCACTCGCCGACCTGGGTCGACCCCGACTTCGCGGAGATCGAAGCCCGGGTGCTCGGGCTGGACGAGTTGTCGCCGGACGCCGCCGCGGGGTGGCTGCGACCGGACGGGATCACCGACACCGAGCTGTGGTCCCTGCGGCGCGAGATGCGCGGCAGGCTCGTGGCCGACGCCCGCCGCCGGTTGCGCGCATCGTGGCGCGAGCGTGGCGCCGCCCCGGCAGAACTCGGCTGGATCGACGACGCGCTCTCCCCGGACGTGCTGACCATCGGCTTCGCCCGCCGCGTCCCGACCTACAAGCGGCTGACGCTGATGCTGCGCAATCCGGACCGCCTCAAGGCGCTGCTGCTGGACCCCGATCGACCGATCCAACTCATCGTCGCCGGCAAGTCGCACCCGGCCGACGATCAAGGCAAGCGGCTCATTCAGCAGCTCGTCCGATTCGCCGACGACCCGCAGGTGCGGCACCGGATCGCCTTCCTGCCGAACTACGACATCGCGATGGCGCAGACGCTCTACCCGGGCTGCGACGTCTGGCTGAACAACCCCCTGCGGCCGCTGGAGGCGAGCGGGACGTCCGGGATGAAGGCCGCGCTGAACGGCGGCCTCAACCTCTCCATCCTGGACGGCTGGTGGGACGAGTGGTTCGACGGCGGCAACGGCTGGGCCATCCCCAGCGCCGACGGCGTCGGCGACCCGGACCGCCGCGACGACCTGGAGTCCGCGGCGCTCTACGATCTGATCGAGAACCAGATCGCGCCGCGGTACTACGAGCGCGACGCCGACGGCGTCCCTGCCGCCTGGCTCAGCATGGTGCGGCATACGCTCGCGACGCTCGGCCCCAAGGTGCAGGCCACCCGGATGGTGGCCGAATACGTCCGGCGGCTGTACGCGCCCGCCGCGGTGGCCGGCCGGGCGTTGACGGACGCGAACTTCGCCGGGGCGCAGGAACTGGCCGAGTGGAAGGCCCGGGTGCGGGCCGCCTGGTCGCACGTGCGGGTGGACCACGTCGAGTCGGGCGGGATCAGCGAGGCGCCGCAGGTCGGCGACACCTTGTCCGTCCGGGCGTACGTCTCGCTCGGCGACCTGCGGCCGGAGGATGTCGCGGTCGAGGTGGTGCACGGGAAGGTGACCGAGACCGACGTCATCGAGACGTTCACCGCCGAGCCGTTGGCGGCGGCCGAGGCCTACGAGGCCGGCCGATACGCGTTTGCCGGCGACGTGACGCTCACCCGGTCGGGCCCGTTCGGGTACAGCGTCCGGGTGGTGCCGAGGCACGCGCGCCTGGAGGGGCCGGCGGAACTTGGCCTAGTGGTCAACGCCTGACGGCGGCGCCGCCGGGGGCGCCGGCGCCGGTCGCCGGCGCCGGCCGCCGAGGTAGATCCGCCCGGGTCGGGGTAGATCCGTTCGACGTCGTTCGGCAGCCTTCTCCGACCGTACGCATCTACCTCGGCGGGGGGCGGGGGCGTCCTGGCCTGCGGCGACCCAAGCCGTCCACAGGCGCGCGGGCACGCCTGAGGATCCACAGGTCCACCGCCGAGCCACACCGGGAGTGCGCGGAGGGCGGCAGGCTCTCGGTCATGACTCACGAACTCCCCGTTGTCCCGCCCGCTCTCGACCCGACCACGCTGACCCGCGCGGCCCGGGCAGCCGCGCTCGCGAGGCGGGAACTCATTCGCGTGCGTAGGGGTGTCCTGGTGGCAAGCCCGAACGGTCCGGACGCCGCCCGGGCGCGTCATGCGGAGGTTCTGGCGGAGGTTCGCGGCGTGCTCGAGCGACTGAGCACGCCGTTCTGGTTCAGCCATTCGACCGCGGCCCTCCTCTGGGGATGTTGGTCGTGGCGGTTGCCGCCCGAGGCGCATGTGACTCAACTGAGCCATCCGCACATCAGCGAACGATTCGATGGCGCCTTGCGGCGGCATCGGGCAGCGCTGCCGCCCGCGGATCGCGCCGAACTTGATGGGGTCCCCGTTGTTTCGCTGGAGCGCGCGGTGGTCGACTGCGCGCGAACGCTGTGCCCCGACTCCGGCCTTGTGGTGGCCGACTCCGCGCTGCGCCTCGGGGCGAGTCGAGCGGGCCTGGAGCGGATCGTGGCCGCGGCTGCCGGCAAGCGGGGCATCGTGCAGGCGCGTTCGGTGCTCGCCCTGGCCGATGAGCGCTCCGAGTCGCCGGGCGAAACACTGGTGCGCTATGCGGCCCACCGGGCCGGGGCGCCGCCGCCGACGCCGCAACTGAGCGTGCCCACGAGCGCGGGCACTTTTCGGCTGGACCTGGCCTGGCCCGACGTGTGCGTCGGCGTGGAATTCGACGGAGCGATCAAGTATTCCGACGAGTTCGGCGATCCCGTACAGCGACTCCTGGCGGAGAAGCGACGGCACGACGCGCTTGTCGACGCCGGATGGTGGATTGTGCGGGTGAGTTGGGAAGAACTCCACGATCTGGAAGCGCTCGGCACCAAGCTCCTTCGCGCTCGGCGGGCACGGAGCATCTCCGCGAGCTAGCGCCTTCGCGTCCGAGGTAGAGCCGTCCAGGCGAGACTTTGGGCCCGCCTCGACCGTACGGCTCTACTTCGCCGGGGGGTGGTCGGCGTGGATCGCGAGGTAGCGGACGCGGGTGGCGAGGACGTCGCGCAGCCGGGCGCCGACGTCGTCGACGAATTCCTCCCGGTAGGTGGCGTCTACCTGGACCGAGAGGGCGTAGTAGAGCCCGGTGAATGTGGCCAGGGCGACGGCGACCCGGATCAGCGTGCGGCTGATGACCAGTTGGGCGCCGCCGAGGTCGATCTCCCGCACCCAGGTGCCGCCATCCACGCCCCACAGCTCCATCGTCTGCGGGGTGATCGTCAGCACGCCGAGGGCGGTGAAGAAGGCGCCGATGCCGGCGCTGACCACAAGGACTTGAACGAGCTGGCTCGCGGCGAGCATGGCGTCGACGTTGGCGCGCTGTGCCCGGGAGAGGACGGCCGCCCGGTCGCCGCCGGGCACCGCAGCGGCGGCCTCGGCCAGTGCCTGCCTCGCTTCGCTGGGCACGCGCAGGCCGACGAAGCCGACGATCACCAGGGCGAAAAACCCGCCGAGCACGACGTCGGAGGTTGCGTGCGTGGTGTCGAAGACCTGCCACAGCTCGGTGGTGTAGAAGAGCACCAGAGAGAAGACCAGGAGCAGCGGCAGCAGCCGAACGAGCCGCAGCAGCGAGCTGCCGAGTTCGCTGCCGAGCCGGGCCAAGCCCCACCACAGCGCCGCGAACACCCCGAAGCCCACCGCCACCCGGAGCGCCCCGAGCAGCAGCAGGTTCCCCGCGGCGATCCAGAGCGCGATGGTCCATGCGCCGCCGAAAACCAGGGGCAGAACTGCAGGCAGCACCACGAAGAACGCCAGCTCCCAACCGCCGACGGACTGCGGCAGCGTCGACCACACCCGGCGTCGCGCGAGGTTGAGCGCCCCGTACCCCGCGACCGCGATCGCGACCGCGCCGAGCAGGGCGAGCACGTTGACCCAGACCGGCCAGCCCAGGCGCGCGGCGCCCGCGAACTCCGCGAAGAGCACCATCAACAGGAACGGCGCCGACCGGCCGAAGACATCGCGCGCCGCGGTGTGCCCCTCGACCAGCAGTGGCAGCCCGGCTCGGCGGAAAACGCGCTCGCAGGCGGCGGCGTCGAGGCGACCGCCGGGGTTGGCGTCCGGGAGCGCAGTGGTGTCGGGCGGGGCACTGGAGAAGGCCATGACCCGAATGTACCGATCCCGAGCCGAGCCAAGGGCGCCGCCCAGAGGATCGCGCCGGCGCTGGCCGGCCGCTGCGCTCGCCCCGCAATGTGCTCGGGCCCGCATCGCCAACGGCGGCGACACGGTGGCTGTCACGTGCTGAAGTTTGTCACCAGAATTCGGCAAATCGCAATGAGCCGTAGAACGCACGCCAAACCCCAATGGGCCGCAAGGCGGCTAGGAACGGCATCATACGGAGGTCTTGTGCATCTCCGTCAGAACGGTTATGGTCGATCTTCCGCGCCACCAACCGAGTGTCGAAAGGAACGGCAACAGTGATGAGGATACGGATGAGCCGGGTTGTTCTGGCGGCCGCGGTCGCAGTCGGAGGAATCGGACTGACGGCGAGTGCGGCGTCGGCGGGCAGCGGTACCTGTCCCGCGTACTACACGTGCGCTTGGCAGGACGCCAGCTACAACGGGCAACAAGCTGGGCTCCAGTTCGGCAACGAAGATTTCACCAAAATTCCCTGGACGGCGGAACGATCAACGACCAGATCACATCCATCTCTGCGAACCACGTGAATGCGTGCTTCTCGTACTTTTACGAGCACACGAACCAGCGTGGCGGATTCATCTATTTCGCTCGAGCGGGGCACGGAACGAGCCGCGACCCGAATCTGGGCATCGGTACGAACGGGCTGGGCCCGTATTCCTCTGTGGGCTTCAACTGGAACGACAAGTTCAGCTCGAACTACTACAAGGGGAAGTGTTGATCGACTGATCAACTGATGATGGCGGGGACCGTTCGACGGTCCCCGTCATCAGGCGGAAGGAAAGCCATAAAAGCCCGATCAAACCGAATTGCGCCCGCCATTATGGTGGCCGGTCTGCTCCTGGGGGGCTGCGCAGCGGCGGCCCCCGACGAAGATCGCTCTTCCTCCCGCGGCAGCGGGACCGGGGCATCGAACCGAGATGCGGCGACGGCCGTGTCGGCGGGGATCGAACCGATTATCGATCGCCGGACGGGTATGGTGGCCCCCGGATCGGTGCGATTCTCGGCCACCGAGTTCGACACCATGGGCTTTGCCAATGCCAAGTCGGCCGCTCAGACGGATTGCCTTCGATCGTCCGGCGCCGAGGTGCCGCCGCTCCATTGGCAGGCGCCGGACCCCGAATATCTGATCGCGTCGGCTTTGGGGGTGTGGCGGGAAGAGGATGCGGAGCGGTTTGCGTTCGCCAAGCCGGCGCCGATCGAGGACATGATGCTGAACAAAGTCGACTCGGCAGTCTGGTCCGAGGCGGAGGAAGGTGCGGCGAGGGCATACCTGGCGGATATGGAATCTCGCCTGTCCCGCGCTGCCCGGATCGAGGGTACAGCCGAGTTCCGAACCGCCATGAAGAAGTGTGCGTCAAATCCCGCGGTCGCGAAGTGGGAGAAGCTCGAGAGGCCAGTAGGTGGGCCGTGGGGCCCGGAATTCTTTGCAGCGGGCGACGCCGCGTTCCGCGATGCCCGGATGAAGCCCATCAAGGCGGATTTCGTGGCTTGCGTTCGAAGCGCCGGCAGCGAACCCGCCCATGCCGAGTCCACCGCGGTGGACGAGATCTTCACGGTTCAAGGCGAAGCTGACGACCGCGTCGATGAGCAGCAGATCAAGTTGGCGCTGCTGGTCGTCAAGTGTAAAGCTCAGACGAAGGCGATCGAACGAACAATGCGGATCTGGGCGCAATACGAGTCGCCGATCTACGAAAAGTATTCGAGCGAACTGATCCGGGTGCGTCGGAATCTGGATGCGGCGCGAGTTGATGCGGACGAGTTCTGGGCAGCGCGTGCCGAGAAATAGCGTGCGGCCAACGGGGGGTCCGTGGGGCCGGGCGCGCTGGATAGCTGCCTGGCTTGTGGGAAGCGCGGTTGTCGCCGGTCTGGCGTTCGGCGCGGGAACGTTCGTGCGATCGCCGTGGGACTCCGCGGTCAAGAATTCTCGGGAACAGCTAGAGGCCACCGTCGCTGTTGCGGAGCGGGACTTCGTGGCGGAGATCCCAACCGCGGACGGTGCGGTGGCTTTGGGCCGGGATCTGGACATCGGTCCGCCAACCGGATGTGGTACCTGCGTGGTGACTGGCGCATACGTGACCGTCGGACAGCGAATTCCGTACGGGTCCCCGCTGGTGGCGGTCTCGGGTCGGCCCCTGTTCGCACTGGATCTTGAGATTCCGCTCTACCGTGATCTCGAGCGGGGAATGAACGGTCCGGACGTCGAGTCACTGCAACGCTCGTTCCAACAGGTCGGGCTCTACCGCGGCGCGATCGATGGTGACTACGGCGAGTTGACTGCCCGCGCGGTCAAGGCGCTCTACACGCGGGCAAGGCAGCCGCTACCGACGGCGGCCAACGACTCGGCGGCCAACGACTCGGCGGCCAACGGCTCGGCGGCCAACGACTCGGCGCCCGGCGGGAGCGACGAGCCGGATTCGGACTCGGGTACCAAGGCCGAAGGTGGCGCGGAAGGCTCCCCGGACAAGGCGACCGGGATCGACACGCCCCTGCCGATGGCGGAAGTGGTCGACGTGCCGGGCGGCGGCGCGACGGTGTTATCCGTAGCCGGCCGCGGCACGATCGTCCCCGCCGATGGAAAACTTCTGTCCTTGCGGGCGGGCTCCGCAAGTGTGACGGTCCGGGTCCGGGTGGCTGACAAGGCGGCGTTCGCATCGGGCGTCAAGGTCACGCTGAGTTTTCCGGGATCGTCGGCCGAACGGACGGCCGGAACCGTCCGATCCCTCTCCGAGTTCCGCCCGGCCGGCGACGAGGGTTCGGCTCCTGGATTCGATGCGGTGATCGATCCCGGCCCGCTTCCCGAGGACATCGAGAACGGCACCAAGGCCGTCGCGACGCCGGGCGCCGCCCAGGAGGCGATCCGAGCGTTGGCGGTGCCGCTGACCGCGCTGCGCGAGGACGCTGCCGGCACCTACGTCATCAAAGCGGCCGGTCGGGCTCGAATCGCCGTGACGACGGGCCGCGAAGGCAACGGATACGTGCAGGTCACCGAGTGTCCCGAACTGAAAGCGGGAACCGTCGTCGTCCTTTGGGGGGAGGGTGGCTGAGGGTTCCGCGGCGATTCGTACCCGTGCGATCGCCAAGACCTATCCTGGCGATCCTCCGGTGGAGGCGTTGGGCGCAGTTGACCTGTCCGTCGCCGCCGGTGAACGAGTGGCGATCCTCGGCCGCTCGGGGGCCGGGAAATCGACGTTGCTCAACGTCCTTGGGCTGCTGGACACGCCGAACGCAGGCGAGTACGAGGTCTTTGGACAATCCACGACCCGGATGCGGCAGCGGGACCGCGACCGGCTCCGCGCCCGCGAACTCGGCTTCGTGTTCCAGGCGTACCACGTGCTGGGCCACCGAACCGTGCGGGAGAACGTCCTCTTGAAGCTGACGACGGTGGCCGCGCCGGCCCGGGAGCGCGAGGGAATGATCGATCGGGTCGTTGACGCCGTTGGTTTGGCCGACCGGCAGCGGGCCCGGGGCCAGACGCTCTCCGGGGGCGAGAAGCAGCGTCTGGCCATCGCCCGTGCGATCGTGACGAGTCCGCGCATTCTCCTGGCCGACGAGCCCACCGGAAATCTTGACGAGGACAACTCGGCCGCCGTCCTGCGTCTGTTCGAGCAACAGGCGCGGCACGGCGTCGCCGTCGTGGTCATTACGCACGACCGCGCGACCGCGCAATGGGCGGACCGGGTGCTCCGCCTGGCCGACGGCGTCCTGCAGGCGGCGTGATGCGGCGGCTCCTCGATCTGGTGGGTGACCTGCTGATCGATTTTTCGGCGCGCCGCTCGCGGGTGCTCCTCATGGTCGTCGCCGTAGCACTCTCCGTCGGGACGTTGGTGACCTCCTTCGGGATTTCGGTGACCGCGGCGGAGCAGATCAATGCGGACCTGGCCGCCTCGGGTACGGACACCCTGACCGTTCGGGCGGTCCCGAGCACCACGCAGGACGATGCCGCGGAGGCCACTGATCAGTATTTCCCCGATGGGTGTCTCGCCCGGGTCGCGGCGCTCCGGTTGGTTGGTGCCGTCGGGTTGAGCCTGGATTACGCCAAGGGATTCCCGATCAGCCGCACCCGGGACGGCAGCGGGGTGATCCGCGGAAGCGGGGAAACGGCGCTGGTCGGTGCGACCTCGGGGTGGTTCGCGGCCAACCAGGATCGCCTGGACTCGGGATGGCTCTTCGACACATCCGATTCCTACCCG
The DNA here is from genome assembly GCA_031552185.1 of Cellulomonadaceae bacterium. Lineage (GTDB taxonomy): Bacteria > Actinomycetota > Actinomycetes > Actinomycetales > Cellulomonadaceae > JAVBMU01. The sequence continues at coordinate 22,586 of JAVBMU010000019.1, read as the reverse complement.
GTCGTCGCCCTCGGACGGAGCATCGCCGAGGATTTTGGGATCCCTGCGGGCACGTCGAGACTGGCCGGCTACCGGGTCTACCTGAGCGGGACGGCGTACGAGGTCGTCGGTGTGTTCGAGAGCGCCGCCCTCGCGAACACGGTCGCGGTGCCCTACGAGCGAGCCTTGGCGGCCGGGAAGGGCATCGACAGTGGGACCGTGATGCGGGTGCGCACCGAGCCCGGCGGAGGGGCGCCGGTGGCGAGGATCATTCGAGCGGCGATTCGGCCGGACGATCCAGGGGTGCTCGCCGTCTCCACGGTGGTGGATCTCGCCTCTCTTCGCACCGGCGTGGGAAGTCAGCTTGGCCGGTTGGCCGGGGCGATCGGTGCCCTGCTCCTTGCCCTGACGACCTTGCTCATCGCGAATTCCATGATCGTGTCGGTCGTCGCGCGGACGGCGGAGATCGGTCTACGCCGTTCGCTGGGCGCATCCAGAGGCGCGATCACCGCACTCTTCCTGGCGGACGGCGCTTGCACCGGAATTCTCGGCGGCTTCGGTGGGTCGGCCGTCGGCTGTGCGGCGGTGGTCGTCGTCGCCTCGATCAACGCTTGGTCGGCAATTCTGACGCCCTGGTATCTCGCCGTCGGGCCCGGCATCGGCATGTTCGTCGGCATCCTCGCGTCGGCGTATCCAGCCTGGCGGGCCGGCCGGATCTCACCTGCCGAGGCCGTCCGATCCGAGTAGCTTCGGACGCCGCGCCGACCGCAACCGTTACCCCCGGCCCGCCGCCGCCAGCTCCCGCCCCACGGTCCGTCCGGTGAACAGGCACCCGCCCAGGAACGTCCCTTCGAGCGCCCGGTGGCCGTGTACGCCGCCGCCGCCGAAGCCGGCCGCCTCGCCGACGGCCCACAACCCCGGGACCGGCGTGCCGCCCGCGCCCAGCACACGCCCGGCGGCATCGGTGTGCAGTCCGCCGAGCGTCTTACGGGTCAGCACCGACAACCGGACGGCGAGCAACGGCCCGTCCTTCGGTGTGGTGAGCGGCCGCGGCGGGGCGACCCGGATCAGCCGGTCCACGCGGTACCGGCGCGCCATCGCGGTCGCGACCACCTGCGGGTCCTTGCCGAGGCCGGTGCGCACCTGGGCGTCGCGCAGGGCGATCAGTGCCGCCAGGTCCGCGCCGTCGATGTGCCCGCGCGACGCCGGCGTCGCCGCGACCAGCGCGTTCATCCCGTCCGCGAGCCCACGCGCGTCGTCGGCCCAGACGAATTCCGGCGATTCCCGGGCGAAGCGTTCCACCGGCCCGACGGCGCCGGGCAGCGCCCGCTGGGCGAGCAACCGGACGTTGCGCCCGGTCAGGTCCGGGTTCTGCTCGGATCCGGAGAGGGCGAACTCGGTATTCATGATGGTCTTGTTCAGCACGAACCAGGAGTGGTCGTCGCCGCGCGCGGTGAGGTGGGCGAGCGCCCCGAGGGCGTCGAAGCCCGGATACAGCGGGGCGGGCAGCCGCCCGCCGTCGGCGTCGAGCCACAGCGAGGACGGCCCGGGCAGGATCCGGATGCCGTGCCGCGACCAAACGGGGGAGTGGTTGGCGATCCCCTCGGGGTAGTGCCACATCCGGTCCTCGTGCACGAGCGCGGCGCCGGCGCCGGCGGCGACGGCGAGCATCGAACCGTCCGTGGCGTCCGGCACCCCGGACAGCATCCGCTCGGGCAGCCGGCCCGCTGCGGCGGGCCAGCGGGAGCGGACCAACTCGTGATTGGCCCCGATCCCGCCGCCGGCGACGACGACGGCGTCGGCCGCGAATTCGACCTCGCCGACGACGTCGCGCCCGGACGGCTCGCCCCGGGCGGCGTCCGACGGCGCCAGGACCTGGGCCCGGACCCCGGTGACGACGCCGTCGGTCAGCACCAGGTCGGTGACCCGATGCCGCGGGCGGACTTCAAGCAGGCCCTGCGCCCGGGCGGCGAGCGCGGCGGCGATGAACGGTTCGAGCAGGCCCGGCCCGGTGCCCCACGTGACGTGGAAGCGCGGCACGCTGTTGCCGTGTCCGCCGGCGGGGTGCCCGCCCCGCTCGGCCCACTGCACCAGCGGGAACCAGCGCACGCCCAGGCCGTGCAGCCACGGCCGCATCGGGCCCGCGGCGAAGTCGACGAACGCCCGCGCCCAGGCGTAGCCGTGCCGGTCGGGGCCTTCGCCGCGCTCGGCGCCGGGCGCGAAGCCGGCCGAGCCGAGCCAGTCCGCGAACGCCAGGTCGGTGCTGTCCCGCACGCCGAGTCGGCGTTGTTCGGGCGAGTCGACGAGGAACAGCCCGCCGAAAGACCACCATGCCTGGCCGCCCAGGCTCGTGGCGGGCTCGGCGTCGAGCAGCAGGACGCGGCGCCCGGCCGCGGTGAGTTCGGCGGCGGTGACGAGCCCGGCCAGTCCGGCGCCGACGACGATCACATCGGCCCGCGCGGGCGTGGTCGCGGTCATCGGGCGTTCCCCCTGGTCAGATTCATCCGGCGAGGGTATGCGAGGCGGCGCTCCGCCGCGCGAGGTAGAGCCGTGCGGTCGAATCGCCGCCGCGGAGGCGACCTCCGGCGCTGCCTCGGCGCCCGGCGCTACCTCGACGCCGCGCTCAGGTACACCTGCATGCTCAGCGCCTCGAGCCGGACGGACTCGCCCGCCTTGGGGTGCGCCGCGCCCTCCGGCCCCGTGGGCGGGCCGACGGGCTGCTCCCACGCCGAGTCCCACGCGATCAGCCAGGGGTCGCCCGGCCGGAGCCCGGCGAGGGTGACCGTCGTGTCATCGAGCGAGCCGTTGAGGACGAGCAGGACATCGCGCCCCCCGTCCGGCGCTGTGCGCAGCATCTGCAGGCAGCGGGTCCGGGGGTCGTGCCAGGCCGAGTGGTCGAGGCTCTCGCCCCAGGCGTCACGCCAGACGAGGTCCGGGTCCTCGCGCCCCGGCCGGGGCCGGCCGAGATAGAACGTGGCGGGCCGCAGCGCGGCGTGGTCGCGGCGCAGGGCGAAGAGGTATCGGGCGGTCTCGAGCAGGTCGGCGCGCCACGAGGTGCGGTCCCAATCGAGCCACGACATCTCGTTGTCCTGGGGGTACGCGTTGTTGTTGCCGCGCTGGGTGCGGGCGAGTTCGTCGCCCGCCGTGATCATCGGCGTCCCCGCGGCGAGGGCGAGCGTGGCGAGCAGGTTGCGGATGGAGCGCCGGCGCAACGGCGCGATCTCCGCGCCGGGGGTCAGGTCGGCGTCGCGGCCCTCGGCCCGCAGATGCAGGGGTCCCTCGAAGCCGTGGTTCCAGGAGCGGTTGTGGTCGCTGCCGTCGCGGTTGTCCTCGCCGTTGGCCTCGTTGTGCTTGTGGTCGTAGGCGACGAGGTCGGCCAGGGTGAAGCCGTCGTGGGCGGTGACATAGTTGATCGATGCCACCGGGCCGCGCAGGAGCGGCGGGTCGGAATGCCCGAACAGGTCGACCGACCCCGCCAGCCGGGTCGCCAGCTCTCGCACCCCGTTGCCGGGCCGACCGTGCGCGGCCTGACTCGGGTCGGCGAGCCAGAACTGCCGAACGGCGTCGCGGAAGCGGTCGTTCCACTCCGCCATCGGCGGCGGGAACTCACCGGTGCGCCACCCCCCGGGACCGATGTCCCACGGCTCCGCGATCAGCTTGAGGTCGCTGAGCACGGGGTCGGTAGACAACGCTGTCAGGAACGGGTGCCCCGGGTCGAATCCGCCCGGCCCCCGCCCGAGCGTCACCGCGAGGTCGAACCGGAAGCCGTCGACGCCGACCACCTGAGCCCAGTACCGCAGGGAGTCCAGCGCGAACTGCACCACCCGCGGCCGGCGGAAGTCGAGCGTGTTGCCGCAGCCGGTGAGGTCGGCGAGCCGCGCCGGCCCGATCCCCTCGTGCAGGTAGTACAGCGTGTTGTCGAGTCCGCGCCAGGACAGGTGCGGGCCGTCGGCGCCGCCCTCGCAGGTGTGGTTGTACACGACGTCGAGAATGACCTCGATCCCGGCCCGGTGGAGCAGGTGGACCATGCCGCGCACCTCGTCCAGGACGGCGTGCGCCCCCGCGGCCCGCGAACTCGCCCGCGCGTAGCCGGCGTGCGGCGCGAAGAACCCGAGCGTCGAATACCCCCAGTAATTCGACCGGCCGCGGGCGGCCAGGGCCGGCTCGGTGGCGTTCGCGTGGATCGGCAGCAGTTCCAGGGTGGTCACGCCGAGGGTGCGCAGATGCTCGATCGTCGCCGGGTGGGCCAGGCCGGCGTAGGTTCCGCGCAGGTCCGCCGGCAGGTCGGGCAGGCACTGGGTCAGGCCGCGCACGTGTGCCTCGTAGATGACGGTCCGTTCCCAGGGCACGTGGGGGCGCGGCGCGAGGTCACCCGCCGGCTCGGCGACGACGACGCCGTGCGGCACGTGCGCGAGCGTGTCCGAGCCGCCCGGCCCGTCGCCGTCCGCGGCGTACGCCCCGGGCCCGACGTCGCCCGCGAGCCCGCGGGCATACGGGTCCACCAGCAGCTTGGTCGGGTCATGCCGCAGCCCCGCGGCGGGGTCCCAGGCCCCGTGCACCCGGTAGCCGTAGCGTGCCCCGGGCCGCACCCCGGGCACGTGGGCGTGCCAGACGCCGAGCCACGGGCCCGCCATCGGCACCCGCCGCTCCCGGTAGCGCGCCGGGTCGTGGACGTCCCGGCTCGGGTCGACGACGTCGATCAGGCACAGGTCGACGGCGCTCGCGTGCGCCGCAAGGACTGCGAAGTCGGTGCCGTCGGCGCACGGGTGGGCGCCGAGCCGCGCGGGCCGGCCGTGGGGTCCGGCGGTGCGGGCATCCGGTTGGTGGGCATCCGGGCGGTCGAGGTCGGGTGCCGAAGGGGGGTGCACATGTCCATTGTCGCCGACGGTCCGGCACGCACCGGCCGCAGACAGGCCGGTACGCTGCCACCCATGCGGATCGTGGTCGCCGTCAAGTACGTGCCGGACATCAACGCCGAACGCGGCTTCGCCGACGGGCGGGTCATTCGCTCGGCTGACGAGGGGTCGCTCAACGAGCTGGACGAGAACGCCATCGAGGCGGCCCTGCGGGTGGTCGAGTCGCTGGACGAGGCGCAGCGGGCCGCGAGCGAGGTGGTCGCCGTGACCGTCGGCCCGCCCGACGCCAAACTCGCGATTCGCAAGGCTTTCCAGCTGGGCGTCGATCGGGGCATCGTCGTCAGCGACGACGCGATCGCCGGCTCGGACTACTTCGGCACCGCCGCGGTGCTCGCCGCGGCGATCCGGGAGGTGGGTCGGGACGCGCCGGTGGATCTGGTCATCACGGGCATGGCGGCCCTGGACGGGCTCGGCTCCGTGCTGGCCGGCCTGCTGGCCGCCGAACTCGGCCTGCCCCAGCTCACCCTGGCCGCTACGCTCGACGTCGTCGGCGCGTCGGGGGAGCAGGTGGCCACGGTGGTGCGCGAACTCGACGGCGTCGACGAGACCCTCAGCGCGCCGTTGCCCGCCGTCGTCAGCGTCACGGACCACGCCAATGACCCGCGGGTGCCGAACTTCAAGCTGATCATGGCGGCCCGGTCCAAGAAGCCCCTCGAATGGTCGGCCGCCGACCTCGGGATCGACGCGGACCGGGTCGGCGCGGGCGCCGCCCGCGCCGTCGTGCTCAGCGCCGAGCCGCACCCGGCTCGCCCGCCGGCGCAGGTCGTCGTCGACAAGGGGTCGGGCGGCCGCGACCTGGCCGACTTCCTGATCCGCAACGATCTCGTCTGAGGGGCGTCCCGTGACCGACCGAACCGTCCTCGTCCTGCTCGACACGCCGCAGACCGAACTGCGCAGCCCCGCGCTCGAACTGCTCACCCTCGCCCGCCGACTCGGCCGCGTGGAGACCGTCGCGCTCAGTTCGCCGAGCGTGACCACGCTCGCCCAGCTCGGCGCCTACGGGGTCGCCACGGTGCGGCAGGCGCAGTTGCCGTCCGCCGTGGGCGACGAGCGGTATCTCAGCCCGGTCGTGGCCGAGGCCCTCGCGTTGGCCACCCGGCGCTCGGACGCGGACCTGGTGCTGGCGACGTCGTCCTTCCCGAACCAGGAGATCGCCGCCCGGGTGGCCTACCTCACCGGCGCCGGCCTGGTGGTCGACGCCGTCTGGATCGAGGACGACGGCGCCCGGTTCATCGCCTCGAAGCGGGCCTTCGGGGGAACCTGGGACGTGACCTGCGCGGTGGCGAGCGACCCCGCCGTGATGACCGTGCGGGCGAATTCGCTGGTGCCGCAGCCGGCGGCCGAGGCCGTCGCGACCGAGGTGGAGGGCTTCGCGATCGAACCTTCCGCCGCCGCGCTGGCCGCCCGCGTGGTCTCCCGCCAGGAGCGGACCGCCGCCGGCGGGTCGCGGCCGGCGCTCGGCGAGGCCGCGGCGGTGGTGGCGGGTGGTCGCGGCACGAATGGCGACTTCGGGCCGGTGGAGGACCTCGCCGACGCGCTCGGGGCGGCGGTCGGCGCCACCCGGGACGTCGTCTACGAGGGGTGGTTCGACCAGTTCATCGGGCAGACCGGGGTGGTGGTCTCGCCCCGGTTGTACATCGGCGCGGGCATCTCCGGGGCGCCGCACCACCGCGGCGGGATGCAGTCCGCGCAGGTGATCGTGGCGGTGAACAACGACCCGGACTGCCCGTTGTTCGAGATCAGCGACTTCGCCGTCGTCGGGGACCTGGCGGACGTGCTGCCCCAGGCGGCCGCCGCGATTCGCGCGCACCGCGGCGACTGACCGGCCGGGCCGCGGAGGCGGCGGGCCATCGGCCGGGCCGCGGGGGCGGCGGCCCATCGGCCGGGCCGTCAGATTCCGAGTCTCTCGAGCCAGGCGGCGGCGCAGACGCCCTGGGCGAGGTGCAGGCCCCGGCCGGCCGGATTGGAGTCCCGGCGGCGGGCCCGATCAAGGTAGTACCCGGCGAGGCCGGCCACGACGGCGCGCAGGTCGTCGGGATGGGCAGCGCAGGCGAGCGGGTGGGAGTCGAAGGTTCGAGCGAGCCACGCGCCGGCCGCGCGGCCGGCGCCATGCCGTCCGGGCTGCATCGGCGCCAACTCGCCGCGGACCCCCTGCATGGCGACGGTGGGCAGCAGCATGACGAGGTCGAGCCAGGTCGGGCCCCGGGTGGTCTGCGCCCATTGCAGGAAATACACGTCGTCGGCCGCCAGCCAGACGATGTCCGCGCACACGTTTCCATGCACAATCGCCTCGCCCTCGCACGCGATCAGTACCCCGCTCTCCACGTCGGCCAGAGCCGCGACGCGCTCCGCCGCCCACGGGACGAACTCGGCCAGGCTGCCGTCGTCGGCCTCGGCCAGAGACCGCCAACCGGTGGTGAGGTCGGCCAGGTGTGGCGCCGCCGGGGGCAGGTCGAGCCGGCGCGCCCCGCGGGCGCCGGCCAACTGAGTCAGCGCCGCCAGCACCCGGTTCAGATCGCTGGGGGTCCACGGCAGCTCGGGCCGGCACCCGCCGACGAATTCGAAGGCGAGGACGTGCCAGTCGTCGTCGGACACCGCCCACGCGAACGGCGGGGCCGGCACCGCGGGGGGCAATCGGGCCGCGATGCGGGCCTGCCCCTGCGCGGCCAGGAAGTAGTCCTCGTCAATCGCGCGGTACGCGAGCGTGCAGCAGAACCGCCGTCCGTCGGACGCCGTCACCACCGTCCGCAGGCCTGGATTCGGCCCCGGAACGGTGACGGCGTCGACCAACTGCGCGCCGACCACCGCCTCGACCTCGGCCCGCAACACCGCGGGGAGCTGGCGCCAGGATCGAAGCGGGATGCTCGCGAGCGGCTGGCCCAGCCCGCGGGTCGGGTCCGCCGCCATGACACCCCCTGTCCCGCGCCGGCCCTCTGGATGGTTCTCGATGTGCCGCTTTCGTCACCGTATCGCGTGGATCCCACCTAGCCCGGGTTCCGGCGCGGCGTTTGGTTCGTAGACTTGATCAACGTGACCTTCTCGCCCCGCCCGGATCCGGGGGCCGCCCGCGGTGTCTATCTGGACCACGCCGCGACGACCCCGATGTCGGCGCGCGCCCGCGCGGCCATGATCGACGAACTCGGGCGGACCGGTAACCCGTCCGCCATCCACGCCGCCGGCCGGGCCGCCCGGCGGACGGTCGAGGAGGCGCGCGAGGCGGTCGCCGCGTCCCTCGGGGCGCACCCGAGCGAGGTGATCTTCACCGGCGGCGGTACGGAGGCCGACAACCTGGCGGTCAAGGGCTTGTACTGGGGCCGCACCGCGGCCGACCCAGGCCTGCGCCGGGTGCTGATCAGCGCCGTCGAACACCATGCCGTGCTCGACGCCGCCGGCTGGCTCGGCGCTCGGCAGGGCGCCGACGTCGTCCGGTTGCCCGTGGACCGGCTCGGCCGGCTCGACCTCGGCGCGATCGGCGCGCGCCTGGCCGCCGACCCGGGGGCAACGGCGCTGGTCAGCGTCATGTGGGCGAATAACGAGGTCGGCACCGTCCAGCCGGTCGGGGAGGTGGTCCGGGCGGCGCACGCCCACGGCGTTCCGGTGCACATCGACGCGGTGCAGGCGCTCGGGCAGCTCGAGGTCGACTTCGGCGCCGCCGGCGCGGACGGCCCGGATGCGCTGAGCATCTCGGGGCACAAGGTGGGCGGGCCGGCCGGGGTCGGTGCGCTGCTGGTCCGCCGCGGCGCGCCGATCGAGCCGGTGCTGCACGGCGGGGGACAGGAGCGCGGCCTGCGTTCCGGTTCGCTCGACGTGCCCGGAATCCGGGCTTTTGCGGTTGCGGTCGCCGATGCCGTCGCCGAGCGCGCCCGGCGCGCCGGCCACCTGGCCGCGCTGCGCGACGCGTTGATGGCGGGCGTCCGGGCCGCGGTCCCCGGGGCGGTCCTGTGCGGCCCGGAGCCGGGTTCGGCGGAGCCGGGTGCCGGGCGGGGGCCGGAGCCGGGGCCGGAACCATGGGCGGGCCCCCGCGCGGGGAGCGGCGAGCGCTCCGCTCGCCTGCCCGCCAACGCGCACTTCCTGTTCCCGGGCGCCGACGGCGACGCGCTGCTCTTCCTGCTCGACGCCGCCGGCATCGCCGCCTCGCGCGGCTCGGCGTGCCGGGCCGGGGTTTCGCTCCCCTCCCATGTCCTGGCCGCGATGGGCGTCGACGCGGCCGACGCCGCCACGGCGCTCCGGTTCACATTCGGCGCGACATCGACGCCGGCGGACGTCGCCGCCCTGCTCGCCGTCCTGCCCGACGCCGTCGAGCGGGCTCGGGCCGCGGCGCTCGGCGCGCCGCGGGTGGCGGCGGCCACCCCGGTGACGGCGGCGGCCACGATCCCCACGGCGTCCCGGCCCGCGCCGGCCGAAGCCGCGGGAGGTGCCCGATGAGGGTGCTCGCGGCAATGTCCGGCGGCGTCGACTCGGCCCTGGCCGCGGCCCTGGCCGCGGAGGCGGGGCACGACGTCGTCGGCGTCCACCTGGCGTTGTCCCGGAACCGGGACGAATTTCGGACCGGCTCCCGCGGTTGCTGCTCGATCGAGGACGCGGGCGACGCCCGGCGGGCGGCCGACATCATCGGCATCCCGTTCTATGTGTGGGATCTGTCCGAGCGGTTCGAGGACACGGTGGTGGCGGACTTCCTGGCCGAGTATGCGGCCGGGCGGACCCCGAACCCGTGCGTGCGGTGCAACCAGCACATCAAGTTCGAGGCGCTCGCGGACAAGGCCGCCGCGCTCGGGTTCGACGCCGTCGCCACCGGGCACTACGCCCGGATTCTCACCCCCGGCGCGGGTGCCGGCGCCGGCCCGGGCTCCGGCGTCGGCCCTGCCGGCCCGCGGCCGGAGCTGCACCGGTCGAGAAACCAGGCCAAGGACCAGTCCTATGTCCTGGCCGTCATGGGGGCGGAGCGGCTCGCCAAGGCGATGTTCCCGCTCGGGGGTTTCGAGACCAAGGCGCAGGTCCGGGCGGAGGCCGCGCGCCGCGGCCTGCCCGTCAGCGCCAAGCCGGACTCCTACGACATCTGTTTTGTGGCCGACGGCGACACTCAGGGCTTCCTGCGCTCGCGGCTCGGCGCGCGGCCGGGGGACATCGTGGACCAGGGCGGCGCCGTCGTCGGGGCGCATGACGGCGCCTACGCTTACACCGTCGGCCAGCGCAAGGGGCTGCGGCTGGGCCGGCCGGCCGGCGACGGGGCGCCGCGGTACGTCCTGCGGGTCGAGCCGGTGGACAACCGGGTGGTGGTCGGGCCGGCGGAGTTGCTGAGCGTCGACCGGATCGTCGGCGACGGCTTGATCCGGCTCGACGACGGCCTGCTGGGGCCGGACTGGACTCCGGCGGAGGTCCAGGTCCGCGCGCACGGCGAGGCGGTGCCCGCGCGGGTCCGGCTCGTTCCCGCCGCCGCATCGGCCCCGCCGGCCGGCGCGCTGGAGGCACAGTTGACCGGCCCGCCCCTGCGCGGGGTCGCTCCCGGGCAGTCCCTGGTGGCTTATCGAGGCAGCCGAGTGCTCGCACAGGTGACCGTTCGTACCGCCGACCGCGGCGCAACCGACCGCGCCGCAACCGACCGCGCCGTGTGACCACGGAGTCGTTCGGATCCGGACGAACGTTCAGGGCCGGTCGAGCTTCGGATCGGGTGAAACGACGGGTGATTTCCGCCGACCGGTCCTGTCCGGGTGAAATTGCCGGTTCAGCGACCAGAGAAACTGCTGGCAGTTTCCGAAGGAAATGAAGCAACGGGACCGGAAACGCTGGGCGATTCGCACCGAGCCGGGTGAATTCTTGCGGACCAAACACTCCCACATTGATCAACCTTGACGTCCCGGAACGCGGCCTTCCACCCGCCTGCTTCGGTGCCCACTCGCGCGGGTGGATAGGCTGGCAGATGAGATGTGCGGCGGTCTGCCGCCCGCCCCCGATCCGAGCTTCACCGAAGGACCTGGTATGACTGCGCTGCGCGCTGTCCTCTTCGACCTCGATGGCGTCCTGACGCCGACCGCCGCCGTCCACATGCGGGCCTGGCGAATGCTGTTCGCCCCGCTCTGCGAGGAGTACGGCGTCGCGCCGTACCGCGACGACGATTATTTCGCCACGATCGACGGAAAACCGCGGTTCGACGGCGTCGCCGCCTTTCTCGAATCACGCGGCCTCAGCCTGCCCCGCGGGGACGTGGGGGACCCGGCGGGGGACGCGACGATCTGCGCCCTGGGCAACCGGAAGAACGAGATCGTCAATCGGATCTTCGCCGAGGAGGGCGTGACGCCCTACCCCGGGTCGATCGCCTTCCTGAACGCCGTGCAACAGGCCGGCGTGCCGGTCGCTGTCGTCTCCTCCTCGCGCAACACCCCGGCGGTGCTCGCCGCCGCCGGGCTGACGCAACGGTTCCAGGTCGTGGTGGACGGCACGCGCGCGGCGGCCGAGAATCTGCCCGGCAAGCCCGCCCCGGACACCTACCTGCGGGCCGCCGCGCTGCTCGACGTGCCGCCGCAGCGGGCCGCCGTCGTCGAGGACGCCGTGTCCGGCGTCCAAGCCGGGCACGCGGGCGGGTTCGGCCTGGTCATCGGCGTCGACCGTGGGGTCGGGGCGCCGGCGTTGACGGCCGGCGGTGCGGACTGCGTGGTCGGCGACCTCGCCGAGCTGGACGCGAACGAGTTGTTCGGGACGGGGGGATCGGCGTGATACTCAAGGGCGCGTTCGGCGGCGCCGAGGACGAGATCGATCGGACCCGCTTCCCGGTCGATCCGTGGCGGCTGGTCGAGACCCGGTACAACGAGGAGGACCTCGGGCACACCGAGACCCTGTTCTCGGTCGCGAATGGCTACCTCGGCATGCGCGGGAACGTCGAGGAGGGCCGCGACTCCTACATGCACGGGACCTTCATCAACGGCTTCCACGAAGTGTGGCCGATCCGGCACGCCGAGGAGGCCTACGGCTTTGCCACGGTCGGCCAGACGATCGTGAACGTCCCGGACACGAAGGTGATCCGGCTCTACGTCGACGACGAGCCGCTCCTGCTCTCCGTGGCGGACCTCACTCGGTACGAGCGGTCGCTGAGCTTCGCCGACGGCGTGTTGCGCCGGGAGCTCGAGTGGCGCACCCCCTCGGGCAAGGGCGTACTGATCCGCTCCGAGCGGATGGTCTCCTTCACCGAACGGCACCTGGCCGTCATGACGTTCGAGGTCACGCTGCTCGACGCTGCGGCGCCGGTGGCGATCTCCTCGCAGATCCTCAACCGCCAGGACGGCCAGGACGAGTACCACGTGCCGGCCGCCGCGATGGGGGAGGGCTTCGACCCCCGCAAGGCCAACCAGTTCAGCGACCGGGTGCTGGTGCCGCAGACCCAGTGGAGCGACGACGAGCGGCTGGTGCTCTCGTACCAGTGCGCGTCCTCCAAGATGACTCTGGCCGTGGCTGCCGACCACACGCTGAGCTGCGAGGACGATTATGACGTCCGGAACCAGTGCGACCCCGACCTGGCCAAGCACGTCTATCGGATCAAGGCGCATCCCGGGCGTCCGATCCGGCTGACGAAGGTGGTGGCGTACCACACCTCGCGGGGCGTGCCCGCCCGCGAACTCGTGGAGCGTTGCCGGCGCACCCTGGACCGGGTCCGCGAGGACGGGGTCCAGGCGCAGTTCCGCCGCCAGCGCGAGTGGCTGACCGACTACTGGGCGCGGTCCGACGTGCGGATCACGGACCAGGACGAGGTGCAGCAGGCGGTGCGCTGGAATCTGTTCCAGCTCGCCCAGGCGGCGGCCCGGGCCGAGTCGAACGGCGTCCCCGCCAAGGGCCTGACCGGCTCCGGCTACGGCGGGCACTACTTCTGGGACACCGAGATCTACGTCATGCCGTTCCTGACGTACACCACGCCGCGATTCGCACGCAACGCGATGCGATTCCGCTATCAGATGCTCGGCCGGGCCCGCGAACGTGCCGCCGAACTGAACGAGGCCGGCGCCCTGTTCCCGTGGCGGACCATCAACGGGCACGAGGCGTCCGCGTATTACGCCGCGGGCACGGCGCAGTACCACATTGATGCCGACATCGCCTACGCCCTGGTCCAGTACGCGCGGGCGAGCGGGGACACGGACTTCCTGATCCGCGAGGGCGTCGAGGTGCTGGTGGAGACCGCGCGGATGTGGGCGAGCCTCGCCTTCAAGCGCGTCAACGGCGACGACCAGTACCACATTCACGGCGTCACCGGCCCGGACGAGTACACCGCCGTGGTGAACGACAACATGTTCACCAACGTCATGGCGAGGTTCAACCTGCGGGCGGCGGCCGTCGTCGTCGACCGCATTCAACACCGGCGGCCGGACGACTACGAGCGGCTCGCCCACCGGCTCAAGCTGGACCCGGCGGAGACCGCCGAGTGGGCACATATCGCGGACACGCTGTCGATTCCGTTCGACGAGCGGCTCGGCTTCCACCCGCAGGATGCCCACTTCCTCGAGCGGGAAATGTGGGATCTGGAGGCGACCCCGGCCGAGAAGCGTCCCCTGCTGCTGCATTTCCACCCCCTGGTGATCTACCGCTACCAGGTGCTCAAGCAGGCCGACGTCGTGCTCGCGTTGTTGCTCCTCAGCGACGACTTCACCCCCGAGGAGAAGCTCGCCGACTTCGAGTACTACGACCCCCTGACCACCGGCGATTCCACGCTGTCCGGCGTGGTCCAGGCGATCATCGCGGCCGAGGTGGGCTACCAGGATCTCGCGCTGGAGTACTTCATCTCCTCGCTGTTCGTCGACCTCGGCAACCTGCACCTGAACGCGGCGGACGGCGTGCACGTCGCCTCGGCGGGCGGTACCTGGTCGGCGCTCGTCTACGGGTTCGCGGGGATGCGCGACCACAACGGCGCGCCGAGTTTCGACCGGCCGGTCTCGTTCGACCCGCGGCTACCCCGCGGCTGGGCCGGGCTCTCCTTCCCACTCACGCTGGCGCAGTCGCGGATCCGGGTCGACCTCACCCGGGACGCCATCGCCTTCACCTGCGAGACGGGCGACGGTGCGGCGGTGTCCGTCCGCGGTCGGGTCGTCACGGTGAAGCCCGGCGAGCCCGTGACCGTCCCGCTGCTCGACCAGGGCCCGGTGCAGCGGCGGCGGGCGCCCATCTCCCCGACGGCCTGGGGCAACCGGCGCGAGGACGGCACCCTCATCACCGCGTCGGTGCCGCATTCGTTGGAGGACGAGATCTGAACCGGCGGCGGCCGGGCCGGTCGAGTTCGACCGGCCGGCCGCGGCGTCGTGCTCCGGTTGATCAGGTGAGCCGCTCCCACAGGAAGCGGTAGTGCAGCGCGGCCATGTGGGCCGCCTGCGCATTTGTCGCCGCGCCGCCGTGCCCGCCCTCGATGTTCTCGTAGTAGGTGACGTCCTTGCCTGCGGCCAGCAGGGCCGCCGCCATTTTGCGCGCGTGCCCCGGGTGCACCCGGTCGTCCTTGGTGGACGTCGTGAACAGCACGGGGGGATAGTCGCGGTCCGGTGCGATCCGGTGGTAGGGCGAGAAGCTCCGGATGAACTCCCACTGCTGCGGGTCGTCGGGGTCGCCGTATTCCGCGATCCAGGACGCCCCCGCGAGCAGTTCGGTGTACCGGCGCATGTCCAGCAACGGCGAGCCGACAATGATCGCGCCGAACAGTTCCGGGTGCCCCGTGAGCATGTTGCCCGCGAGCAGGCCGCCGTTGGAGCGGCCCTCGACGCCCAGGTGCTCGGGCGCCGTGAGGCCGCGGTCGATCAGATCCCGGGCAACGGCGGCGAAGTCCTCATACGCGCGGTGCCGGTTCCCCTGCAGGGCGGCCTGGTGCCAGGCCGGCCCGTACTCGCCGCCGCCGCGAATATTCGCGACGACGTACACCCCGCCCTGGCTCAGCCAGGCGCGCCCGAGCGTGCCCGAGTAGCCGGGGGTGAGCGACACCTCGAACCCGCCGTAGCCGTAGAGCAGGGTAGGGGCGGTTCCGCCCGGAGCGAGATCGGCGGGCCGGACGACGAAGTAGGGCACCCGGGTCCCGTCGGCCGACGTCGCGAAGTGCTGTTCGGCGACGAGGCCGGACGAATCGAAGAAGGCCGGGTTCGTCTTGACCGCGGTCGGCGGTTCGACGCCGCCGACGCCCGCAATCGACAGCGTCGTCGGGCTGAGAAAGTCGGTGGTGATCAGCCAGATGTCGTCGCTGTCGACGTTGTCGACGGCCCGCGCGCCGACCGTGCCGAGTCGAGCCTTCCAGGGGAACGGGCTCGGCGTCCACGCTGTCCCCGCCGGGGTCCGACCCGCTGCGTCGGCCGCGGGCGGCGTCAGTACCGACAGTCGGTGCGAGACGTCCTCGAGCGCGTTGATGACCAGGTGCCGGCGGGTCCAGGTGGCCGCGGCGAGCGACCGATGCGGCGTCGGGGTGAACAGGACCGTGAAAGCCCGCGACCCGGCGACCAGGTCGTCGAATGGGGCGGCGAGCAAGCTGCCGGCCGGGTAGGCCGTGCCGGCCGGCGACCACTCGTCGCGCAACTCGATCAGCATCCACTCGCGGTGAAAGCTCACCTCCGCCGAGTCCGGCACGTCGATCCGCACGAGTTTCTCCTCGGGTGTGCCCGGATCGCGCAGCCAGAAGACCTCCTGGGAGTAGAACGCCTTCGAGCGCAGCACAAAGTCGCGCTCGAAGCCCGGCGTCGAGTCGTGCCAGGCGGAGATGTACAGATCGGATTCGGCGCCCTCGAACACCACAGGGGCCTCGGCGAGCGGCGTGCCGCGGCGCCATCGGCGCACCGTGCGGGGGTAGCCGGACTGGGTGAGCGATCCGGGTCCGGTGTCGGTAAAGGCATAGACGGTGTCGGCGTCGATCCAGGCCATGCCGCCCTTGGCCTCCGGCCGAACGAAACCGCCCTCCGATTCCGGCACGAACCGGCGCTCGACGAGATTGAATTCCCGGCTGACGTCGGCGTCCGATCCACCCGACGACAACTCGACCAGGGCATGGCGCCAGGGCCGGCCGGGCGCCGGCCGCAGAATGCCCGCCCCGTGCCACACCCAACTGATCCCCTCCTCGGCGGCCAACGCGTCGAGGTCGAGGACCGTTTCCCAGTCCGGCTCGTCCTCGCGGTATGACTCCGGCGTGGTCTGCCGCCAGAGCCCGCGTTCGTGCTCGCCGTCCCGCCAGAAGTTGTAGTACACGTCCCCGATCCGGACGGCCTCCGGGATTTTGGCGTCGGAATCCAGCACATCAAGAATGGCGGCACGCATCCGGCCGAATCGCTCGTCGCCGCGCAAGCCCGCGGCGGTGGTGGCATTGCGCTCGCGAACCCAATTCAATGCGTCGTCGCCGGTCGCGTCCTCCAGCCAACGGAAGGGGTCATCAGTCTCGGGGTCCCAGGTTTGCCCCGGCACGCTGTTCTCAGTCATGACTCAGTAGCCTACGGCCGCCTCGAACGCGCCCGGCCAGGCCCGGCGTCCTCCGTGTTGCGCGCCGCAGTGACGCTGAGCAGGCCGACCTGGATCCGGGCCGGAGCGCGACCGTGGTCTTCGATCTGCACTGTCGCGGAATGAGGTGCTGCTGCGGGCGCCGTTCGTGGTCGCCGCGGACGGGTGACCGCGTGGCGCTCCGAGGCGATTCGTGGTGTCTTCTTTGCGAAATATTGCCGATCCGATACGATGGCGGCGTAAGGGGGAGACCATCATGGCGATCGCAGAGCCTGCGTCCGGACCTGTTGCCGACAGCCGCTCGAAGGGGTTCTGGATCTTCCTCGCCGCTCTGGTCGGCCTGGTCCTGGTGCTCATCGTGGCGGTTCTCGTCATCTTCCTGTGGAGCCACCGCAACGACGACGGCGACTCGACCGGTTTTCTGAGTGTCGCCCTCCCGATCATCGGCACGGCGCTCGTGGGGGTGCTCGGGTTCCTCGGGGTCAATCGGCTCAGCCATTTCGACGAGGAAGTGGACAAGCGGGTCGCGGAGGGCCTGCTGCGGCTGCGGGGCAGCCTCGACCAAGAGCTGACGGAGATGAGGAACACCCTGGCCGGCGTTCGAGCGGCGGAGAAGGCCGCCGTGGAGACGCAATTCCGGGCCGTCGAGAGCCGGATCGCGCCGCTGACGACGACCGCGCAACTCCTCGAGGAGCGGTTCGGCAGCACCGACGCCGCGCGGGAAATTGTCGGTGCCATTGGCAGCATCCGGGACGCCCGCGACTACTTCGCGAGCAGTTACGGCACCGGCGGGCTAAGCGACCGGAACAAGGTGAACACGACCAACGCCGTGATCGAGGAGGTCGAAGCCAAGCGAATCCTCGGCGACAACAGCGACTACCACAATCTCGCCACCATCTTTGCCCGCCGGGATTTCTACGAGGGCGCGGCGCGGGTCACCACGGTCGGCGTCGACCTGTTCCCGTCGGACCTGGACCTCATCAGCGACCTGATCCACTACCGCATGAAGATCGGCGACTCCGCCGGAATCGAGGAGGCGATCCAGCGGCTGGAGGACGCGCATCCGCGATCGCGCTGGAACTGGCGCGCCTTCACCTTTGTGATCGATGCGCTCAACTCGCTGCCGCCGACCGACGCGCGAATGAAGAAGACACTCGCGGTCGTGGCGGAATACGCCGAGGTCCTGCCCACCGAGGAACGCGCCTATTTCGCGGCCCACGAGACCTTCGAGCGGTACGGCGAGCACGACCGCGCGCGGGAGGCCCTCGAGGCAGCGGAGCAGAAGCTCCCGATGACCGCGCAGTGTTCCCTCCGGCTGGCCCAGCTCGCGCATATGGAGGGCCGCCACGACGAGGCCATCGAGTCGGCGAGCCGCGCGATCATCGGGCAGGCGGAGACCCAGCCGTCGTCCGACACCGGCGCGGCCTTCGCCCTGCGGGCCTTTGCCCGGGACGCGAAGCTGCACCGGGCCCTGCTCGCGGGTATCCCGATCACCCAACTGGAGGCCGAGCTGCGCGCGGCGTGGGGGGACTACCAGATGGCGATGAAGCTCGACTACGTGCACCCGAACCTGCTGAGCCGCGTCAGCATCCTGAAGTTTCTCGTCGGCGAGTAGCTGACCTGCCGCACCGTCCGGCCCGCCGAAGTAGAGCCGCGTCGCGCGAGGTAGAACCGTGGCGCGCCCGACACGCCGGTCTGGCGACGCCACGGATCTACCTCGGCCTCGTCGGCTCTCTCTCGCGCGACCGATCAGCAAGGGCCGGCCGGCGCGCCCGACGTGCGGCCCTCCCGGCCGGTGTCAGTGGTCCGGGGGATGATGTGCCGGTGAGCGACGAGATCCTGCCCCCGGTCGGCGCGAACCCGGTCGGCGCGAACCCGGTCGGCGCCGAACCCCTCGAGGACAGCGCGGACCGGGCGGCCGCCCGGCACCGATGGACCGAACTGGTCGCATTGATCGAGGCCGACCAGTGGGCGTATTACGTCAAGGACGCCCCGGTGGTGTCCGACGCCGAGTACGACGCCCGGATGCGCGAGTTGGCTGCCCTGGAGGCGGCGCACCCGGAACTGCGCAGCCCCGAGTCGCCCACGCAACGCGTGGGCGGCGCCTTCTCGACGGACTTCGCGCCCGTCGCGCACATCGAACGGATGCTGTCCCTGGACAATGCGTTCACCGCGGCGGACCTCGCGGCCTGGGCCGCCCGCATCCACCGGGACTTGGAGGTCGCCGACGACGCGCCGATCGGATACCTGTGCGAGGTCAAGATCGACGGCCTCGCTATTGCCCTGGTGTACGAGCGGGGCAGACTGGTCCGCGCGGCCACCCGCGGCGACGGCGTGACCGGTGAGGATGTGACGCTCAACGTCCGCACCATCGAGACGGTGCCGCACGCGCTGGGCGGGGATCCGGCGTCGCACCCCGATTTGCTGGAGGTCCGGGGCGAGGTGTTCATGTTGGTGAACCAATTCGCCGCGCTGAACGAGGCGCAGGTCGCCGCCGGCAAGGCTCCGTTCGCCAACCCCCGCAATGCCGCAGCCGGCTCGCTGCGCCAGAAGGACCCGCGGGTGACCGCCGGCCGGCCGCTGCGGCTGTACGCGCATGGCATCGGTGCGCTGCACTGGGAGGCCGGGCGCCCCGCCGAACTGGACCGCCAGTCGCGGGCGTACGAGTTGCTCACCGGCTGGGGCATCCCGGTCTCGCCGCACAACCGCGTCGTCGACGGGCTGTCCGAGGTGCGGGAGATGATCGCCTACTACGGCGAGCACCGGCACGCCATCGAGCACGAATTGGACGGGATCGTCATCAAGGTCGACGAACTGGCGCTGCAGCGCCGGCTCGGCGCGAACAGCCGGGCGCCGCGGTGGGCGATCGCCTACAAATACCCGCCCGAGGAGGTCAACACCACGCTGCTCGACATCCGGGTCAACGTTGGGCGGACCGGGCGGGTCACGCCCTACGGCGTGATGCAGCCGGTCTTCGTGGCCGGGTCGACGGTCGCCATGGCCACCCTGCACAACGCCGAGGAGGTCAAGCGCAAGGGCGTCCGGATCGGGGACACGGTGGTGCTGCGCAAGGCCGGCGACGTGATTCCCGAGATCGTCGGGCCGGTGGTTGCGCTCCGGGACGGCACCGAGCGGGACTTCGAGATGCCCACCCGCTGTCCGTCCTGCGGCACCGCGCTCGCTCCGGCGAAGGAGGGCGACGTCGACATCCGCTGCCCCAACCAGCGGTCCTGCCCCGCCCAACTCCGGGAACGGATCTTCCACGTTGCCTCGCGGGGCGCCTTCGACATCGAGGCGCTCGGCTGGGAGGCGGCGATTGCGCTGACCGATCCGGAATTCGGCCGGCCCGCCGACCCGGCCCGCTACCGGCCGGACGGCCGGGCCGACGCCGCGCCCCCCGCCGCTCTGCCGGCGCGGGCCCGCCCGGTGCTCGACGGCGAGGGCGGGCTCTTCGCACTGCGCCCCGAGGACCTGCGCGAGGTGCGGGTGTGGCGCGAGATTCGGCGGCGCACCGAGGGCGGGTCGAAGACCGAGCCCACCGGGCTGTGGGAGCACCGCCCGTATTTCTGGACGAAGGCGACCGACAGGAAGCCGTCCGGGCCGACGGCGAACACCGAGCGGCTCTTCGCCGAACTGGAGAAGGCCAAGGCGCAACCGTTGTGGCGGGTGCTGGTCGCGTTGTCGATCCGGCACGTCGGCCCGACGGCGGCCCGGGCGCTCGCCCAGCGGTTCGGCTCGCTCGCGGCGATCGACGCCGCGAGCGAGGCCGAGTTGGCGGCGACCGACGGCGTCGGGCCGATCATCGCCGCCGCGGTCAAGGAATGGTTCGGCGCGCCGCTCGACCAGGATCCCGACAATTGGCGGCGCCGGATCGTCGAGTCCTGGGCCGCGGCGGGCGTGCGGACGGCCGACGAACGGTCCGCGGCGGGGCCGCGCACACTGGAGGGACTGACCGTCGTCGTCACGGGCTCGTTGGAGGGGTTCACCCGGGACGGCGCGAAGGAGGCGATCCTCGCCCGGGGCGGCAGGGCGTCCGGCTCGGTGTCCAAGAACACGGACTTCGTGGTGGTGGGGGCGAACGCCGGGTCGAAGGAGACCAAGGCCCGCGAGCTCGGCCGCCCGATCCTCGATGAGGCCGGCTTCGTGGCCCTGCTGGAGGGCGGCGCAGCCGCGGTCGACAACGCCGAGCCGGCGGGCTGACGCCATCGCCGGCGGTCCGGATCGGGCCGGGCCGGGCCGGCGCGCGCTGACCAGCACCGAACTCGGCAGACTCGCCTTCGACGTCGGGTCGATCCGCGCAACGATCGGGACGATCCTCCCGCCCGATGCTCCGGTCCGCTCGGTGGCGGACCTCTGGCGACTGATCACCGCCGGCATCACGCGAGAGGCGGCCTCCGACGGACCGAACCGGTGGCGATAGCGGATTGTCTCCCCGCCGAACCGAGGGTGGTCGGTGCAGCCGGGCCGGCGCCGCCGACGCGGACCCGAGACGAGTGATTCCGAATTGTGAGTTCGCGTGGTTGGCGGTTGGACCGGGCAGGCGGGCCGCGCGAGAGGGCGGGCAATGCCGAGAGTGGGCTTGCGAGGCCGACGTAGATCCGTGGCGTCGCCGGACCGGCGTGTCGGGCACGCCACGGCTCTACCTCGCGCGGCGCGGCTCTACCTCGTGGGGCCTGCCTGTGCCTTGCGCGCGGCGCGGCACGCTCGGGCGGCGGTGGACGCGAGGTGGTGCGTCGCGAGTCAGTACCGGGGCCGACGAGTCAGTGCTTGGGGCCGGCGAATCAGTACTTGGGGCGGCGAGTCAGTACCGGGGCCGCCCACGAAGTAGCGACACGCCGGGAAAACTAGCACCGAACAGCCGCCAGGGTACTGACTCGGCGTGGGTGGTACTGACTCGGCGGGCCAGGTTCTGACTCGACGTGGGTGGTACTGACTCGGCGCGCCAGGTTCTGACTCGACGCAATGAGGCCCTGTTTGCCGCGCGCCAAGGCTTGCCCTCGAGCCGCGGCCGAACGCCGGGTGCCGAGTCGTTCCGCGCCCCCGTGGTCGGCTACGGCTCCAGCGCAGTAAGTGCAGCCAACAACGGGTTAGGCGCGCGAAGACCGCTAGGACGGCCGGATCACCCCTCCGCCGGCGAACCACGGCGACCGGCGAACCACAGCGACCCCACAATTCGGAATCCCCACAATTCGAAATCACTCGTCCAGCGCTCACGGGTCCAGCGCTTCAGGGCGCCGCGGGCGACGGTCGCGCGGCGTCACAGCGCCCGGGCGAGGACGACGTCGGCGTGTCGTTCGCCGCCGACGACGAACGTTCGCATCCCGACGACGGCGAAGCCGGACCGGAGGTAGAAGCCCCGCGCCCGGGCGTTGTCCGCATTGGTGCCGAGCCAGATCCGTGGCGACGCGGCGCCGTTCCGGTCGGCGAGCAACCTCCGCGCGGCGGCCAGCGCGGCGGCCATCAGCTCGGCGGCGACCGTCGACCCGTGTGCGTCCGGGTGCACGTAGATCTTGGAGAGTTCCGCGCCGGGGTCGGGGCCGACGGCGCGCCGGATGTCGGGGTCTTCGGGCGGCGTCGTCAGCACCAGCGCGTATCCGAGTGGTGTGGTGAACTCGGTTGACTCACCCGCCCCCGGCTCACCCGCCCCCGGCTCACCCGGTGATGGCTCACCCGGCGATGGCTCGTCCGCCGCCGGCTCGGCCACCAGGAGCGCGGCCGTCGGATCTGTGGCCCATCCCGCGAAGACGGCGGGCGACAGCTTGTCGGTGATGTGCCGCGCCACGGCCGCCGGGTCCGACCCGGGCGGGCACGCCAGGGGGAACGTCAGTGCCGCGAACCAAGCCAACGTGGCTGCATCCTCGGGCCTGGCCGGGCGGATCACCGTCACCTGTGCACCCTACCGCCGCGCCGGCAGGGCGATGCCGCCCGCGCCCGGCCGGATCGACTCCGAGAAGCAAACTTGACCTGGAAAAACACCCGTTGGCGGTCCGGCCCGACGTCGCCCGCGTCCGGGCCGAAAATCCGTCAAGCCGGCGCCACAAGATCGCCCGGACAATCCGAGATCGTCCCATGTGCACACCTGCGAACGGTTGCCCTGAGAAGGGGGGTCAGGAGTACCTCCGGTGTTCGGTTTGACGGGTGGGTGTGGGGTGTGGGAGTGTTCTGGTCGTTCGCTTCTGGAGTTCCGGCGGGTTGGTGTGCTGGGTGGCTCGGGGTGGGCGTTCCCCTCAGGTGTTCCGGGTTGTTGGTTTGCCTTGC
>JAVBMU010000035.1:0-14450 GCA_031552185.1 Cellulomonadaceae bacterium | reverse complement strand
GCGGCTGGGCCAGGGGTGCCCCGGGCCGGCCGCTCGCGGGTGGACCGGCCGGCGGCCGGCCGGCCGATGGCAGGGCGGCAAAGGTGGCGAATCGGCTCCGCCGCATCGGCCGGGCCCGGCCCGGCGGCGGCGCCGACCGGTGCGCGCCCGCTCCGGCCAGGCGGGCCCGCATCGGCCCGTAGCCGTCGTTCGTCACCAGACCGAGCCAGACGAGTTCCCACAGTGCCTCGAGGACCTCGGCGCTCGGCGCGCCGACCTGCGCCGCGATCCGGGCCAGGAAGTGACCGCCGCCGCCCGCCAACGCGGCGAGCACCGCGCGCTGCAGCGGATCCGACGGCGCTGCCGGCTCCGGCGGCGGCAACGTCAGGGCGGCGCCGTCGGCCAGGTGGAGCGACACCAGGCCGTCGCCGCCGGCGGGCAGCGGGGCGTGGCCGCGCCAGAGCACCTCGCCGGAGGTCGTCAGTTCGTCCAGCATCGTGGGGGCGTAGTCGGTCACGCGGCTCGGCAGAATCAGCGACTCGATCGCCGATGCGGGCAGGACCGCCCCGGCCATCTGTTCCACGGCGCGCAGGACCCCGTCAGCGCCCCGCAACGACCCCACGCCGTGCCAGCGTGGCAGGAACACGCCGAGGGTCTCGGCGGGCACGGGCTCGACCTCGGCCCGCAGGGCGGCGAGGGAGCGCCCGCGGAGGATCCGCAGCACCGTGACGTCGCACCAATCGGCGCCGACGCCGCCGATCGCCTCGGGTCGTAGCCGGCCGGAGACGAGGACGCGATCTCGCTCGAG
The DNA here is from genome assembly GCA_031552185.1 of Cellulomonadaceae bacterium. Taxonomy (GTDB): domain Bacteria; phylum Actinomycetota; class Actinomycetes; order Actinomycetales; family Cellulomonadaceae; genus JAVBMU01. Next base: position 13,663 of record JAVBMU010000035.1, on the reverse strand, counting down.
TCGGCGCAGGCACTGCTCCACGACTGCCGGGCCGAGCCCGAACCGGGCCGCAACCTGCGCCGTCGTGAACGGTCCGTGGGTCCGGGCGTGGCGCCGCACCAGGTCGCCCAGCGGGTCCGGGACCAACTCGGTGAAGACCTCCGGGACGCCCACGCCGAGCGCGACGCCGAGCGCATCCCGCAGCCGGCCGGCGTCCTCGATCGCCGCCCACTGGTCGGCGTCCGCCGGCGGGACGCCGGCGACCCGGACCCGAATCGCCCGCCGGGCGGCTTCGAGTTCGCCCAGCCAGCCCGGGACGGCGTCGGCTACCTCGGGTCGGGTTCGGCGGACGAGTTCGGCCGGCGGCAGCGGCCCGTGCCGGCGCAGCACGTCGGCGAGGTCCTCGGCGTGCCGGGCCCGCCGCTGCGGGGCAAAGCCACCGAGTTCGGCTTCGGTCCGTTCGATGGCGTCCGGATCGAGCAGGTCGGCCAACTCGGTGCTGAGGCCGCCGCCGCCGAGGAGTTCGGTCAGCAGCGCCGGATCCAGGGAGAGCGCGGCGGCGCGGCGTTCGGCCAGCGGTGCGTCGCCGTCGTACAGGAATTGCGCGGTGTAGCCGAACAACAGGGCGGAGGCGAACGGCGACGGCGTCGTCGTGGTGACCTCCACGAGGCGAATCCGCCCGGCGGCGAGGTCGGTCATCACGGTGGTGAGCGCGGCGACGTCGAAGTCGTCCTGCAGGCACTCGCGGACCGCCTCAAGCACGATCGGGAACTGCGGGTACTGGGCCGCGACCGAGAGCAATTGGGCCGAGCGCTGCCGCTGCTGCCACAGCGGCTGGCGCCGGTCCGGTCGGCGCCGGGGGAGCAGGAGCGCCCGACCCGCCGCCTCCCGGAACCGAGCCGCGAACATCACCGATCCGCCGACCTCGCGGCGGACCTCGTCGAGCACCTCGGCGGGGTCGATCAGCAGGTCCTGGACCGTCACCCGGGCGGAACCGGCGGGCCGCGCCCCGTCCGCGCCGAGGTCCGAATCCGGCGATCCGGCCGGCCAGTCCGCCTCGGAATCCGGCAGCCGCACCACAATGCCGTCGTCGGCGTGCATCGTCGCGGCGTCGACGCCGTATCGCTCCCGCAGCCGCGCGCCGAGCACGAGCGCCCACGGCGCGTGCACCCGGGCGCCGTACGGGGAGTGGATCACGACCCGCCAGTCCCCGAGTTCGTCCCGGAATCGTTCGACGACGATGGTCCGGTCGTCCGGGACCCGACCGGTGGCCGTGCGCTGCTCGGCGAGATAACCGGCTAGGTTGTCGGCCGCCCAGGGGTCGAGCCCGGCGGCAGCGAGCTGCCCGGCGGCCCGGGCGGGGTCGGCCACCAGGCCGGCGTCGATCTCCCGGACCCACGCGCCGATCGCGCGGCCGAGCTCGGCGGGCCTGCCCGGGGTATCGCCCTTCCAGAACGGCAGCCGGCCCGCCACCCCCGGGGCCGGGGAGACCAGCACCCGGTCGTGGGTGATGTCCTCGATCCGCCAGGTGCTCGACCCGAGCGTAAAGGTGTCCCCGACCCGCGATTCGTAGACCATCTCCTCGTCGAGCTCACCGACCCGCTTGCCGCCGCGCGCGGCCCGGGCACCGCCGTCGTCGGCGGCGAGGAAGACCCCGAACAAGCCGCGGTCGGGGATGGTCCCGCCGCTGGTCACGGCGAGCCTGCGGGCCGCCGGGCGACCGGTGACCGTGCCCGCGGGCCGGTCCCAGACCACCCGCGCGCGCAACTCGGCGAAGTCCTCGCTCGGGTAGCGCCCCGCCAGCATGTCCAGGACGGCATGGAACGTTGCGTCGCCCAGCCCGGCGAACGGCGCGGACCGGCGGACCGTCGCGGCGAGGTCGGCGACCGTCCAGGGTTCCTGCGCCACCATTGCGACGAGCTGCTGGGCGAGCACGTCGAGCGGGTTGGCGGGGACCCGCAGGTCCTCAATCTCCCCGGTCCGCATCCGGGCCGCGACGACGGCGGCGGGCACCAGATCGCCGCGGTGCATCGGGAAGACCACCCCGCGGGAGATCGCGCCGACCTGGTGTCCGGCCCGTCCGATTCGCTGCAGCCCCGAGGCGACGGACGGCGGCGCGCCGACCTGCACCACTAGGTCGACCGCGCCCATGTCGATGCCCAGCTCCAGCGACGACGTCGCCACCACCGCCGGCAGCCGGCCCTCCTTGAGTTCGTCCTCCGTTCGGGTGCGCTCGGCTCGGCTCATCGAACCGTGGTGGGCTCGGGCGATTGCCGCCGCGGCGCCGCCGGCGGCGCCCGACTGGCCGCTGATGACGCTCGGGACGAGGACGCCCGGATCGGCTTCGGGGCCGCCGGTGCGCTCCGACCAGACCTCGTTCATCCGGGCGGTGAGCCGCTCGGCGCCGCGCCGCGAGTTCGTGAACACCAGCGTGGAGCGGTGGGCGGCGACCAGGTCGACGACGCGCTCCTCGACGTGTGGCCACACCGAGGCCCGGGCCCGCCGGGCGAGGGCGCCGCCGTCCGCGCCGAACGGGTCGGGCGCGGCCGGGCCGGCGCCGAGGCCGGGAGTCGGGGCCGACCCGAGGTCGCCCAGGTCCGGCACCGGGACGACGATGCTGACCTCCACCTGCTTGGCCGCGGGCGGCTGGACGACGACGACGTCCCGGCCGCCGTCCGCGGGCGCGCGCATGCCGGCGAGGAAGGTCGCGACGGCATCGACCGGCCGGACGGTCGCGGACAGCCCGACCCGTTGTGCGGGCCGGCGGTCGCCGGCCGTCAGGAAGGCGTCGAGCCGTTCGAGGCTGACCGCGAGGTGTGCCCCGCGCTTGGTGCCCGCGACGGCATGGATCTCGTCCACGATGACCGTCTCGACGCCCGCCAGGCCGGCTCGGGCGGCCGAGGTCAGGATGAGGAAGAGCGACTCCGGCGTCGTGATCAGGATGTCCTGCGGGTGGGTGGCGAACCTGCGCCGCTCGGCGGCCGGCGTGTCGCCCGTGCGCATGCCGACGGTGACGTCCCGCACCGGCGCCCCGAGCCGCGCCGCGGCCTGGCGGATGCCCGTCAACGGGGAACGCAGATTTCGCTCGACGTCGGCCGCCAGCGCCTTCAGCGGTGAGATGTACAACACGCGGCAGCGGCGAGCCGGGTCGCCCGGCGCGGCATCGCCCCGATCACCCGGCCCCGGGCTCAGCAGGCGATCCAGTGACCACAGGAAGGCAGCCAAGGTCTTGCCCGACCCGGTGGGCGCAACCACCAGGGCGTGTCGGTCGCTCTCGATCGCTGCCCAGGCGCCGAGTTGGGCAGCCGTGGGGTGCTCGAAGGCGCCGGCGAACCACGCCCGGGTCGGCGCGCCGAACGCGGGCGGGAGTCCGGCGGCCGGCTCGCTCGTCATCGTCCCATTGTGTCGGTCGCCGCTGACAGGCACACCGGCGTCGGACCCCACCGGGCATGGCAGGCTGGGGGGATGCGCAACCGTGAGTTCTGGCAACTCGTCGACGAGGTCTTCGGCGCCGAATACGGCCGAACCCTCGCGGGCGACCAGGTGCTGACGGCCCTCGGCGACCGCACGGCCGGCCAGGCGATCGAGGACGGCGTCGAGCCGCGCGTCGTCTGGCACGCCCTGTGCGATGCCCTCGATATCCCGGACGAGCAGCGGTGGGGGACCGATCGGCGTCGGCCCGCGCCGCCGGCGAGATGACCCAGCCCGCCGCCGGCCGCCGGCGGCGTCGCCGCGTGAGCGCGGAGGACGTCCGGTTTGCCCTCTGGTCGCTGGTCTCGACCGCCGCCGGCCTCGGCCTCGCGATCGGCATTCTGCCCGGTGCCTCGGTGGACAGCTTGTGGTCGCTGCTCGCCGCCGTCGTGGCTGTCGGCCTCGGTGACATCCTGGCCCGTCCCCTGTTACGGCGACTCGCCGTCCGTCTGGGCGCGGCGGGTGCGTTGTTCCTCGGGGTCGGCGCGCAGCTCGTCGTGGCGTGGCTCGCGCTGAGCTTCATCCCGGGCGTGCGAATCGACTCGTGGTCCGACGTCGCTGCGGTCCTCATCGTCGCCGGGATCCTGATGGCGGCGGGCCGCTGGGTGACCGGCGCCCGGGACAATGACTACGTCCTGGGCGACCTGCTGCGCCGGGCGAGCCGCACCGCCCGGCGTCGGCTCGACGCCGGGCAGGCGCCGCCCGCGGGCGGTCACCCGGCGGGGATCCTCCTGATCCAGCTCGACGGGCTGGGCCGGCAGACCCTCGACTACGCCCTTCAGGCCGGCCATGTGCCCACCCTCGCCCGGTGGCTCGCCGGCGGCAGTCACCGGCTGGAAACGTGGTGGGCGCGGGTTCCGGCGACGACGCCGGCCAGCCTCGCCGGCCTCCTGCACGGCACCAGCGACCAGGTGCCGGCCTTCCGGTGGTGGGACCGCGGCGACGGGCGGCTTATGGTCGCCAGCCGGCCGGCCGACGCCGCGGTGATCGAGGCGCGGATCAGCGACGGGGCGGGGCTGTTGGCCGAGGGCGGGGTCGCCATCTCCTCGATGTTCTCCGGGGACGCGCCGACATCGCTGCTGGTGATGAGCCGCGCGCGGTCCGGGCTCGGCCCGGGCGAGATGTTCGTCCGGTTCTTCGCGAGTCCGTTCGTCCTGGTCCGGGCGTTGGTCACGACGGTCGCGGAGTTCGTGAAGGAGTTGTTCCAGGGGTGGCAGCAGGTGGCGCGCGGGGTGGAGCCGCGCGTCTCTCGGTTCGGCGCCTACCCGGCGCTGCGCGCGGTCTCGAATGTGATCCTGCGGGACCTGAACACGACGCTCGTCGCCGAACAGATGCTCCGGGGCGCGCCCGCGATCTTCGTCGACCTCGTGGACTACGACGAGATCGCCCACCACGCTGGTCCGTTGCGGCCGGAGGCGCTGCGCGCGTTGGAGGGGCTCGATCGGGTGGTGGGGCTGTGGGAGCGCGTCGCCGCGGGCGCCCCGCGGGAGTACCGGATCGTGGTGCTCTCGGATCACGGCCAGTCGCTCGGGTCCACCTTCGCGCAGGTCGCGGGCGTCACCCTGGCCGATGAGGTGCGGCGGCTGATGGCACTGCCGACCGAACCCGAGGGGATGCGGCGCGGCGACCGCGGCGATCGGGGCGAGGTGTGGGGATCGCTGAACACCGCGTTGAACGCCTTCGCGCGCTCCGGCGTCGCGCGCACGATCGTCGGTCCGGATTCCGGATCGGCCGCCGAGTCGGCGGGGACGGCCGGCGCGCCGCCCGCGGCGGTGCCCGAGGTGGTTGTGACCGGCTCCGGCAACCTCGCGATGATCTGGTTCCCCGGCGCGGCCGAGCGGCTGGACGAGGCGGACATTCGGGTCCGCTGGCCTGCGCTGGTGCCCGGGCTGCTGGGCAATCCGGCGATCGGCCTGGTCCTCGCCCGGGCCGACGACGCCGTCGTCGTCCGGGGCCGGGCGGGGGCGCACGAGTTGCGCTCCGGCCGGGTCGAGGGCGCCGATCCGTTGGCGGCCTACGGGCCGCGCGCCGCGGCGGACCTGCTCCGCCTCGCGGATCTCGCCGACTCGGGTGACCTGGTTCTGATCTCGACGGTCGACGAGGTCGGCATGGTGCACGCCTTCGAGGGCCTGGTGGGCTCGCACGGGGGCCTCGGGGGCGCGCAGAATGAAGCGGTGCTCATCCATCCGGTCGACCTCGACATTCCCGCCCGGGCCCGCGAACCGGTCGGGTCGACGCAGATGCTCGTCGGCGCCGAGACGGTGCACCGGTGCCTGACCGGATGGCTCGCCGCACTCGGGCTGCGCTCGGCGAGCGACGCCGGCCGGGCGGCCGGCGGGGCGACCGCGCCGTGACCGGGTACGGTTCGTCAGTGCGCTTGACGTGGTTGGGGCATTCGACGGTGGTGGTCGACATCGGCGGTCGCGGCGGGGGGCCCGGGGGCGGGCCCGGGGCGATCAAGCTGGTCACGGACCCCTTGCTGCATCGACACGCCGGGATGTTGCGCCGTCGTGGGGACCGGCCGGCGGACGTGTGGCGGGGGGCCGATGCCGTGCTGCTGTCCCATCTGCACCACGACCATGCCGAGTTGCGGTCGCTCCGCCTGCTCGGCGCGGCGCCCGTGCTGACGGCGCCCGCGAATGCCCGCTGGCTGCGCGAGCGCGGGCTGGTCGGCGTCGGCGTCGGGTCGGACTGGGTGGACGTGCTGCCCGGGTCCGGGGTGGGCGTGCGGTTGGTGCCGGCGGTGCACGGGTCGCGGCCGATGCCGCACCGCCCGAACGCGGCCAACGGGCACCTGATTCGGATCGACGGCGGCGGGGCGGGCGACGCGTACCGGGTGTGGGTGGCCGGCGACACGGAGCCCTACCCGGACCTGGTGCGGCTGCCCGATCTCGCGGGCGGGCCGATCGACCTCGCGCTGATTCCCGTGGGTGGGTGGGGACCCCGGCTGTCGGGTGGACACATGGATCCGGCGCGGGCGGCCCGGGTGTGCGCGGAGGTGGGGGTGCGCGCCGCGGTGCCGGTGCATTGGGGCACCCTGCACGCGCCCGGGGGCCGGAACCTGCCCCGGGGCTGGATGGATCATGCGGGCGCCGCGTTCGCCGCCGCAGCCGGCCGCGAGGCGCCGGGCACGGACGTCGTCGTGCTCGAACCGGGCCAGTCGTGGACGCGCCCCGGACACGCCGCGACGCTCGCCGCGACTCGAACACATGTTCGGCTACAGTGATACACAACGACATTGATGCGTTGCTCGTCCACACTCCGGGCGGGGTGCCCGCGGCCGATGTCAGTGGTCTCTCGTAATGTCCAAGGAGCCGCGTGACCCCAGGGGGTCGCCCGCGGCAACCAGGGCCGGTGCCACCGGTCCATGACCAATGGCGCGACGCGCCCGACGACGAAGGTGAAGCGACCATGCCCGCACCCGCAGACCGCGAGAAGGCGCTCGAGGCGGCCCTCGCCCAGATCGACCGGAGCTTCGGCAAGGGTTCCGTCATGCGGCTGGGGGACGAGGGCCGCGCTCCCGTCGACGTCATTCCGACCGGCTCGATCGCGCTCGACGTGGCGCTCGGCATCGGCGGGCTGCCCCGCGGGCGGGTGGTCGAGATCTACGGTCCGGAATCGAGCGGCAAGACGACGGTCGCGCTCCATGCGGTGGCGAGCGCGCAGCGGGCGGGCGGCATCGCGGCCTTCATCGATGCCGAGCACGCCCTCGATCCGGAGTATGCGAAGAAGCTCGGCGTCGACACCGACGCGCTGCTCGTCTCCCAGCCGGACACCGGTGAGCAGGCGCTGGAAATCGCGGACATGCTGATCCGGTCCGGGGCGCTGGACGTCATCGTGATCGACTCGGTCGCGGCGCTGGTGCCGAAGGCCGAGATCGAGGGGGAAATGGGCGACAGCCACGTCGGCCTCCAGGCGCGCCTGATGTCCCAGGCCCTGCGCAAGATCACCGGCGCCCTTTCGGCGTCCGGGACGACCGCCATCTTCATCAACCAACTGCGCGAGAAGATCGGTGTGTTCTTCGGCTGCTTCTCGTATTCAACCCGCGTCGTGCTCGCCGACGGGAGCACCGAGAAGATCGGAAAAATCGTCTACCAGAGGCTCCCGGTCGAGGTGTTGTCCTACGACCCGGAGACCGGCCACTGCGTGCCGCGCAAGGTCGTGAACTGGTTCAACAACGGGCCCGCCGAGCGGTTCCTGCAGTTCACCGTCGAGCGCGCCGGTGGCAACGGGAAGGCACAGTTCGCCGCCACGGAGAACCACCTCATCCGCACGCCGGGTGGCTGGCGCGAGGCCGGCGAGATCATCGCGGGTGATCGGGTCCTGATCGCCGAAGGTGTGCGGTTGTCCGACCAGCAGTGGCAGATGGTCCTCGGTGGACTGCTCGGCGGCGGGCATCTCGCCCCGAACCGTCGCGGGCGCCGGGGGGTCAGGTACCGGATGGGTCACGGCCCGCGCCAGGTCGAGTACCTGGACTGGAAGGCATCCATGTTCGGCAACATCGGCCAGTCCCGCAGTGTCCGGTCGAACGGTGCGGTCCACGTCGACTTGATGCCGCTGCCCGAGTTGGCCGAACTCCGTGCGGTCGTGTATTTCGGCGGCGGGAAGAAGCACATCACCGATGAATACCTGAAGGCGCTGACGCCGCTCGCCCTCGCAGTCTGGTACATGGACGCGGCGTCCTTCCGACTCCGGGCGAAGGGCGACCGGGCCCGGACTGCCGGCGGTAGCGGGCGCACGGAAATCTGCGTCGATGCGATGAGCCCCGGCTCGCGGACCCGTCTGCTGGAGTACTTGCAGGACACGCACGGCGTCGAGTGCACGATTCGGAGCCGAGGAACTCGCGCCCGGCACGTGCTGACGATGTCCGCGGCGGGCACGGCCCGGTTCCAGGAGATCATCGCCCCGTTCGTGCACCCATCCATGCAGGACAAGCTGCTCCCTGGGCTGCGCGGTGACTTTGCGGTGACGCCCGAATTCGTCGAGTCGCGGTCGGTGCCGATTCCCGCCCGCGTCATCGACGTCCGGGTCAAGCCCCCGACGCGCTCGATGAACCGATTCGACATCGAGGTCGAGGGGAACCACAACTACCTGGCCGACTGGGTCATGGTGCACAACAGTCCCGAGACGACGACCGGAGGCAAGGCGCTGAAGTTCTACGCCTCGGTCCGGCTCGACATCCGGCGCATCGAGACCTTGAAGGAAGGTACCGAGCCCGTGGGCAACCGGACCCGGGTCAAGGTGGTCAAGAACAAGATGGCGCCGCCGTTCAAGCAGGCGGAGTTCGACATTCTCTACGGCGTCGGGATCTCTCGGGAGGGCGGCCTGATCGACATGGGCGTCGAGCACGGCTTTGTGCGCAAGTCGGGCTCCTGGTTCACCTACGAGGGCGACCAACTCGGGCAGGGCAAGGAGAACGCCCGCTCGTTCCTGCGGGACAACCCGGACCTGGCCGCCGAGTTGGAGCGGAAGATCAAGGCGAAGCTCGGCGTCGGCCCCCAGACCGAGGCCACGGCGACGTCCCAGGACGCGGGGTCCGCAGCGCCCGGCTCGGCGGGGGATGCCTCGGCGGTCGGCGTCGCGGGCACCAATGGCGTCGCATCAACTCCGACGGCGGGCGCAGCCGGTGGTGCGGCGGCCGGCGTCGGTGGCTCGGCAACCGGGACCGGAACCGGCCGTGCGGCGACGGGTTCTCGATCGACTTCCGGGCGGGGGACGGGGACCCGCGCCTCGGCCGGGCGCGCCTCGGCCAAGGCCGCGGCCGACCCGAAGGTGCCGTTCTGATCGGCTCGGCGGGGGAAGACCGTCCGGCGGGCGGAGTCGACGCCGCGGCGGCCGACGAGCAACTCGCCGCCGGCGCTCATCGGGCCGTGCTCGACGCGCTCGCGCGAACCGCGCGCAGTCGGGCGCAACTCGCGCAGTTGCTCGCTCGCAAGGGCTACCCGGATCGCGTCGTCGAGCCGGTCCTCGACCGGCTGGAAGGCGTGGGCCTCGTGAATGACGCCGCGCTGGCCCGCGACCTCGTCGCGACCCGCCACGGGGAACGCGGGCTTTCGCGTCGCGCCGTCGTGGCCGACTTGGTTCGGCGTGGGATCGAGGCGGACCTCGCGGCCGAGGCGGCCGCGGCGATCAGCGCGGACGCCGAGGAGGAGGCGGCGACCGGGCTGGCCCGGCGGCGGCTCGCCGCAACGCAGGGGTTGGATCGCGCGGTGCGCCTGCGCCGTGCGGTCGGCGCCCTGGCCCGGCGCGGCTACGATCCGCATACGGCAGCCGAGATCGTCGCCCGCGAACTCGACGCGGAGCGCTGAGGAGGCTGCGGTGGGCACGGCGCCGAACCCGTGATCAGTTGCAGTTTTCGCGGTGAAACGCAACCAATCACGGGTTCGGCGGCACCGCCCGGCCCGCCGGCTCAGAAGATCCGGACGCCGATCTCGGCCGGCGCGGCGAGGAGCCGCTCGATCTCGTCGTCGAGCCGGACCAGCGTGATCGATGCGCCGGCCATCTCGAGCGAGGTGCAGTACTCGCCGACGTAGGAGCGCGCAATCGTGATCCCCTGACCGGAGAGCACCTCGTGGGCGTGCCCGTAGAGCAGGTAGAGCTCGCTGATCGGGGTGCCGCCGAGGCCGTTGACCATGAGCGCGACCCGGTCGCCCGACTGATAGGGCAGGTCCGGCACGATCCGGCCGAGCAGTTCGTCCACCAGCTCGTCGGCGGGAGCGAGCTTGCCCCGCCGGCGGCCGGGCTCGCCGTGGATGCCGACGCCGATCTCGATCTCGTCATCGGCCAGTTCGAACAGCGGCGAGCCCTTGGCGGGCGGCGTGCACGGCGTCAGCGCCAGACCCATGGTGCGGGTGACCGAGTTGACCTTCTCGCCGATCCGGACGAGTTCATCGAGGTCGGCACCCTCCTCGGCAGCGGCGCCCACGGCCTTCATGACGAAGAAGTTCCCGGCCACCCCGCGGCGACCGACCGTGTAGGTGGAGTCCTGCACGGCAACGTCGTCGTCGATGAACAGCGTCCGCACGTTCACGCCGTCGGCCTGGCTCATCTCCTGGGCCATGTCGAAGGCCATTCGGTCGCCGGTGTAGTTGTTCACCAGGAGCAGGACGCCCTTCGACGACGCGAGCAGCTTGGTGGTCTCGTAGACGTAGTCCATCGGCGGTGCGGCGAAGACATCGCCGGGGCAGGCGCCGTCGAGCATGCCCTTGCCGACGGTGAGCACGTGCGCGGGCTCGTGTCCGGATCCGGAGCCCTGAATGATCGAGACCTTGTCCTCGCGGGGGGCGTCCGTCCGCATGATGAGGTTGTACTCGGGCACGTAGCGCAGCGTGTCGGGGTTGGCGAGGGCGATGCCCTTCAGCATCTCGGGGACATACTGCTTCGGGTCGTTGACGAACTTCTTCATCTCGTGGTCTCCACTTCGGTTGCCCAACGTGCGGGGAACGGTGTCGAACGGTGGTACGTGACGATGGTTCGTTCAGATGGTTCGTTCGGTGCTCCGGGACGATGCTCCGGGCTTCAGCCGGCCGGTCGGCCGGGCCAGTCGGCGGCAATTCGCTCGCAGATGATGGCGACGGCGACGGCGCCCGCGTCGGGGGAGCCGATCGACCGTTCGCCGGTGTACGCCGCCCGGCCGCGTTTGGCGAGCATTCCGGTGGTCGCGTCGGCCGCTTCGCGGGCGGCCGACGCCGCCGCGGCGAGGGCGTGGTCGCTGCCCGCCCCCGCGGCCAGCGCCTTCTCAAGGGTGTCGGTCAAGGGCACCAGGGCATCGAGCAGCGTCTTGTCGCCGACGTCGGCGTTCCCGCGCGCCTTGATGCCCTCGATGGCCGCCCGCAGCATCGCGACGACGTCGGCCCCGCTGATCTCGTCGCGGCCCTTGACCACGGAACCGGCCCGCAGGAACGCCGTCCCCCAGATCGGTCCGGAGGTGCCCCCGATTCGACCGGTAATCGTCATCGCGATCTTCTGCAGGAAGGTGCCGATATCCGCCCGGTCGAATCCGTCCCAGTTGGCCAGCGCCAATTCGAAGCCGCGGGCGAGGGAATACCCGAAATCGCCGTCGCCGACCACGGAATCGAGGTCGCCGAACGCCTTCTCGTTCTCGACGCACGTCGTCGCGATGGTATGCAGCACGAATTCGGTGTCGCGGAAGCTGGTGGTCATGCCTGCTCCTCACTCATGGGACGGAACTGTCGACGGCGGGCCGTGGTCGGCCGAGGATGGCGGTGAGCGTGCCGAGGTCGACGAGGTCGACCCGGCCGAGGCCCAGCGGGTCGGCCAGCACGCGGGCGGGCTCCTCGGGCTCGCCGAGGTCGGTGACCACGAGCGACGCCCCGGTGAAGTCCTCGGCCGTGGTGTAGGCGCTGACCGTGACGAGGGTCCGCAGCCCGGCGGCGAGCGCGGCCCGCAGCCCCGAGGCGCTGTCCTCGACGACGACGACGTCCTCGCGATCGAGCCGCAGGTGGTCGAGGGCGTACAGATAGATGTCCGGCGCGGGCTTCTTGTGCGCCACGATGTCGCCCGCGAAGATCCCGACGCGGGCGGCGACGTCCGGCCCGACGGCGTGCTCCAGCACCGCTCGCACCGACGGTTCGGCCGAGGTCGACGCCACCGCGAGTGTCCACCCGGCGTCGAGCGCCGACCCGATCAGTCGGGCCACCCCGGGCCGCGCGGGCAACGCCCCGGCGGCCACCAGTTCCTGGTAGACGGCGGTCTTGTGGCGGTGCCAACCGGCGAGGAGTTCGGCCTGCCCGGCCGGGTCCGTGGGGTACCCGTTCGCCGCGACGAATTCCGGGGTGAGCAGGCTCGCCATCCGCTCCTTGCCGCCGCCGATCCGCACCTTGACCGCGTATTCGTCGTCGCTCCACTGCACGGGGACGTTCAGTTCGCGAAAGGTCCGATTGAACGCGACCAGATGGCCCGTGCGTTCGGTATCCGCAAGCACGCCGTCGCAGTCGAGAATCAGCGCCGGCGTCATGACCACGCCCGGCCGGCCGAACCGAAGGTCTCGCACAGGCCGGTGGTGAGCGCGACGACGTCGGCCCGGACCTTGCGGAACAGCGTCGGCGGATCCCACTTATTCGCGGCCTCGGCCGCCCGCAGGAATTCCAGGTTGGACTTCATGAAGGTGATCTTGAGGTTGGTCGAAATGTTCACCTTGGCGCAGCCGCGGGCGATCAGGTCGTGGAATTGATCGTCCGTCATGCCGCTGCCGCCGTGCAGGGCGACGGGAATGCCGGCGGCGTCGACGACGTCGCTCACGCGCTGCCCGTCCAGGTCCGGCGTCCGCGAATAGACGCCGTGCGCGTTGCCGATCGACGGCGCGAAGACATCGACGCCGGTGGCTCGGATGAATTCGAGCGCGGTGTCGAGCGACTGGCGCTGAGCCGCCGTGTCCGAGCCGATGCCGTCCTCGACGCCCGTGATGGACTCGATCTCGCCCTCTACGTGGGCGCCGTGGCGGCGCGCCTCGGCGACCACCTCGATCGTCTGGCGCTGGTTCTCCGCGACCGGGAGCGCCGAGGCGTCGAACAACACCGAATTCCAGCCGATGCCGAGGCACTCGGTAATGACCGCTCGCTCGGGGCAGTGGTCCAAGTGCAGCGCGACCGGCACCTCGATGCCGGCCGTCATCGTCTCCCACATGCCGAACAGGACCTTCGCGCCGATCGACTTCACCGTCTTCACCGAGGTCTGGACGATCAGCGGCGACCGCGCCTGCACCGCCCCGGCGAGGACGGCCTCCAGCGTCAGGTCATTGACAACATTGATCGCGGGCACTCCGTACCGCGCCTCAAAGGCGTGGTCCAGGATTTCCTTCAGCGACGTCACGGCCATCCAAGCCTCCTTGCAGGTGGCGAATCCCCGCCCACGCTAGGCCGAGCCGGGGGAGCCGGGAATGGGGTCTTTCCCCCAGCCGACCCCCATGCGGCGGAGTCGGGACACCGGCTCAGGATGCGGGCAGGGTGCGGCGCACGAGCATGGCTCGGCTCGGCGCGCCCGTCTTGCGCAGGATTGCGCCGACGTGCTTCTCGACCGTCTTGATCGAGATCCCGAGGCGGGCGGCGATCTGCTTGTAGGCGAGGCCGAACTCGACCAGGCGGCGCACCTCGCGTTCGCGAGCGGTCAGCGGCTCGCCGGTGCCCGCCGGGCCGCCAACGGCCGGGCCGCCGCCCGCCGGGCCGCCAACGGCCGGGCCGCCGCCCGCCGGGCC
>JAVBMU010000087.1:0-39270 GCA_031552185.1 Cellulomonadaceae bacterium | reverse complement strand
CCGGCAGGCGGCCCGGGCCCGCCAGGCCGTGCGGGCGGGCGCCGTGCACGACGGCGCGTTGCGCGCTCTGGCGGCGATCGAGGGCTCCCTCGCCCGGGCGGCCGACGAGCGCGACGCGGCCCAGGCCGCGCGCGCCGAACTGGACGCCGAGGTCGTCCGGGTCCGGGCCGAGGCCGACGTGTTGGCGACGCGGCTGCGCGAGCTGACCGACGTCGCGCACCGCGACGAGGTCGCCCGTGCCCAGCAGCAGTTGCGGATCGAACAGTTGCAGACGCGCAGCGTCGAAGAACTCGGCCTGGATCCCGCCGTGCTGATCGACGAGTTCGGGCCGCACCGGATGGTGCCGGTCACCGGCTTGGCCGACCCGGAGGACGAGGGCAGCCCGCGCGAGGTGCCGTACGACCGGGCCGCTCAGGAGAAGCGGCTGCGGGCCGCCGAGCGGAACCTGACCCGGCTCGGCAAGGTCAACCCCCTCGCCCTGGAAGAATTCGCCGCGCTGGAGGAGCGGCACAAGTTCCTCGCCGACCAACTCACCGATCTGCGCAAATCGCGCGCCGACCTGCTGGAGATCGTCCGCGAGATCGACGAGCGGGTGGAACGGGTGTTCACCGAGGCGTTCCGGGACACTGCCGTGCAGTTCGAGCGGGTGTTCGCGCGGGTGTTCCCCGGTGGCGAGGGCCGTTTGGTGCTCACCGACCCGGGCGACATGCTGACCACCGGGATCGAGGTCGAGGCCCGGCCGGCGGGCAAGAAGGTCAAGCGCCTGTCGCTGCTCTCCGGCGGGGAACGCTCCCTGACCGCGGTCGCGCTCCTGGTGGCGATCTTCAAGGCGCGCCCGTCGCCGTTCTACGTGATGGATGAGGTGGAGGCGGCGCTCGACGACGTCAATCTCGGCAGGTTGCTCGAGATTTTCGCGGAGTTGCAGGAGGATTCGCAGCTCATCGTTATCACGCACCAGAAGCGGACCATGGAGATTGCGGACGCGCTGTACGGGGTGACGATGCGGGGCGACGGCGTGTCGACGGTGATCAGTCAGCGGCTGCGGGACGGGCGGGTGGCGTAGGGGGCGGTCGGTCGGGGGGGGGGCGGGGGGGGGGGCGTGGGGGGCGGGGGGTGGGTGGGGCGCGGGGGATGGGGCGCGGGTCCCCCCGCCGGCGGCCCGGGCCGCGCGCCCTCCCGCCTGGCCCCCCACGACCGGCGCCCCTTCCCCTGCGCCCGACCCCTCCCGACCCGGGGGTTGGCGTGACGGTCTACCATCCGGCCGCTCGTGCCTCGCGGCCTCCCGCCAGGCCCGCCACGACCGGCGCCCCTTCCCCTGCGCCCGACCTCTCCCGACCCGGGGGTTGGCGTGACGGTCTACCATCCGGCCGGTGCCCGGCCCGGCGGCATCTGAGAGACTTCCCGGGTGACTGACGCGTGGGTGTTGATCGTTCTTGCTGTCGTGGCCGTGGGGCTCATCGCCACGGTGCTGGTCGGGTTACAGCGGCGCGGCCGCGCGCTGCCGCCCGCCGGCACGAAGGGATCGACGGCGCCGCCGGTTGAGGCGGCGCCGGTCGGGACGACGGTCGCCGAGGCGCCGTCCGGAGAGGCGCCGTCCGGAGAGGCGCCGACCGGAGAGGCGCCGTCCGTCGAGGCGCCGACCGGAGCGGCGACGGCGCCGGCTGTCTCCGGCGAGGCCGCCGCCACCGAGGCTGAGACCACTGCCGCCGGGACCGTCGTCGCGGAGCCGGAATCGGCCGCGGTGGCCCCGCCGCTCGAACGTCCCGAGCCGGTGGCGGGCCGGCTGGCCCGGCTGCGCGGTCGCCTGGCGCGGTCCGGTTCGCCGTTCGGCGCGAAACTGCTGGCCGTACTCTCCCGCGATCACCTGGCCGAGGACGACTGGGACGAACTTGAGGAGACGCTCCTCCTGGCGGACGTCGGGGCGGGGCCGGCGGGGGAGTTGATCGACAAGCTTCGCACCCGGGTGCGGGTGCTGGGGGTGCGGGACGCCGCCGCGGTCCGGGCGATGTTGCGGGAGGAATTGATTGCCCTGGTCGATCCGGCGCTCGACCGGTCGCTCGCCGTCGGGCCGAACCCGGCGGGCGACGGCGGCGCGGTCCCCGCCGTCGTGCTGGTGGTGGGCGTGAACGGGACGGGCAAGACGACGACGGTCGGCAAGCTCGCGCGCGTGCTGGTGGCCGAGGACCGGCAGGTGCTGCTCGGGGCTGCGGACACCTTCCGGGCGGCGGCGGCCGACCAACTGCAGACCTGGGGCGCGCGGGTCGGGGTCGAGACGGTGCGGGCGGACCGGGACGGCGCGGACCCCGCGGCCGTTGCCTTCGATGCCGTTCGGCGTGGCCGGGACGAAGGCGTCGGAGTCGTCGTCGTCGACACCGCCGGGCGGCTGCAGAACAAGCAGGGCCTGATGGACGAACTGGGCAAGATCCGACGGGTGATCGAGAAGGTGGCGCCGCTGAGCGAGGTGCTGCTGGTCCTCGACGCGACGACGGGCCAGAACGGGCTCACCCAGGCGCGGGTGTTCGGTGAGGTGGCGGGGGTGACCGGCATCGTGCTGACCAAGCTGGACGGCACGGCGCGCGGCGGCATCGTCGTCGCGGTGCAGCGCGAATTGGGTGTGCCGGTCAAGCTCGTCGGCCTCGGCGAGGGCGCGGACGACCTGGCCCCCTTCGATCCCGCCACCTTTGTCGACGGCCTGCTCGGCTGACGATCCAACTGCTCAGCGACGCACAGACGAAAGAACTCAACGCTGCGGTTTTCGCCCTCGGCCGAGGTAGATGCGTGGCGTCGCCGGACCGGCGTGTCGGGCGCGCTACGGCTCTACCTCGCGCGGCGCGGCTCTACCTCGCGCCCGATGCAGAGGCGCTCCGCTAGGCCGCGAGCCGTGGCGCGCCGACCCGGCGACCGATGCCTCGGTACCGCCAGCCGGCGCCGGCCCAGGCCTGGGGATCCAGGGCGTTGCGGCCGTCGATCAGGCAGGGGCGCCGGACGATGCCGCGCAATTCGACCGGGTCGAGCCGGGCGAACTCAGGCCACTCGGTCAGGTGCAGGACGAGGTCCACCCCGTCCAGGGCGGCGACGGCCGACGCCGCGTGCCGCAGGGTGGGGAACTCGGCCAGCGCGGTCTCGCGGGCCTGCGGGTCGTAGACGACGACCGCGGCCCCGCGCAACTGCAACTGGGCGGCGATGTTGAGCGCGGGCGAGTCGCGCACGTCGTCCGTGCTCGGCTTGAAAGCGGCGCCCAGCACGGCGATCCGGCGCCCGAGCACGTCGCCGCCGCATTCTTCGACGGCCAGCGAGACGAGCCGGGAACGCTGGCGCATGTTGATGGAGTCCACCGCCCGCAGCAGGCTGACGGCGCTGTTCACGCCCAGTTCGTCGGCCCGGCCGATCAGGGCGCGGACGTCCTTGGGCAGGCAGCCGCCGCCGTAGCCGATGCCCGCGCGGAGGAACTCGGGGCCGATCCGGGCGTCGAGCCCGATCGCCCGCGCGAGGGTGGCCACGTCGGCCCCCGCCGCGTCGCAGACCTCGGCGATGGCGTTGATGAAGGTGACCTTGGTAGCCAGGAAGGCGTTGGCGGAGACCTTGACCAATTCGGCGGTCGCCGGGTCGGTCACCAGGAAGGGAACGCCGGCGTCGATCAGTGGCGCATACACCTCGCGCAGCAGCTTCTCCTGCAGCGGATCCGTCACGCCCACGACGACGCGGTCCGGGCGAATGGTGTCCTCGATGCCGAAGCCCTCCCGGAGGAATTCCGGGTTCCAGGCCACGCCGATGGTCAATCCGGGTGGGGCCAACTCATCGACCATGGATTGCAGGTTCGCGGCGGTACCCACGGGGACCGTCGACTTGCCCACGATCAGGGCGTCGGCGGTGACGTGTGGGGCCAGGCCGCGGTAGGCGGCGACCACCTGCGAGACGTCGGCGGCAGGCGCCCCGGGTCGTTGCGGGGTGCCGACACAGACGAAGTGGAAGTCGCCGAACTCGGCCGCCTCGCGCAGCGACGTGCCGAACCGCAGCCGGCCGGAGGCGAGGTGCGCCGCCAGTAGGTCGGGCAGGCCCGGCTCGTAGAACGGCAGGACGCCGCGGGCGAGGTCGTCGATCTTGGCCTGATCGGTGTCCACCCCGAGCACCTCGTAGCCGAGTTCGGCCAGGCAGGCGGCGTGGGTGGCGCCGAGGTAACCGGTTCCGATGACGGTGATCCGTCGCCGCGGCGCGGGCGGGATCGGCCGGCAGCCGGTGGGTTCGGTGGTCGGGTCGGTGGTCGGGTCGGTGTCCGGCTTGGTGTTCGGGTCAGGGTGCACGGTGTGGGTCATGGCGTCTCTCCTCGGGTTGCCGGGGCGCGCGGCGCGCGCCCGAGTTCTGGTTCGTGCCGGTGGCGAGCAAGGGGTCGTCGAGCGTCTGCAGCAGCGCCGCCACGACGGCGCGCCGCCCGGGCCGGAAGGAATAGACGCCGGCCAGGCGCGCTCGGGCGGCCCGCCCGTAGGCCGGCAGGGCGGCCCGCACCTCGGCCGAGGGCTCGTACGCCGCCACTACGGCGGCCCCGAATTGCGCGGCCCGGACGGCTGGGCAGATTCCCTGCAGCACGCGTAGGTGCAGGTGGGCGAGCAGATTGGCCAGGTCGAGCGCGGGGTGGGCGGCGGCGACCAGATCGAAGTCGATCAGCCCGGGCGGACCGCCGGGTTCCAGAATCAACTGCTTGTCGTGCAGGTCGCCGTGCGTGAACACGGCGGCCGTCACGGGTGCGGCACGCATCGCCGCGGCGAGGCCGGCGAGGATGTCGGCGGGGTCGGGGAGGGCGCCGAACGCGTGGGCGAAGCGGAGCCATCGAGCGGCGACGGCGCATTCCGCCGCCGCGGGGTGCGCCGCCAGGCCGCGGTCGGCGGTCCGGTGCAGCCGGCGCAGCGCCCCACCCACCGCGCCGGCGAGAGCGGCCAGCACGTGGTCGGGCGTGGCCGGGTCGGTGAGCCACTGGTGCAGGGTGCGGCCGGGCAGCGCCGCCGTGGTCACGGAGTGCGCGTCCCGGGCGAGTTCCCGCGCGGTGCCGAAGGAACCGGTCGGTACTCGGGGCGGTGGGCCGGCCACCCGAGCGGTGATCTTGGTATAGCTTCCGTCCGGGCCACGGACGACGCCGCGCCGCCCCGGCCGATGTGCGACGAGGCGCGCCCCCGGAACCGCGCAGAGTTCGGCGAGCCGGGGCAACTGCGGGTCGCGTCCGGCGCGGTGGATCACGACGGCGCCGACCCCCAGCCGATGCACGACGCCGGACGTCTCGCCTCGCCGGGCCTCGCCCGGTCCGCCCTCGCCCGGTCCGGCGGCCCGGAGCCCGTCCGCGACCGTCGCGGCGCGGCTCGGGTCGGCGAACCACTGTCCGGCCGCCACCTCGCCGCCGATCGTGCCGGTCAGCAGCGCATGCTCGGCGGAGCGCGGGAAGGCGGCCCGGATCGCGAAATCCGCGACGCGGGCGGGCACCCGCGCCCGGACCCGCGCCCGCGCCACGGCGCCCGCGTCGGCGCCGCGGACCAGGGCGAGGGCCGCCCGGACCAGCTGATCCATCCGGTCGGGCCAGTCGGGCCGGCGGGTGCGGAACGGCTCGCAGGCACGGCCGAGCAGATGGGCGGCGACCAGCCCGGGCAGGTCATGGAGCGGGAGACCGGCACGGCCGTAGGCGGCCAGAAAGGCGCCCGCGAGCGGGTCCGCGGCAAAGTCCGCTCCCGCCCGACCGGTGCAGATCAGGTGGGCGATGAACGAGGCGACATCGTGGGCGGGGTCGCCCATGCCGGCCCGATCCAGGTCGACGAAACCGATCCCGGCGTCGTCGTCGAGAATCACCTGGTCCAGCGAGAAGTCGCCGTGCACCGCCGTCGGCCGCGCCGCGCGCGGCGGCCGGTCGGCCAGCCGACCCAGCACCGCGTCGACCATCCCCGCGAGTCCCGGCCGCAGCCCGACCACGCCGGCTGCAGCGGCAGCTGCGGCGGCCATCGGCGCCTGCCCGACGCCGGACCGCGCGCCCCTCGCCGCGGCGCCGCCGGGGTCGGGCGCCCACCGGTGCAGACGGGCCAACGCCGTCCCGACGCGCGCCATGACGGCCCCGTCCGGATGGCCGTCCCGCTGCGCGTCCGCCGGCGTGCCGGGCAGCCACTGGGTGCAGACGATGCCCCGCCGATGCACCAAGAGGATCTGCGGGACGCGCACGGGCGCCCCGCCGAGGAGCCGGTAACCGGCGACGGGTCCGGCCATGCGCGCCGGTGGCACGAGCCGGGCCGCGACCCGCTCGCCCCCGGTGCCGAGGCGCAGGACCGCCCGCCGGTCGGGGTTGTACCGGACGAGGCGCGGCTCGGCCGCGAAGACATCCGCGTCGGGGCCGGTGATCGCGTCGCCCAGAGCGCGGCGGGCACCGCGGTCCAGGAGCAGCCGCGCGCCGGGCAGCGCCCGGTCGGCGTCCCATCGGGTGACGATTGTCGCGCCGGCCTCGTCGAGCGCGAGCACGCTGCCCGCCGGAGCCTTGCGCAGGGTCTTGTCGAGTTTGGCCCGCGCGGCGGGGGCATAGCTGCGTGCGACGACGACGGCGCCGGGTTCTCCGCCGCCGGGCAGGTCCCCGTCGGCCCCGTTCCCGCGGGCCCCGGTCAGGCGGGCCGCGAGCACCAAGGACGTGCCGGGCTTGTACCTCAGGTAGGTCCCGGTGACGGGGGCACCGAGGACGTCCGCGAGCGCGGCGTCGTCCAAGAGCCGGGCCAGCCCGGGCACGGCGGGATCGCGCGCCACGAGGACGGAAGTGGCGTCGTCGAGCGTCATCGGGATCCTCCCGTTCCGGCGTCGGCCCGCGCCGCAGCACCGGCGTCGGCCCGCGCCGCGCGCGGGCGGCGGTCGTCGGCCGCGACGGCACCGGCCTCGATCCGCAGCACCCGGTCGCAGTTGCGCGCGGCAGCCAGGTCGTGGGTGATGACCAGGGTGGTGCGCCCGCTGGTCAGCCGGTCGAGCGCGTCGATGACCTCACGCTCGGTGTCCTCGTCGAGCCCGGTCATGGCCTCGTCCAGCACGACGATCGGGGCGTCGCGAACGGCGGCCCGGGCGATCGCGATCCGTTGTCGCTCGCCGCCGGACAGCGTCGCCCCCCGCTCGCCGACCACCGTGTCGTAGCCGTCGGGCAGCGCGCACACGAACTCGTGCGCGCCCGCCAGCTTCGCGGCGGCCTCGATCGCCTGGTCGGACACCGCCGGCCCGCCGTGGGCGATGTTCGCCCGGATGGTGCCGCGAAAGAGCACGCTCTCCTGCAGCACGATCGAGACGGCCGCCCGGACCGAGCCCACGGTGCAATCGCGCAGGTCGTGTCCGTCGATTCGCACGCTGCCGGCGTCGGGATCGCGCAGCCGGGAGAGGAGGGCGACGATGCTGGACTTGCCCGCGCCCGACGGCCCGACGACGGCGACCCGTTCGCCCGCCGGCACGGTGAAGCTCAGCCCCCGCAGCACGGGGTGTCCCGGCTCGTAGGCGAGCCAGACGCGCTCGAACCGAAGGTGGCCCCGCACCCGGGTCAACTCCCGCGCCCAGGAGGAGTCCTCGATCTCGGGCCGGATCGTCAGGACCTCCACGATCCGTTCCGCGGACGCCCCCGCCTGGGCGATCCGGCCGGAGTACTTCGCGACATCCCGCAGGGGCTTGAAGGCCGTCTTCAGGTACGTGAGGAACACCGTCAGTTCGCCCGGGGTCAGGGCGCCGGCGAGGACCCGGCGCGCCCCGACGAACAGCACGACGGCGATCGCGGCGCCGACCAGCGCGTCGGTGATCCGCTCCAGCCCGGCCGAGAGGCGTTTGGCCTGGACCCCCGTGCGCAGCGAGCTCGAGTTCGAGGCGGCGAAGCCGTCCCCCATCCGATCCTCCAGCGCGTACGTCTGCACGACCTTCATCGCGGTCAGCGTCTCGACCGCGGTGGAGGCGAGGTTTCCCTCCGCCGTGCGTTGCCGGCGCGACACGGTGCGGATCCGGCGGGTCATTCGGCCCCCGGCGAGCGCGAACAAGGGCAGCACCACCAGGATGATCAGGGCCAGTTGCGCGTCGAGCAGCAGCACGACGACGCTCATCCCGGCGAGCGTGACCAGGTTCCCGGCCAGCGGCAGCAGCGCGGTGACGGAGACCTCCTTGAGCCGACCGACGTCGGCGGTGACCCGGGCCACCAGATCCCCGGTGCTCGCCTTGTCGTGGAACGCGAGGGACAACCGCTGCAGGTGGTCGAACAGGTCGGCCCGGACCGCGGTGAGGACCCGGTTGCCGACCAGGGCGAAGCTCACCGTCATCGCGTAGGAGGTCAGCGCCCGCAGCGCGGTGATCAGTAGATAGGCGACGGCGCAGCCGGCGGCGAGGAGCCCGACGTCGCCCGCGCCCGACTGTGCCCCCGCCCCGCCGGCCCCGCCCCCGCCTGCGGCGGCGACGAGCCCGTCGATGACGTAGCTCAGCGGCCACGGCTCGGCCAGGCGCATGAGCACCTCGCCGAACAACGCCAGGGTCCCGAGCAGAATCAAGCCGCGCTCGCGCCGCAGGTGCGGCCGGATCACGGGCCGCATCGTGCGCAGGGAGCGGAAGGCCGCCCGGGTGGATCGGGGCCGCGTGCGCCGCCGGAGTTCGGGCATGGCTCCTCCTAGCCCAACTCGGCCCGGTCGGGTCGCAGACCCACCAGCGCGAGCGCGCGAGTCATCGCGACCGTCCAGTCGTGCCGCGCCACGGCGGCGCGGCGGGCCCGCCGGCCGAAAGTCGCCCGCAGGGCGTCGTCGGCCGCCAGGCGGACGATTGCGGCGGCCAGGGCGGGTGGGTCGCCCGGCGGCACCAGCACCCCGAGGCGGCCGTGATCCAGCGTCGCGGGCAGTTCGCCGACGGCGCTCGCGACGGTCGCCAGCCCGGCGGCGAGGTATTCGTAGACCTTCAGCGGCGAGAAGTAGAAGTCGGCGCAGGCCGGGTAGGGGGCCACCGCGATATCCATCCGGTGCAGGGCCGCGGGCACCTCGGCCGGCGCGAGCGCACCGGTGCGTTCGATCCGGTCGGCCACGGCGAGCCGGGCGGCGTCGGCGTCGAACTCGGCGGCCTGCGGGCCGTCGCCGACCACGAGCAGCCGCAGCCCGGGAACCTGCGTCCCCGCCTGCGCGAACGCCGCCAGCAGGTGGCTCAGCCCGTGCCAGGGCTTGAGCGTGCCGACGAAGCCCACGGTGAGCGGCCGCCCGGCGGGGCGGCCATTGCCCGGCGTGATCCGGGTGGTGTCCACGCCGTTGGCCAGCACGTGGACCCGGCCGGGATCGGCGGCGCGCCGCCGCGCCCAGGCCGCCACGGGTGCACTGACCGCGATCACCGCGGTGGCCGCGCCGATCGCGGCGCGGGCGCCGCCTTCCGCCGTCGCCTCGTCCACCAGGACGCGGTGCTGACGCTGCTCGGTGATGAGCGGGGCGTTGACCTCGAGCAGCGAGGGCGCCTCGTGGCGCCGGGCCCACCGGGTCGCCGTCGTGCCCCACAGCGAGTAGCGCTCGTACACCAGGTCGATCGGGCCGGGCAGCCGGTCGAGCACGGCGCTCGACCGGGCGTCGGCTTCGATCAGGGCGCGTTCCCGGTCGGCGTCGTCGGCCGACGTCCGCACGGGGATGCGGTGGACGACGACGCGGGCCAGGTCATGGGGGACATCGGTCCCGGGCCGGGTGGTGAGCAGGTGGACCTCGGCCCCCGCGCGGACCAGGCCGCGCAGGACGGCTTGGACGTGCACCGACGATCCCTTGCGGCCGAAGACCGGCACGCCGGGATCCATGCTGACGTAGGCGACCCTCATGGCCGCACCCCCGCGCCGGCGGCGATCGCGCGCGTGAACACGTCCCGCAACTGCGGTGCGTTGGTGTGGATGTCGAATGACCGTTCTACGGTCTTGCGGGCCGCCGCGGCCATCGACCGGGCCCGCGGCGGGTCCGTCAGGACCTCCTCGAGCGCCCGGGCGAGCGCAACGGCGTCGTGCTCGGCGACCAACCGGCCGGTAACGCCGTCGATGACCGCCTCGGGGATGCCCGTGACCGGCGTCGCGACGACGGGCGTGCCCAGGGCCATCGCCTCCAGGATCACCGTCGGCAGCCCGTCCCGGTTGCCGTCCGCGGCGATCACGCACGGCGCCGCGAAGACGGCCGCCGCGGCGACCAACGCCCGGACGTCGTCCTGCGGCAGCGGTCCGTGGAAGGTGACGTGATCGCCCAGGGCGAGCCGGGCGGCGCGGGCGCGCAGATCCTCGGCCAGCGGGCCGGCGCCGACCAGGTCCAGGTGCACCCGCCGGCCGGCCCGGGTCAGCAGGGCGACGGCGTCCAGGAGGGTCCCGAAGCCCTTCTTCTCGACCAGCCGCCCGACGGCGCAGATCCGGCCGGCGCGCCGCGGCGCCGCGCTGAATGAGAATTCGGCCAGGTCGAGCCCGTTGTAGACCCGGCGGACGCGCGCGGCGTCGGCTCCGAAGGTGGCGCGCAGATGGTCCAGATTGAAGTCGGAAACGGTCACCACCTCGCGCGCGTCAGCGAGCTTGCCGCGCAGGTCGGCCGCGACCACCGACTCGTGAAAGATGTCCTTGGCGTGGGCGGTGAACGTGTACCCGACGCCCAGGACGGCCGCCGCGAGCCGGGCGACCGTTGTGGCCACGGAACCGAAGTGCGCGTGCAGGTGCTGAACGCCCAAATCGTGGGCGCGCACCGCGACGGCGACGGCCTGGCCGGCGTCCTCGGGGTCGGCGGCGAACAGGTCGGCGAGCGTTGCGGCAGGCAGGTCGCGCAGGCCGGTGCGGGCGTCGAGGTCGGCGAGCGCCGACCACACCCGGCCCGGCCGATCCACCCGGTCGACGTAGTGCACCGGGGCCGTCACCTGGGCAAGCGAGGCGTGGAAGCGGGTGTCGACCGGGGCGCGCAGCGAGAAGATCTCCACCCGCACGCCGATCGCTTCCACCGCCCGGATCTCGTTGACGATGAAGGTCTCGGAGAACCGCGGGTACATCTTGGTCAGGTAGGCGACCCGGGGCGGCGCGGGTGCCGTGCGGGCACGGGGCGCGGGTGCGGCGTCAGGCGCGAACACGGTGCACCTCCTCGACCCGGGCCCCGTCGAGGTGCACCTCCTCGACCCGGGCCCCGTCGGCCCGGGCCCGGTCCGCGAGGTCCGCGACCAGACGGGGGATTCGGGCCAGCCCGTCCAGGTCCACCGGCCGCCCCGCCCCGGGACGTGCGCCCCGGCCCGGACCGGCGGCGACGCGGCCGGTCCGCGGGCCGACGGCGGCGGCCACCCAGCGGGCGAGGGCAGCGGCGGTGACCTCGCCGTCCAGCAGGTCGATCAGGCCGAGGTCGCGCAGCCGCACCGCCCGGACCACCTGTTCCGTCCGGGGCCGGCAGCGGGGGACGACGAGGGCGCGCCGCCGCGCCGCGAGGACCTCGCACACAGTGTTGTAGCCACCCATGGTGACGACGGCCGCCGCGTTCTCGATCAGACCCACCACGTCGCGTTCGAACTCCAGCACCGTCAGGTCGTCGCGGGCGGCGGCCGCCGCGAAGAGGCCGGCTCGGGCGGGGGTGGGCAGGTACGGGCCGGTGACGAGGACGCCGCGCAGGCCCACGGGCAGGGGGGTGCGGGCGAACGCCGCGGCGAGGACCGCGCCGTCCTGCCCGCCGCCGACCAGGCACAGGAGGTAGCGGTGGGTCGGCCGCGCCGGCGGCGGGGCGGCGAGGCGACGGCCGTGCCCGAGGTACCCGGTGAACCTCGCCTTGACGGCCACCGAGGCGGGCAGCGCGTACTCCGTCAGCGCGTCGTAGACGCGCCGGTCGCCGTAGATCCACACCTCGTCGTAGAACAGGTCCACGATCGACGTCGAGCCGGACTCGCGCCACTCCCGGATGGCGACATCGGGGCTGTCCAGGACGTCCCGGAGGCCGAGGACGGTGCGCGTGGGGGTGCCCCGCACCGCGCGCAGGGCGGGCAGCAATTCCTCGCCCACCCCGAGCGGAGCCTTGTCGACCACGAAGACGTCGGGGGCGAAGGCGCTCACCGCCCCACGGACAATCTGCCCTCGAACGCGCAGGGTGTCGGCGAGCGAGCCGGTCCACGCGTCGGGCCGGTAGCCCCGGTCCGGGTCCTTGTAGATGCCCGGGAGCACCACCACCTCGGTGCGGGGCGGCAGCGGCAGCGAGGTCGCCTCGCGCGCGCCGGTCAGGAGCAGGACGTTCGCCGTCGGGTCGTGATCGGTGATCGCCCGCGCGATCAGCGAATTCCGCCGGATGTGACCCAGGCCCTGCGTGTCGTGGGAGTACAGCGCGACGCGACGCGGGGCGGTGGAGCGTGCGGCTGGAGTGGTCATGGCCACGATCGTGCCCGGCCGCCATGAATCGCCCGTGAGCGGGGGATGAGAAATGTCTCACCGAGGCTTGGGGGTTTGGGTGACCGGCTACTTCGGCACCACCAGTCGGTAACCGACGCCGCGCACCGTCTCGAAGTATTCCGCGCCGATCTTGTTGCGCAGGTACCGGACGTAGACGTCGACGATGTTCGAACCCGGGTCGAAGTCGAATCCCCAGATCCGGTCGAGGATCTGGTCCCGACTCAAGACTGCCCCGGAATTGCGCAGGAACATGGCGAGCAGGTCGAATTCGCGGGCGGACAGATCGGTCTCGCCGTGGCGGCTCGTCGCCCGGCGGGTGCGCAGGTCGAGGCGCAGCGAGCCGTATTCGAGCGCGGCCGGCTCGCCGGGCGGATCGGTGCGCAGTCGCAGCCGGATGCGGGCCAGCAACTCCTCGAACCGAAAAGGCTTGGCCATGTAATCGTCCGCGCCGGACTCGAGGCCGGCCACGGTGTCCGTGATGGACGTCCGGGCCGTCAGGATGATCACCGGCGTCGTCGTCCCCTCCCGGCGCAGGCGGCGCAGGATGGTGAACCCGTCCTGGTCCGGCAGGCCCAGGTCGAGCACCACGAGGTCCCAGAACTCCGCGGTCATCGCCTGGAGGGCCGCCGCCCCGTCGGCGGCCGTGCCGGACTCGAAGCCGGCCGTGCGCAAGCCCTTGGCGATGAACGTCGCGATCTGCGCTTCGTCCTCGACGATGAGAATCCGGCTCACCGGCACCAACCTCCCATGCTCGTCGGGCGTCAGCCGCCGGTCGGCTCGGCCGCCGGCGGGAATGCTCGCCCGGTTTCGGTCGCGGCCGGCGGCAACCGGAGGGTGAAGGTCGATCCGCGCCCGGGCTCGGAGTCCACCTCGACCCGGCCGCCGTGGCCGACGGCGATCGCCCGGACGATCGACAGCCCGAGCCCGGCGCCGTCGCGGGCCGCGGCGGACTTCCCGCGCTCGAACCGATCGAAGACGCGGCCGAGGAAGTCGGCCTCGATGCCGACGCCCTCGTCCCCGACCCACATCTGCGCCCAGCCGTCCGCATCCGTGCGCGATCCGATGTCGATCACCGAACCCGGATGGGAGAACTTCACCGCGTTCGCGATCAGTTGCAGGCAGGCCTGGGTGACGCGCTGGGGGTCGACCAGGGCCACCACGTCGGCCCGGTGCGGCATCCGCCAGGTGCGGTCACCCAGCGTGCGGGCCTTGTCCAGGATGTCGTCGGTGAGCCGGCCGATGTCGGTGGCCACCGGTCGGATGAAGTCCGGGCGACTCGACGTGGCCAACGTCGTCAGGTCATCGACCAGGCGGTTCATCCGGTCGAGTTCGGTCATCGCGAGCGTCCGGGTCGCCCGGATGTCCTCGGGATCCGAGAGATCGACGATCTCCAGGTGGCCCCGCACGATCGTCAGCGGGGTCCGCAACTCGTGCCCGACGTCGTCCAGCAAGCGACGCTGGGATTCGAAGGCGTCCTCCAACCGGTCCAGCATGGCGTTGCAGGCTCGGGACAGGTCGGACAGGTCCGTGTCCCCGGAGACCGGGATCCGGGCGGACAGGTCGGCGCCGCCGGTCGCGGTCGCCGCGCGGGCGATGTCCCGGATCGGGCGGAGCAGGCGGCCGGCCGCGATCCACCCGACGAAGCCGATCAGCGCCACGGCGACGACGGCCACCAGCGCAAAGGTGCGGAACCCCCGGGCGGTCTCCGCATGCTCGGCCCGACTGTCGACCACCAGCACGAACGCGGCCGCGGGTTTCCCGGCCGTGGGCGCGGCGGAGGTGGCGTTCGCGGCGGTGGCGACGGGAGCGACGGGAGCGACGGGGGCGACCAACACCCGGTAGTCGGTGACCTTGGTGCGAATCGTGCGCAACCTGGTGTCGCCGTCGAGCATGGGCGTCAAGGCCCGCAGCAACTCGGGATCGGACTCCGGACGCAGCGGCGCGCTCTGTCGGGTGATCAACGGATCCTTGCCGCGCCGCAGGCCGAGGACGCCCTCGTCCTGGGCGAGCACCTTCAGTTGGATGGCCGCCACGACGACATCCTCGGCGGAGGCGAACGACTCGCCCGAGACGGGGTTGGTCCCGGTCGCGGCCAGCGCATGCAGTTCCTGGGCGTCCTGCCGCAGGCTCTTGTCCAGCCTGGCGTCGGTGCGCTCCAGGGCGAGCAGATAGGCGACCGTGCCGGAGAAGGCGAGCGCCATGGCCGTCAACACGACTTGCGTCGTGACCAGACGGGCGCGGACGGTCGCCCGGCGGGCTCGCGCGCCGGCGCCGATGGTTCGCGCGGCGGCGCCGATGGTTCGCGCGGCGGCGCCCCGGGCGATGCCCGGGGCGCGCCGGCCGCGCAGTCGCCCGGCCGGCGGGGGCGGTTGCCCGGATTCAGCCATTGTCGTCGGGGTTGTCGGGGCTGTCGGGGTCATCGGGTTCGTCGGGCTCGTCGTCCGGGTCGTCCGGGTCGTCATCCGGGTCGTCCGGGTCATCGGGGTCACCGCGATCGTCTGCGTCGTCATCGGGGTCGTCCGGGTCGGGGTCGTCCCGGTCGTCTGCGTCGTCGTCCGGTGCGACGGGCGCCTTGCTCGGAGCCGGGCCCAGCGGTTGTACCTCGTGTTCCGCCGTCGACGGACCGGTGGTCGTAGGGCCCGCCGGGCGCGCCGGGCCCGGGGTGGTGGCCGAGTTCCCCGCCGGCGCCGGGGAGCGGTCCGGGACGACGACGGGCGCGTCCAGCCGCTCGTCGTTCGCCGGCGCATCGAGGGCGTTCGCCGCGCCGATGCCGGCTGCGGCAACCATGAGGACGCCCACTGTCCAGGACACCGTCATGCGTCTCATTCCCGAAGTATTGCCGCCCTTCATGAGGCCAGGATGAGACCTGGCCGGCCCCGCGCGTGGTGGCCGCCGGGACCCGGCGACCACCACCGCGGTGGGCCGCCGTCCGCTACCCGCAGGTGGTCGCGGGATAGTCGAAGACCCGCGACGTCGTCCGCTCGGCGCCCCAGGTGATGGTGGCGACGGCTTTGCCGGCCGGGACGGCCGCCAGTCGAGTCGGGTACGACTGGTAGGCGGTCCGGCCCGCGCCGAGCGCCGGGACCGTCTGCGAGCCGTACGGGGTGTCGAGGACCACGTCCACCGGGACCGTCGAACCATTGGTGAGGGAGACCGACAGATACCCCTTGCCGGCCAGGCACCGCACCGCGCCGGCGGCGGTGAACGCCGGCGGCTGCTCGGAGACGCTCGGCAACAGGTCCGCCGCGGCGGTGCCCCAGGTCAGCCCGGCGGAGGAGTCGACCAGGTCGAAGACGATCGAGCCGCCGTTCTGGATGGCCGAGGCGTCGTACCAGGTCGCGGTCTGCGCCCTGCCGTTCAGCGTGACGCCGCGGATGTAACTCGGGAGCTTCTCGTTCGCACCGGCGGCCGTGATGGTGAACGCGCGGTCGCTGCCCTCGGGTCGGATCGTCGCGGCCTGCACCTTGGGCGCGTTCAGCGCGAGGATGCCGGTGCCCGGCATCACCGGCTGGAAGCCGAGCGAGGCCATCACGTACCAGGCGGACAACGTGCCGAGGTCGTCGTTCCCGACGCCATTGGCGGGCGTGTTCGGGAACCGGTTGAGGTTGGCGGCGAGCACATCGTTGGTCTTCCAGGGTTGGCCGACATTGTTGTACAGCCAGGCATTCATGATGGTCGGCTCGTTGCCGGGGTTGTAGCGGACGGTCGTGTAGTACGAACTGCCGCCCCGTGCCCAGGTGTTCGGCGAGACGCCCGGCGCGGCTACGAGCTGCGGCAGGTCGAAGTAGTAGTCGAGCCGCTGGATGAAGCCGTCGCGGCCGCCCATGACCTCCTGCAGGCCCGTGACGTCCTGCGGGACCATCCACTGATACTGGAACGCGACCCCCTCGTGGAAGCCGGAGGTCAGGACGCTCGCCGTGTCGGCGACGGTCTGGAATGCGCCGGTCGGGCGCTTCGCATTGACGACGCCCTTGAAGCCGCCCGTTGTGGTCACGGCCGGATTCCAGAGGTTGCGCCAGTTGCGGCCCTTGGCGAGGAAGCTCTCGACGTCGTCGAAGCGGCCGGTCCGGGCAGCCGCGGCGCCGATCGAGGCGTCCGCCTGGGCGAGTTCCAGGGTGGCCGAGCCGGCGTGCCGGTACTCCTCGAACTGGGCGCCGAGGCCGCCCTCGAGTTCGCCGTAGAACGGGACGTGGCCGTTCGCCCGGTAGAACTCAGCGCTCCGCCGCCCCACCGAGGCGACGGTCGCGGGCGGCGTCGTGGTGGCGTTCTCGATCAGGTCGGCCCACAAGCCGTCCGCGATGTCGGCCGGAACGGTGCCGAGCGCGAAGTTCTCGGCGAGCCACGGGGTGACCGGGTCACCTGCCATCACGTTGGTCTCGATCGCGCCGAGCGACCAGCGCGGCAGCCAGCCCCCCTCGACCCGGTGGGCGTACATCGAGCGGACGATGTCCCGCGTGCGCTCCGGCACCAGCAACGCCTGCAGCGCGGCTTGCGTCCGGTAGGTGTCCCACAAAGAGAAGGTCTGGTAGTAGGGCCGGTCGCCCTCGGCCTTGTGCACGGCCTGGTCCATCCCGAAGTAACGCCCGTCGACGTCGCTGCCGATCGTCGGGGAAATCAGCGTCTTGTAGAGCTGGGTGTAGAAGACCACCCGCTGCTCGGCCGAGGCATCGATGGCGATCCGGCCAAGTTCGGCATTCCACGCCTCGCGGGCCCGGGCGCGGATCGTGTCGAACGAGACCTGGGCGCCGTCGTCGGTCGCCTCGGCGACGCGATTGGCGCGGGCGCCGTCGACACTGACGAAGGACATCCCCAGGCTGACCTCGACGTCGCGGTCCGCCGTGGTGTCGAAGGTGGCGACGGCGCCATTGCCGCCGGCGGTCACCGTGTTCGTCATCCGGCCCGCGGTGTAGGTGGATCCGGTCCAGGTGCCGACGCCGGTCGGCGCGCGGTCGAAGGTCGCGGAGAAGTAGACGCGCTGCTTGGCCGTGCTCCCGCAGAAGCCGCCGCCCTCGGCGTAGCCCTCGAGGGTGGTGGCGTCCACCCAGGTCACGGAGCTGGCGCCGGCGGAGTTCAGCGTCTGCCCGACGTTGAAGGACAGGTTCGCGGTGGTCGTGGCCGGGAAGGTGTACCGGTGCTCGCCGGTGCGCGTGGTCGCGGTCAGCTCCGCCCGGACCTCGCCCACGGGGGCGGTGCTGTTCAGCGTGACGTCGTAGTAGCCGGCCTCGGCGCGCTCGGTGCCCGCCTTGAAGTTCGTATATGCGCGGGCGGTCCGGGGGGCGGCGGAGATGGTCGGGGTGACCAGGATTTCGCCCGCCGCCGGGCAGCCGGCGGAGTTGATGTGCCGGTGGGAGAAGCCCCAGGCTCGCTGCGCGTTCTTCGAGTACGACGTCGAGGCGTAAGTGTTGGTGTTGTCGGGGCTGAGCTGGACCATCCCGAACGGCAGCGTGGCGCCGGGGTAGGCATTGCCCTCGCTCTCCGTGCCGACGAACGGGTTGACCTCGGCCGCGTAGTTGACCGCCGGCACCTGCTCGGCCGCGGGCGGTTCGGCGGCAGTTGGGTGGGCCGCGGCGGGGTGGGCCGCGGCGGCCGGGGCGACGAGGGCGCCGGTGCCGATCAAGGCGCAACAGGCGACGACGACGAGGGGTCTTGTTCGCTTCATGGCGCATCCTCTTCAACGGGGACCACGGATGACCGGCTGGGAATAAATCGGTCATTCCAGCACCACTCGAGCATGGTGGAGCCTGACTGCGCTGTCAACGCGCTACGGCAAGCCTTTCTTGCGCCGCAGCTGTCACCGCATCCCGAGCACCAGCAGCGCCGCCGGGACCATGACAGCCAGGGCGATCGCCGGGGCGGCCACGACGCCGGTCGGCCGGCGGTGCCGGGCCAGCTTCCACCCGACGGCGACTACCGCCGCCAGGTTCAGCGCGACGAGCAGCCACACATCAATGCCGATGTGATCCGAGCACATGCCGCTCTCGACGCAATCGTCGTTGTTGAGCCGGGAGTAGGGGGCCAGCGTCCCGACGGCGAGGAGGACGAGCACCTGTCCGGCCCACAGCAACCAGGCGACGACCAGCGAGACATCCCCGGGTCGGCCGAGGACGGCGGACCTGCGCGTCGAGGCAGCGCGGGGGGTGGCTGTGCCTCGTACCTGTGTACCGGTCATATCTCAGCTTTGCATACCAAACGTGACCGACGGTCCACCGCCCATCGCGCGGGCGTCGGTCGATGGTCGAGCCGGCGGGTTGATCCCAGGTTGTTGAGTCGCGGTCGGTGCCGCGGTCGGCGCCGGGCGCGGTGCGGTCGGGTGCGTCGCCTCATCCGGGCGATCTCTTACTCGTCCAACTGGTGATCGACCTCGATGGTGGTAGGTCACGGTAACGGCGACCTTCGACCCGGGCCGACCGCCTCGAAACCGAACGTTTACCCGGAGCCCGGCATCGTTACCGGGCCGAAACACGTCGTCGCCGGCGCCGAAACATCGCGGAGAGACCGTAGGCGAGCCGGCACGGGGCCGGCGGGGAGGCAGGCGACGGATGGACTTCCACCTGGATGCGGGCAACACCGCATGGATGCTCACTGCCGCATCGCTCGTGCTGCTGATGACGCCGGGCCTGGCGTTCTTCTACGGCGGCATGGTGCGCGGCAAGAGCGTGCTGAACATGATGATGATGAGCTTCGGCGCGATGGGGATCGTCGGGCTGATCTGGGTGCTGTACGGGTATTCGATGGCGTTCGGGCCCAACACGCTCGGCGGCCTGATCGGGATGCCGTTCGAATTCTTCGGCCTGGACGGGCTGACCGACGAGCAGTCTCTGATGGCGGCGACCGGGGTGCCGGCGCTCGTCGCCGCCGGCTATCAGGCGACCTTCGCGATCATCACGGTCTCGCTGATCTCCGGGGCGATCGCCGATCGGGTGCGGTTCGGCGTCTGGATGGCCTTCGCGGCGGTCTGGGTCACGCTCGTGTACTCACCGCTGGCGCACATGGTCTGGGGCGGCGGCCTGCTCGGCGCCGACGGGATCACCCGGGCGCTGTCCACCCCCATCGACTTCGCGGGCGGCACGGTGGTGCACATCAACGCCGGGGTCGCCGGCCTGGCGCTCGCGCTGGTGATCGGCCGGCGCCGCGGGTTCGGCCGCGAGCCCATGCGCCCGCACAACCTGCCCTTCGTCATGCTCGGCGCGGCGCTGCTGTGGTTCGGCTGGTTCGGCTTCAACGCGGGCTCGGAATTTGGGGCCGACGGCGTGGCGGGGCGGGCCTGGCTGAACACGATGGTCGCCACCGCCGTCGCCATGCTCGCCTGGCTGGCGACGGAACGGGTGCGGGACGGACACGCCACCTCGCTCGGCGCCGCCTCGGGCGTGGTCGCCGGCCTGGTCGCGATCACGCCGGCCGCGGCGGCGGTGGACTCGTTCGGCGCCATTGCGATCGGCGCCGCGGCGGGCGTCGCCTGCGCGCTGGCCGTCGGGCTGAAGTACCGATTCGGCGTCGACGACTCCCTGGACGTGGTGGGGGTGCACGCCGTCGGCGGCTTGGTCGGCACCGTGCTGATCGGCCTGTTCGCCACGGACCGGAACTCCACGTTCCTGCCCGACGGCGCCCGCACCGGCCTGTTCTACGGCGGCGGCGGTACGCAACTCATGACCCAGACGATCGTCGCCGCGTGCGCCGTCGGCTTCAGTTTCGTGGTCACATACCTCATCGCCCGGGTCATCCAGGCGGTCGCCGGCTGGCGGATCGAGGCCGGCGCGGAAGCCGGCGGCATCGACCTGGCCGTGCACGGCGAGACGGCCTATGAGGCAATCGTGGCCACCAGCACCAAGGAGGTCCGGGCATGAAGCTCGTGACGGGAATCATCCAGCCGCACCGGCTCGACGACGTCAAGTCCGCCCTCGAGGCGGCCGGGGTGCGCGGCATGACCGTGTCCGAGGCCAGCGGCTACGGCCGGCAGAAGGGCCACACCGAGGTCTACCGGGGCGCCGAGTACACGGTGGATCTGCTTCCGAAGATCCGGGTGGAGGTCCTCGTCGAGGACGCGGACGCACCCATCGTCACCGAGGTGATCGTCAAGGCGGCGCAGACGGGCAAGATCGGTGACGGGAAGGTCTGGACCGTCCTGCTCGACGACGTCGCCCGGGTCCGCACCGGCGAGCACGGCGCCGGCGCACTGTAGCCGTGCCGGTGCCTACCGGGCCGGAGCCTACTGTGCTGGGGCACCCCGGGCCGGGGCACCCCGCGTCGAGGGACCGTGGCCTCGGCGCCCTGCCCGCGGACCTGCTCGCCCTGGCCCGGTCGCTGACCGGGCCGGGGCGGTCGGGTCCGGCCCGGCGCGCCGCCGTCGTCGACCTCGCTCGGGACCGGCTGGGGCGCCTGTGGGCGTGGGCCGCGGCGGACCTCGATCCCCGGGGGATCGCCCTCGCCGCCGTCGGCAGCCTCGGCCGGGGTCAACTCGGCCCGGCGAGCGACCTTGACCTGGTGCTGGTCCACGACGGGCGTAGCCGGCCCGCGGCCGAGGTGGCCTGGCTGGCGGACCGGCTCTGGTACCCGCTGTGGGACGCGGGGGTCCGGCTGGACCACGCCGTCCGCTCGCTCGCCGAGTGCCGCCAGGTCGCCTCCCGCGACCTGCCCGCTGCGGTGGGCTGGCTGGACGTCACCGCCGTCGGCGGCGACGCCCGGGTGGTGCACCACGCGGCGTCGGCGATTCTGACGGATTGGCGCGCCGCCGCCCGACGGCGGTTGCCGGACCTGCTGGCGTCGGTCCGGGACCGGGCGGCGCGGGCGGGGGAGTTGGCCTACCTGATCGAGCCGGACCTCAAGGACGCCCGCGGCGGCATTCGCGACGCCGTGACGCTCGCGGCGCTCGCCGCGACCTGGCTGGTGGACCGGCCGCACGGCCGGGTCGACGACGCGGTGAGCCACCTGCTCGATGTCCGGGACACGCTGCACGTGGTCACCGGGCGATACACGAATCGGCTGGTGGCGGCGGAACTGGCCGAGGTCGCGGCCGCCCATGGCGTCGCGCCGGACGACCTGCTCGCGGGGCTGGCCGCGGCCGGCCGGGAGATCTCGTTTGCGCTCGACGCCACCGTGCGCGGCGCCCGCCGCGCGCTGCTGCGGCCGTCGGTCGGCAAGCCGGTGCTGGTCCGCGGCAGGCGGGTCGCGCCGCGACTGCGGTCCATCGCGCCGGGCCTGGCGGAGCACGACGGCGATCTGGTGCTCGCCCGCGATGCCCGGCCCGCCGAGGACGCGCTCCTGCCGTTGCGCGCCGGGGCCGCCGCCGCCCGGACCGGGCTGCCACTGTCCCCGGTCACGGCCGCCACGCTGGCGGCCTGCCCACCGCCCCCGCGGCCGTGGCCCGGGCCGGCGCGGACCGCCCTGCTGACGCTGCTCGGCGCCGGCCCGGCGCAGGTGCCGGTCTGGGAGGCGCTGGACCTGGCCGGCGTCGTGACCGGGTGGATCCCCGAGTGGGCCGCCGTGCGCAACCGCCCCCAGCACGCCCCGGTGCATCGGCACACGGTGGACCGGCACCTGATCGAGGTGGCGGCCCGCGCGTCGCGCCGCAAGGACATCGCTCGCGGCGAGGAACTGCTGCTCGCGGCGCTGCTGCACGACATCGGCAAGCGCCCGGGCGCCGTCGACCACGCCGCGGTCGGCGCGGGGTTGGTCGGCCCGATTCTCGGCCGGATGGGCTTTGCGCCCGGCGTGGTCGACGACGTCGAGCGGCTGGTGCGGCAGCACCTCACCCTGTCCCGGCTCGCGCTCACCGCGGATCCGGACGACCCGGCCGGTTGGGCGGAGTTGGCCGACGCCGTCGGCGGCCGGGCGGACCTGCTGATCGCCCTGCGGATGCTGACCGAGGCCGACGGATCCTCCCTCGGCCCGGGTGGGTGGTCCGCCTGGCGGGCGCGGCTCGTGGACGGACTGACCCAGCGCACCCTCGCGGCGCTCGGGGCTGAGCCCCTGGCGGCGGAGGGCGCCCGGTAGGCTGGAGGGCGCCGGCACTGCCGGCCGTCACCCGCCCCCATGAACACGAAGGATGCCGCGGTGTTCAACACGCTGTCCGAACGCCTGACCTCGACTTTCCGGAACCTGCGTGCACGCGGTCGGCTGTCCGAGGCGGACATCGACGCGACGATCCGCGAGATCCGCCGGGCCCTGCTCGATGCCGACGTCGCCGTCCCCGTGGTGCGCGAATTCACCGGCGTCATCCGCGAGCGCGCGCTCTCTGCGGAGGTCTCCGCGGCGCTGAATCCCGCCCAGCAGGTCGTCAAGATTGTGAACGAGGAACTCGTCGCCATTCTCGGCGGCGAATCCCGGGCGCTGCGGTTCGCCAAGAACCCGCCCACCGTGATCATGCTCGCCGGCCTCCAGGGCGCGGGCAAGACCACCCTCGCCGGCAAGCTCGCCCTCGCCCTGCGGGACCAGGGGCACACCCCGATCGTCGTCGCGGCCGACCTGCAGCGCCCCAACGCCGTCACCCAGCTTGCCGTGGTGGCTGAGCGCGCCGGCGTCCCCGTGTACGCCCCGCACCCCGGCGTGACCAGCGAGGACGAGGTCGCGTCCGGGGACCCGGTCGCCGTCGCCGCGGGCGGCGTCGAACTCGCCCGGGCGCGCCAGCACGACGTCGTCATCATCGACACCGCCGGCCGCCTCGGCGTCGACGCCGAGCTGATGCGTCAGGCCGCCGATATCCGCGACGCCGTGCAACCCGACGAGGTGCTGTTCGTCATCGACGCGATGATCGGTCAGGACGCGGTGACCACCGCCCGCGCCTTCGCCGACGGCGTCGACTTCACCGGCGTCGTGCTGTCCAAGCTCGACGGCGACGCCCGGGGCGGCGCCGCCCTGTCGGTCGCCCGGGTGACCGGCCGGCCGATCATGTTCGCCTCCACCGGCGAGAAGCTCACCGACTTCGAGGTCTTCCACCCGGACCGGATGGCGTCCCGCATCCTCGACATGGGCGACATCCTCACCCTGATCGAGCAGGCCGAACGCGCCTTCGACGCCGATCAGGCGGCCGAGATGGCGCAGAAGCTCGCCACTGGCGAGGGCTTCACGCTGGCCGACTTCATGGTCCAGATGCAGCAGCTTCGGCAGATGGGCTCGATGAAGAAGATGCTCGGCATGCTGCCCGGCATGGGGCAGATGCGCGAGGCGTTGGACAACTTCGACGAGCGCGAGGTGGACCGGATCGAGGCGATGATTCGGTCCATGACCCCAGCCGAGCGGGACAACCCGAAAATCATCAACGGTTCCCGCCGGGCCCGGATCGCGCGCGGCTCGGGCACCACGACGGGCGACGTCAACGGCCTGCTGGAGCGGTTCGCCGCCGCGCAGAAGATGATGAAGCAGGCGAGCCGCGGCGGCATGCCCGGCCTGCCGGGGATGGGCAACCTGCCCGGGATGGGCGGCAAGAAGTCCCGCGGGCGGGCTCAGGCCCCGGCGCGGAAGAAGGGTCGTTCCGGCAACCCGGCCAAGCGGGCCGAGCAGGAGCGCGCCGCTCTCGCCCGGGCGCTGGGCGGCGGCGAGGCGCCGCCCGCGACCCAGGGGTCGGCCTTCGGACTCGGCGGTCGCAAGCCCGACGACGCCGGGCCGGGTCCGCTGGAGATCCCGCCCGGCCTGGAGCGCTTCCTCGGCGGTCGCTGACCCGACGCCCGAGTAGAGTGGCGCGATGGCATGGGGGGAGTCGCTCACCATCCACCTGCGCGGCCGCATCCTGCTCGACGGCGAGCGCGAGGTCGGCGACCTCTGGGTCCGCGACGGCTGCGTCGCGCTGACCCGCCCGTCCGCCCCCGGCCCGGCCATGGCTGAGTTGGAGGGCTGGGTGCTGCCGGGGCTGGTGGACGCGCATTGCCACATCGGGCTCGGGCCCGGCGGGCCGGTACCCGCCGCCGTCGCCCGGCAGCAGGCGATCACCGAGCGCGACGCCGGGGTACTGGCCATTCGGGACGCCGGGTCACCGGTCGACACCCGCTGGGTCGACGACGCGCCCGACCTGCCCCGGCTCCTTCGCGCCGGCCGGCACCTCGCCCGGCCGAAGCGCTACCTGCGGGGCTTTGGTCGTGAGCTGACCGACGTCGGGCAACTGCCGAGCGCCGTGCGCGCGGAAGCGCGGCGCGGCACCGGGTGGGTCAAGCTCGTGGGGGACTGGATCGACCGGGACCTGGGCGAGGGCGCGGACCTCGCCCCGCTGTGGCCGGCGCCGGCGCTGGCCGCGGCCGTCGCGGCCGCGCACGCCGAGGCCGCGCGGGTCACCGTGCACGCCTTCACGGCCGAGGTGATCGGTTCGCTGCTTGCGGCCGGGGTCGACTGCATCGAGCACGGGACCGGCATCCCCACCGAGCTGATGCCCGAGGTCGCCGCCCGCGGCATCGCCGTGACCCCCACCCTGCTGCAGGTCGGGACATTCGCGGAGATCGCCGCCCGGGCCGACGGCAAGTTCCCGCGCTACGCCGAACGCATGCGGTCCCTGCACGCGCGCCGGTACCGCCAGGTCCGGGACCTGAACGACGCCGGGGTCCGGCTACTGGTTGGGACGGATGCCGGCGGGACGATCGAGCACGGCCGGATCGCCGACGAGTGCGCCGAGCTGGTGGCTGCCGGAATCCCGCCCGCCGAGGTGGTGGCGATGGCGACGTGGCGCGCGCGCGACTATCTCGGCCTCGCCGGCATCGTCGACGGGGCGAGCGCCGATCTCGTCGTCTACCCGGCGGATCCGCGCGCGGATATTGCGGTGCTGCGTCGGCCGCGGGCGATCATCCTGCGCGGGCGGCTGATGGGGCCGGTCGCCGGCTAGGGAACGGGAGTTCCTGGTGCAGCCAGTGGCATCGTCGTTCATCGAGCCCTTGTGGGTCCAGTTCGAGGCCCTGATCGCGGCCCGCCGCCTGGCTCACCCAGTGGGAGTGGGGGTGTGACCGTCCAGGCGTCCTGGACCGGGTCCGGGCGGTGGGCGCGAGGTGGTGGGTGCGAGGTGGTGCGTCGCGAGGTTGTGCGTCGCGAGTCAGTACCTGACGCGGCGAGTCAGTACCTGACGCGGCGAGTCAGTACCTGAGCCGCCGAGGAAGAAGCGACACGCCGGGAAAACGGGCACCGAGCAGCGCGCACGGTACTGACTCGGCGCGCACGGTACTGACTCGGCGCGCACGGTACTGACTCGGCGCGCACGGTACTGACTCGGCGCGCACGGTACTGACTCGGCGCGCCGGATGATTGATTGCGGGGGGTCGTGGGCGGTGAGGTTGTCGCGGTGGTTTCCGGGCGGTCGGCGAGGGTGCGGCTGTGGGGTGCGGGAGGAGGTGGTCGCCGCGCGAGAAGAGGTGGTCGCCGCGAGATGGAGGTTGGTCGGACGAGCGAGAGGTATCGCAAACGAGGTAGAGGTTTAAACGTCGCAAATCGGTCGCCTCGGCGCGCGATACCTCTCGTTCGTTCGCGATACCCCTCGTTCGCGGTCCATACCTCTCGCTCGCGCTCATCGCCGTCTCGTTCGCGCGCCGCGGGTGACGTCTGGCACAATGTCCCGGTACTCGGCGGGCCCGGCCCCTCTCTCCGGACCCGCTGTGTCCCGACGTCGCTCGCACCCGGACCCCACCGGCGCGCGCCCGACGTCACCCAGAGAACCAGGAGAGCCCACAACAGTGGCCACCAAGATTCGCCTCAAGCGCCTCGGGAAGATTCGGGCGCCCTACTACCGGGTCGTCGTCGCCGACTCGCGCACCAAGCGGGACGGGCGCGTGATCGAGGAGATTGGCAAGTACCACCCCACCGAGGACCCGTCGCTGATCGAGATCGACTCCGCGCGCGCGCAGTACTGGCTCGGCGTCGGCGCACAGCCGAGCGAGCCCGTGCTGGCGCTGCTCAAGGTGACCGGCGACTGGCAGAAGTACAAGGGTCTGCCCGGCGCCGAGGGCACGCTGCGGGTCAAGGCCGGCAAGGCCGACCCGGCCGCCGCCGTCGAGGCCGCGGCCAAGAGCGCCGAGAAGGCCAAGGCCAAGGCCGCCGAGCAGAAGGCGACCGACGAGGCCGCCGGCGAGAACGTCGAGGAGAGCGCGGCCGACCAGGCCGCGAGCGACGAGTCCTGATGCTCGCCGACGCGCTCGAACACCTGGTCCGGGGCATTGTCGACAACCCCGACGACGTGCGCGTGTCCAGCAAGGCGTTGCGCCGTGGCGACCTGCTGGAGGTCCGGGTGCACCCCGATGACCTCGGTCGGGTGATCGGCCGCGGTGGTCGCACCGCCCGCGCGCTGCGCGCGGTCGTCGGCGCCCTGGCGGCCGACGGTCCCGTTCGGGTCGACGTCGTCGACGTCGATCACCGCTAGGTCCTCGCGCCCGGCGCGCCCGAGACGCATGGTCCGGCGAGGCCCGTCCCCGGCTGGGGCCGGGCCTCGCCGGCGTTCGACCCGAAGGAAGCCACCATGGAACTCACGGTCGCCCGAGTCGGCCGGCCGCACGGTCTGCGCGGTGAGGTCGTCCTCGACGTGCGCACCGACGATCCGCAGCGGCTCGCCCCGGGTTCGGTGTTGGCGACGCAGCCGCCCGACGTCGGCCCGCTCACCGTCCTGTCCCGCCGGACGCAGCAGGACCGCACGATCGTCCGGTTCGTCGAGGCGGCGGACCGTACTGCCGTCGAGGCGCTGCGCGGCGTCGAACTCGTGATCGACGCGCAGGCCTCCGACGAGGAGGACGCCTGGTACTCGCACGAACTGGCGGGGCTGCGGGCCGAGGGCCTCGGCGGCGAGAGTTACGGCACGATCGAGGGGCTGGAGCCCGCCCCGGCGCACGATCTGCTCGTGCTGCGCGAGCCCGACGGCGCTCGCACGCTCATCCCGTTTGTGCGGGCGATCGTGCCAGTGGTGGACGTTCCCGGCGGTCGGGTGGTGCTCGATCCGCCGGGCGGCCTGCTCGCCACGGCCGAGACCGGGCCCGAGGCCGAGGCCGAGGCCGGGGCGGCCGGTCCCGACGCCGCCACGAACGGGAGCTGACGTGCGGATCGACGTCGTCACGATTTTCCCCGACTACCTCGCCCCGCTCGAGCTGTCCCTGGTCGGCAAGGCCCGCACCGCGGGCCGCCTCGACCTGCGGGTCCACGACCTGCGGGATTGGACCACCGACCGGCACCGGACCGTGGACGACACGCCGTTCGGCGGCGGCGCGGGGATGGTGATGCGCCCGGACGTCTGGGGCGCCGCGCTCGACGATCTTCTCGCCGCGGACGCCGGCGGGGGTGCGTCGACGCCGGCGCCGCACCTGATTCTGCCGACGCCGTCGGGCCTCCCGTTCAACCAGCGCACCGCCGAGGCCCTGGCCGAGCAGAGCCGGCTCGTCTTCGCGTGCGGTCGTTACGAGGGGATCGACGCGCGGGTCGCCGAGCACTACCGAGTGGCGGGCGACGTCGTCGTGCACGAGTTGTCGATCGGGGACTACGTCCTCGGCGGCGGCGAGGCCGCCGCCCTGGTCATGATCGAGGCCGTCGTGCGGCTGCTGCCGGGCGTCCTGGGGAACCCCGAGTCCTTGGTGGAAGAGTCCCACGGCGCGGCCGGCCTGCTGGAGTACCCGGTCTACACCAAGCCCCCGGTCTGGGCCGGGCGGGCGGTGCCCGAGGTGCTCCTCTCCGGCCATCACGGCCGGATTCGCCGCTGGCGCCGGGACGAGGCGATCGCCCGTACCGCTGCGCGACGCCCGGACCTGCTGGCCGAACTCGATGTCGATGACCTCGATCGGGCGGACCTCGCGCGGTTGTCGGAACTGGGCTGGATCGGCGCCGGCCGGCGCCTGCGCCGGGCCGACTCCGCGGCCCGCCCGCCCGCCTGATCGGCGGCCCCGGCCGGACCCCCGGCCGGGGCCGGCGCCTGCGCCATGTGGCACAATGGGCGATCGGTGTGCGCCGGTCAGCCCTCTGCCGCAGGGGAGGGCCCGGGCCCAGCCCGACCGGACAACGGCACCGTTCACGTACGCGCCGGGTCCACCGACCCACGACTATCGCGTCCGACCTGCGGCGGGCGAGGAGACGCACATGCATACCCTGGACAATGTCGACGCCGCATCGCTGCGCAGCGACATCCCCGTTTTCCGCCCCGGTGACACGCTTCGGGTCAACGTCAAGGTCGTCGAGGGCAACCGCTCCCGCGTCCAGGCGTTCCAGGGCGTCGTGATCGGCCGGCGAGGCGACGGGGTCCGCGAGACGTTCACCGTCCGCAAGATCAGCTTCGGCGTCGGTGTCGAGCGCACCTTCCCGGTCCACTCTCCGACGATCGATTCCATCGATGTCGTCACCCGCGGCGACGTCCGCCGGGCCAAGCTCTACTACCTGCGCCAGTTGCGCGGGAAGAAGGCGAAGATCAAGGAGAAGCGGGACACCGCGCCGGCCAAGTAGGTCAGGCCACCCGGTGCTGTTCGGATGGGCGACCGCCGTCGGGTGGTCGCCCGTCCGCGTTCCGGGCTCGTTTCGCTTCTGCCCTCCCGAAGTGGCACAGTGAGCGAGTGACCGACAGTACGTCGTACCGACTCATGCGTGCCGAATCATCCGACGGCGGCCGCGGGAGCGGCCGGGTGCGCTCCAGCGCCCTGCGAGAGACCGCAATCATCGTGGTCAGCGCGCTGATTTTGTCCCTGCTGATCAAGACCTTCCTGGTGCAGGCGTTCTTCATCCCGAGTGGTTCGATGGAGGACACGCTCCAAGAAGGGGACCGGGTGATGGTTTCCCGCTTGGTCCCCTCGCCGCTCGACCTGCATCGGGGCGACATTGTCGTCTTCAAGGACCCGGGCGGCTGGTTGCAGCACGGCCCGGAAAAGGAAGAGAACACGCTGTCGGCGGCCGGGCGCGATGCGCTGACGTGGATCGGTCTGCTGCCGCAGGATTCCGGCCAACACCTGATCAAGCGCGTCATCGGGTTGCCGGGGGATCGCGTGAGCTGTTGCGACCCGGAGGGCCGCGTGCAGGTGAATGGCGTCGCAATCGACGAGGAGAAGTACATCAAGCCGGGCTCGATCCCGAGCCAGGACCCATTTGACAAGGTCGTCCCGGCCGACATGCTGTGGGTCATGGGCGACAATCGGCAGGACTCCGACGACTCGCGCTACAACTCGAGTAATCCAGGGGGAGGCTTCGTGCCAATGGACAACGTGGTCGGAACGGCATTCGTCAAGATGTGGCCGCTCTCGCGAGCCGGGCTGCTGCGAAATCCGGGTTCGGTCTTCGCTGACGTGCCAGACAAACCGTGACCGGCGCCGCGCCGGCCCCGGCGCGTTCGCGCCGTCCCACCTTGCGCCACGAGCGGGCGTTGCTGCGTGCCGGGGCGGAGCTGGTCGCGGGGATGGACGAGGTCGGCCGGGGCGCGTTGGCCGGGCCGGTCAGT
This sequence comes from Cellulomonadaceae bacterium, assembly GCA_031552185.1. Taxonomy (GTDB): domain Bacteria; phylum Actinomycetota; class Actinomycetes; order Actinomycetales; family Cellulomonadaceae; genus JAVBMU01. Next base: position 9,550 of record JAVBMU010000087.1, on the reverse strand, counting down.
GTCGGTGTCGTCGTGGTCGGACCGGCGACCAAGCCATGCCCGCCGGGATTGACCGATTCCAAACTGCTGACCCCGCTCCTGCGGGAGGGGCTCGTCCCGGTGGTCCGGAAATGGTGCCTGGCGTGGGCCGTCGGCCACGCCGGGCCGGCCGAGATCGATGCCCACGGCATCATCGCGGCGCTGCGGCTGGCGGGCGGGCGGGCGCTGGCCCAGGTTCGACGCAGCGTTGGTGACGTCGACGCGGTGCTGTTGGACGGCAGCCATGATTGGCTGACCCGGCCCGGCGACCTTGACCTGTTCGAGGCGAACGAACCCACCGATGGTCTGCCGGAGCCCACCGTGACGACGCTGATCAAGGCGGATTTGCAGTGCGCGTCCGTCGCCGCGGCGAGCGTCCTGGCCAAGTGCGAGCGCGATGCCCTGATGGTCGGCTTCGGGCGGCAGTATCCCGGCTATCGGTGGGATCAGAACAAGGGCTATGGGGTGGCGGCGCATTTGGAGGCGTTGCGCCTGCTCGGACCCACGACCCTGCACCGGCGCAGTTGGCGGCTGCCGGACCGGTGCGCCGAGGCGGATCCGGAAGTGGAGGCGGTTCTGGAAGCAGAGGGGGCGCCGGCAGCCGGGGCCGGCAGCAACCCGTTCGTCGTTCCGCTGACGGAACTGGCCGTCGGCACGTCCTAGTCGCCGCCTCGTCGCCGCCGGCGGGTTTGTCCACAGTCAGCGAAAGCTCGGGCATCGTTCGGGTCGGATGGGCCATGATGGGGTCGTGAGCGCCGAAGACCTCGAGAACTACGAGACCGAGATGGAGCTCGCGCTCTATCGCGAGTACCGCGACGTCGTCAATTTGTTCTCCTACGTCGTGGAGACCGAGCGACGGTTCTACCTGGCCAATCAGGTGGACCTCCAGGTGCGTTCGGCGGCCGGTGAGGTGTATTTCGAGCTCCGGCTGGCCGATGCCTGGGTGTGGGACGTGTACCGATCCGCCCGATTTGTCAAGTCGGTTCGCGTGGTGACCTTCAAGGACGTCAACGTGGAGGAACTCGCCAAGGCCGAACTCGAGATCTAGACGAGTGATTCCGAATTGTGGATCGGGTCGTTGGTTGGGTGTCCCGTTGGTCGGGTGTCCCGTTGGTCGGTGGTCAGGTCCGGCGCGGAGTCGCGCGTGAGAGAGCAAGCGAGGCCGAGGTAGCGTCGGCCTCGTCGGCTCTAGCTCGGCGCGCCCACGCCGGGCCGGCCGGGGCACTCACCCGAGCATGATCGGACTCCTCCCGGATCTTCAAACGACGGTTAGGCCCGCATCTGAGGCTTCTGGGAATGCACATCTTCGAACCGTCTGCACTTGTCCACAGATCGCCGTCTCGTCCCACCGGACCGCCCGGCCATGACGGCAAGGTGGGTCGCGGAGGTGACCTATGCGGGCCAAGGATGCGGTGGGACGGTACGGGGAGCGGGTCGCGGCGCGGCGGCTGCGCGCGGCGGGTTGGCGGCTGCTCGATCGGAATTGGCGTGGCGCCGGCGGCGAACTCGATCTGGTGGCCCTCGACGGCGAAACGCTCGTCGCGGTCGAGGTCAAGACCCGCCGGGGGCGGGGCTGGGGGCATCCGGCCGAGGCCGTGACCCCGGCCAAACTGGCGCGGCTCAAGCGGCTGACCGGGCAATGGCTCGCCCAGCACGACGTTGCCGCGCGGTCCGTGCGGATTGACGTGATGGCGATCGTGGTGCCACGCGCCGGCGCGGCCCAGGTGGAGCACCTGCACGGGGTGAGCGTCTGATGGGGCTGGCGACGACGCGTGCCGTCGGGCTCCTCGGCCTCGCCGGCCATCTGGTGGAGGTCCAGGCTCATATCGCGGCCTCGGTGCCCGGATTCGTCCTGGTCGGATTGCCCGACGCCGCGCTGAGCGAGTCCCGCGATCGGGTCCGGGCGGCGATCACCTCCTCGGGCCTGCGCTGGCCGCAACGCAAGATCACGGTCAATCTGTCGCCGGCCGCGCTGCCCAAGTCCGGTTCCGGCTTCGACCTCGCGATCGCGATGGCGATCCTCGCGGGGGCGGGCGAGATCGATCCCCACGCCGTTCGCGACATCGTGCATCTCGGCGAACTGGGCCTCGATGGCCGCCTCCAGCCCATCCGGGGCGTCCTACCCGCGGTGTTGGCGGCGGTCGAGGCGGGGGGCGTGGACATCGTGGTGCCGGCGGCCGACGCGGGGGAGGCCCGCCTCGTTCCGGGCGCCCGCGTGCACGCGGCGGCGGACCTCGCCGATCTCGCCCGGCGCTACGGCGCGGACCTGCCGCCGGGCGCGGGGGGAGGCCCGGCGGTCCCCGCCCCGCGGTCCGCCCGACCGCCTGGCCGGCCGGGCGACCTGGCCGACGTCATCGGCCAGACCGAGGCTCGGTGCGCCCTCGAGGTCGCGGCGGCCGGTGGCCATCATGTGCTTCTCGTGGGTCCCCCGGGCGCGGGAAAGTCGATGCTCGCTGCACGGCTGCCGGGAATCTTGCCCGATCTCGCCGAGCCCGAGGCGGTCGAGGTGACGGCGATCCACTCCGTGGCCGGCACCTTCGATCCCGATGCGGGTCTGATCCGGCGCCCGCCGTTCGAGGATCCGCACCACACGGCGACGCCTGCGGCGCTCGTCGGCGGGGGGTCCGGGACGCCCCGGCCGGGCGCGGTCTCCCGCGCGCACCGGGGGGTGCTGTTCATGGACGAGGCGCCCGAGTTCTCGGCCCATGTCCTGCAAACGCTGCGCCAACCCCTGGAGCGCGGGGAGGTCGTCATCCACCGGGCAGGCGGCAGCGCGCGATACCCGGCGCGGTTCCAACTCGTCCTCGCCGCCAACCCCTGCCCGTGCGGGAACGCCATCGGGAAGGGCCTGGACTGCACCTGCACCCCGCACGTCCGGCGGCGCTACTTCGCGCGGCTGTCCGGGCCGCTGCTCGATCGGATCGACGTGCGGGTCGAGGTGCTGCCGGTGACGCGGATCGAGCGGGCGGACCCGCGGCCGGTCGAGTCGACCGCGACCGTCCTCGCCCGGGTCGCGACGGCGCGCGCAGCCGCCGTCGAACGGCTGGCCGGTACGCCCTGGCGTACGAATGCCGAGGTTCCCGGGCGTTGGTTGCGCAATCGCCTGGGACCGGACCCCAGCCTCTGGCGAGACCTCGATCAGGCGTTGGACCGAGGAGCGCTGAGCCTGCGCGGCGCTGATCGGGTCGCCCGGCTGGCCTGGACGATCGCCGACCTCGGCGGGCGAGCGGCGCCCGGGCGAGCCGAGATCGGCCAGGCGCTCGCATTGCGAATGCGAGGCAGCCATGGCTGACAGGAGGCCGGCTTTCGACCTCGACGACGAACGGACGGCGCTGGCGGCCTGGAGTCGGTTGGCGGAACCGGGGGATGAGGTCGCGGTCGCCCTGATCCGCCACCTCGGGGCCTCGGCCGCATTGCGCTGGTTGTTCGACGGCGCGATCGTCCCTGACGATGCCGGGGACTACGACGAGCGACCAGCCCGCGCCGCCGGCGGCGGCCGACCAGCCCGCGCCGCCGGCGGCGGCCGACCAATCGGCGCTCCAATGCCCGGAGCGAATCCGCTCCCGGTCCCCGGTGCCCGGGCGCGCGTGGCTCGCGCGGTCGGGCGCTGGACCCCGCGGCTGACGGCACTCGATCCGGCGCGGGAGTTGCGCGTCCTGGCTGATCTGGGCGGCGTCCTGCTCGCGCCTGGTGACCCGGGCTGGCCGCCCGGCTTGGACGATCTGGCGCTCGCCGCCCCGCTGTGCCTGTGGGTGCGCGGGGCGGCCGACCTAGGTTCGGCGTCCCACCGGTCGGTCGCCGTCGTCGGCGCCCGTGCCTGCACCGACTACGGTCGGCGGATCGCCGGCGACTTGGCGGTTGGGTTGACGGATCGCGGCTTCACAGTCGTCTCCGGCGGCGCCTACGGCATCGACGCGGTCGCCCACCGGGGCGCGCTCACCGCCGATGGGCGCACCATCGCCTTCCTCGCCGGTGGCGTCGACCGGTTCTATCCGGCCGGCAACGCGACGCTGCTGCAGGAGGTGTTGGCGGCCGGGGGCAGCCTGGTCAGCGAGGTTCCGCCCGGCTCTGCGCCGACGCGGGTGCGATTCCTCCTGCGCAACCGCCTGATCGCGGCGTTCGCCGCGGCGACGATCGTGGTCGAGGCGGCCTGGCGATCGGGCGCCCTCAGCACCGCCGCGCGGGCGGCCGAACTCCTGCGGCCGGTCGGCGCCGTGCCGGGCCCGGTGACCTCGGCCGCTTCCGCCGGCTGCCATCGGCTGCTGCGGGATACCGACGCCGTGTGCATCACCGATCCCGAGGAGGCGGCTGAACTCGCCGGGTCGCACGGCCGGGACGTGGCGGGCGAGCCGGAACCGACGCAGGGTGCGCTCGATGGGCTGGACCGGCTCTCCGCGCAGCTGTGGGACGCACTGCCGATGCGACGGACCGCCTCGGTCGAGTCGGTTGCCCGGGCGGCCGGCGTCGCCGTCGAGGAAGCGCTCGGCGCGCTGGGTCACCTCGAACTGCTGGGCCGGGTCGCCCGGGTCGGCGGCGCCTGGCGGCGGGCCTGAGCGTCTTCGGTCCGGGATCGGGCGGGCGGGTGCTGCCGCAGTGCTGCGGCCTCAGGCTCCACACTGGTGACATGTCGAGCGAGGCGGGCGGTGCGGACCGGGACGCCGGGCGGGCGGACCCGGAGGGGGGCGGTGCGGGCTGGGACGCGGTGCTCACGGAGTTCGCGACCTATCTGACGATCCGGCGCGGGCGCTCGCCCCACACGGCGCGGGCGTATGTGTCCGACGTCGCGGACCTGCTCGCTTTCGCCCGCCGGCACGGCGCGGACACCCTGGCCGGCATCGACATCGGCAAGCTGCGGGCATGGCTGGCCGCCCAGTCCCACCGTGGCCTCGCCCGCACCACCCTGGCCCGGCGCGGCGCCTCGGCGCGGGCATTCTTTGCCTGGGCGGTCGACCGCGGGCTCCTCGACGTGGACCCCGCGTCGCGACTTGCGAGCCCGCGGACGGGCCGGACGCTCCCGACCGTGCTCGGCGTCAATGCCGCCGCCAGGCTGCTCGACGTCGCGCGCGATGCGGCGAATCCCACCGGTCCGGATGCGAGCGGCGCCCGCCCGGCCCGATTGCGCGAGTGGGCGGCGGCCGAACTTCTGTACGGGGCCGCGATTCGCGTGGCCGAACTCGTGGGGCTCGACGTCGACGACGTCGACCTCGGCGAGCGAACCGTGCGGGTGCTCGGCAAGGGCGATAAAGAGCGGGTCGTTCCCTTCGGCCGGCCGGCGGCGCGCGCCGTGGAGCGGTGGCTGGCGGCCGGGCGGCCGTTGCTGGTCGGCCCCACGACCGGGGCGGCGCTGTTGGTCGGGGATCGCGGCGGCCGGTGGGGTCAGCGGCAGGCCCGCGAGGCGGTTCACCGTCTCGCGATCCGAGCCGGTGTGCCCGACGTCGCCCCGCACGATCTGCGCCACAGCGCCGCGACGCACCTCCTGGCGGGCGGTTCGGACCTGCGCAGCGTGCAGGAGATCCTGGGGCACGCGAGTCTCGCTACCACCCAGCGGTATACCCATGTCACGGCGGAGCGACTGCGCGCTTCTTTCGAACAAGCATTCCCGCGCGCCTGACCGCAGGCGGACGGCGCCCGCGTGTCATTCCGGGCCGGGCAGGAGCACGATCGGCCCGCGATCCAAGAAGCTCATCGGATCGAGGTAGGTCTCCCCGCGGCGGATGCCCCAGTGCAGGCAGTTACTCGGGGCGCAATGGGACCCGGAGGCGGCGAGCGACCCGACCGGGTCACCGGGTTCCACGCGCGTGCCGACGGCGACCGGCGCAGTCACCGGCTCGAACGATGAGCGCAGGCCGCCGTCGTGCGCCACGACGACGACGCCTCGTCCGGCCACCGGGCCGGCGAACGAGACGCTGCCCGCCGCGGGAGCCAGAATCGCGGTCCCGGCGTCGGCGGTGAGATCGACGCCGCGGTGACCGGCGAGCCAGTCGGCCGCCGGCGGGTCGAAGGGGTGCACCACCTCGAGCGCAGCCTCACCGCCGGGCAGCGGCGCAGACCAGCCGTGGCTTTCCGCCGGTCCGCTGCCGCCGAACACTGCGGTGGCGTCCCCGACGACGGCGGGGGCGCCGGCGAACGCCCCGAACAGCGCGAGGAGCGGGACCAGGCCGCGCAGCGGCGGTCGGCGAGGCAGCATCGTCGACCGGGGGAGCGCTCGGCGAGGGATCTCCCGTCGCGGTCGGGTCGGCCCGCGGGGGGTCGAACGGGTGCGGTGGTGGGCAGTCATGGTGTCATCGTCGTTGCCGGGCGGTTGGCTGCCCCGGGCCGACCGGGCAATCTGTGGACAAGAACGCCGCCCGCGCGCCTGTGCACTGTGGGCGCCGGTGGCCTTCCGGCACTGTGGGCGCCGCGGCCCCGTGCGATTCTCCGGCGGGTCCGTCCGTCCGCGTCGGAGCATCAGGTCCGGTAGACTTGCCGGCGCGATCCGCGTGGACTCGATTCCGGGCGAGCGAGGATCGACATCGCGCGCCACAATCCCGGTCTTTTCGGTCGGGCCGTCTCCGGCCGCGGTCCCGAAGTGCGTCGCACTTCGGGCGACGGAGACGGGTGGCGCCAGGGGCGGCGGACCAACCGGTTCCCGCCGACAACCGTCAGCGATCGCCCGGCGATCGCCCAGTTTGCGTGTGGCCGCGGGCCGCACGCCGAAAGGACCTGTCATGGCCGTCGTGACCATGCGTCAACTCCTCGAGAGCGGTGTCCACTTCGGGCACCAGACCCGTCGCTGGAACCCGAAGATGAAGCGATTCATCCTCACGGAGCGCAACGGCATCTACATCGTCGACCTCCAGCAGTCCCTGACCTACATCGACCGCGCGTACGAATTCGTCAAGGAGACGGTCGCGCACGGTGGGACGATCCTCTTCGTCGGGACCAAGAAGCAGGCCCAGGAGCCCATCGCGGAGCAGGCGGCCCGGGTGGGCATGCCCTACGTGAACCAGCGCTGGCTCGGCGGAATGCTGACGAACTTCTCGACGGTGCACAAGCGCCTGCAGCGGCTCAAGGAACTCGAGGAGATCGACTTCGACGACGTCGCCGCCTCGGGGATGACCAAGAAGGAACTGCTCATGATGCGCCGCGAGAAGGACAAGCTCGCGCGCACGCTCGGCGGTATCCGCGACATGAACAAGGTCCCGTCCGCGGTGTGGATCGTCGACACGAACAAGGAGCACCTCGCCGTCGACGAGGCGCGCAAGCTGGGCATTCCGATCGTGGCCATCCTGGATACCAACTGTGACCCCGACGTCGTCGAGTACAAGATCCCCGGCAACGACGACGCGATCCGCGCCGTCACGTTGCTCACCCGGGTGGTTGCCGACGCCGTCGCCGACGGCCTGATGGCCCGCCACGCGGTCCGCACCGGTGCTGAGGCGGGCGCCGAGGCCGACGCCGAACCGCTCGCCGAGTGGGAGCGCGAGTTGCTCGAAGGTTCCGAGGCCTCCGCCGCCGCGGCCACGCCCGCCGCCGAGACCGTTGCCGAGGCGCCCGCCGCCGAGACCGCTGCCGAGCCGGTTGCCGAGCCGGTTGCCGAGACCGCCGCCGAGACCGCCGCCGCGCCGGTTGCCGAGACCGCCGCCGCGCCGGCCGCCGAGACCGCTGTCGAGCCGGTCGCCGCCGAGGCGCCCGCCGAGGCCCCGGCCGAGTCGGCCGTCGACGCTCCCGAGCAGGCCGAGGCCAACTGAACTGAACCCGGTTCGCCGGCAGCGCCTCCCACGAGGCCGCTGCCGGCGAACGACCCAGCGGGTGCCGGCGCCAGTCGTGCCCGCCCGCGGAACCCGAACTTTCGAAGCTGGAGGAAGCAGGACATGGCGAACTTCACCGCAGCCGACATCAAGGCGCTGCGCGAACGCACCGGCGCCGGGATGCTCGACGTCAAGAAGGCCCTCGACGAGGCCGACGGCGACGCCGAGAAGGCGCTCGAGATCATCCGCGTCAAGGGGCTGAAGGGCGTCGCCAAGCGCGAGGGACGCTCCGCCTCCGAGGGCCTGGTGGCCGTCGAGGTCAACGACGTCGAGGGTGGCCAGGTGGCCACCATCATCGAACTGAACTGCGAGACGGACTTCGTCGCGAAGAACGAGAAGTTCATCGCCCTGGCGGACAAGGTGCTGCACGCGGCCGCTGCGGCGGGCGCCCGGGACGCCGACGCCGCGCTGGCTGCGGAGCTGGACGGCGAGACCGTGCAGACGGTGATCGAGAACGCCGCGGCCATGATCGGCGAACGCCTGCAGTTGCGCCGGGTCGCGCGGGTCGCCGGCGAGCGGGTCACCACCTACCTGCACCGCACGTCCCGGGACCTGCCGCCGGCCATCGCCGTCGTCGTCGCGAGCGACGCGGCCGGGGCCGCCGTCGGCAAGGACGTCGCCCAGCACATCGCCGCGATGTCCCCGCAATACCTGAGCCGCGATGACGTCCCGGCCGAGACGGTCGCGAACGAGCGTCGGATCGCGGAGGAGACCTCGCGCAACGAGGGCAAGCCGGAGGCCGCCCTGCCCAAGATCATCGAGGGCAGGCTGAACGGCTACTTCAAGGACGTCGTCCTGGTGGACCAGGCCTTCGCCCGCGACCCGAAGAAGAGCGTCGGCCAGGTCCTGGCGGAGGTCGGTGGCACGGTCACCGAGTACCTGCGCTACCGCGTCGGCTCCTGATCCGGATCCAGGGCCCGGCCGGCCGACCACCGGCCGGGCCGCACCGGGCCGGGGCAGTTCGCCCCGCACCGCGACGCCGCATCCGCGGCGAGGTTGTCCGACCGCGACCGCGGCACGTTTACGGCGAAGGGTGAGACCTTGGTGGAAGCGCAGACGAAGGCTCGCAGGGTGCTGTTGAAGCTGTCCGGCGAGACCTTCGGCGGCGGCCGCATCGGCCTTGATTCCGACGTCGTCCAGCAGGTCGCGGCCGAGATCGCGGTCGCGGTCAACCGCGGGGTTCAGGTGGCCATCGTCGTGGGCGGTGGCAACTTCTTCCGCGGGGCGGACCTGTCCGAGCGCGGGATGGACCGCGCCCGGGCCGACTACATGGGCATGCTCGGCACGGTGATGAACTGCCTCGCGCTGCAGGACTTCCTGGAGAAGACCGGGGTGCAGACCCGGGTCCAGACCGCCATCACGATGGGTCAGGTCGCCGAGCCGTACATCCCGCGTCGGGCCGAGCGGCACCTGGAGAAGGGCCGCGTCGTCATCTTCGGGGCCGGCTCGGGAATGCCGTACTTCTCCACCGACACCGTCGCCGCCCAGCGGGCGCTCGAGATCAGCGCCGAGGTGCTGCTGATGGGCAAGCAAGGGGTCGACGGTGTCTACGACGCCGATCCGAAGACCCATCCCGAGGCGATCAAGTTCGACCATCTCAGCTACGACGAGTACCTGGCGCGCGACCTCAAGGTCGCCGACGCCACCGCCATCAGCATGGCGCGGGACTACGCGCTGCCGATGATCTTCTTCAGCCTGGACACCGACGGCAGCATCATCTCCGTCGTGGCGGGTGAGAGGAT
>JAVBMU010000040.1:0-14819 GCA_031552185.1 Cellulomonadaceae bacterium | reverse complement strand
CGTCGCGAGTCAGTACCTGGCGTCGCGAGTCAGTACCTGGCGTCGCGATTCAGTACCTGGCGTCGCGAGTCAGTACCTGGGCCGCGGAGGAAGTGCCTACACGCCGGGAAAACGAGCACCGGACGGCCGCGAGGTACTGACTCGACGCCCCAGGTACTGACTCGGCGCCCCAGGTACTGACTCGGCGCCCCAGGTACTGACTCGGCGCCCCGGATGATTGACTGCGGGGGTTCGTGGTCGTGGGCGGTGAGGCTGCGGTGGCTGGTTTTCCCGGCGACCGGCGACGGTGCTGTGGTTGGGGTGCGGCGACGGTGGCCGCCCCGCGAGATAGAGGTTTGTCGCACGAACGAGAGGTATCGCAAACGAGGTAGAGGCTAGCGGTCGCCGGCGCCACGCGTGCCACCCGGCCGCCGGCGACCCCACAGCCGGGAATCCTATTAAGACGAGCGATTCCACTCCGCGAGGGTCGGGACGCTCGGGCTCGCGACAGCCGGTGCGACACCTGGCGGGGCGGGCGCCGGGCGCGCGCCGAAGAGCGAGGTAACCTCGATCCGTGCCGCGACCCGCACCTCGCCTCTTCCCGCCGCTCCCGACGGAGCCGGCCGACGTGCCCGACCCGGCCCGGCCAGGCGACCCGGCCCGGCCCGGCCCGGGGCAGCTGCCCGCCCCCGGCGGCGCCTTCGCCGGCCGGAGCTTCGACGCGGTGCTCTTCGACCTCGACGGGACGCTGATCGACTCGCTCGGTGCGGTCGAGAACAGCTGGCGCACGTGGGCGGCCGAGTACGGCCTGCCCGACCCGGCCCACGTCGACTTCCAGCACGGCGCGCCTGCGCGGGTCTCCTTGGCCACGCTCGTCCCGGCCGAGGACATTGAGGCCGCGTTCCACCGGATCCACGAACTCGAACTCAACGACCGCGCCGGCCTGCGGGTCCTCCCCGGCGTGCACGCCGCCTTCGCCGCCCTGCCGCGCGAGCGCCGCGCGATCGTGACCTCCTGCAGCGCGCCGCTGGCCGCGGTCCGGATCGCCGCCGCCGGCCTCACCGGCCGTGGCGAGGTGGTCACGGCCGACGACGTCGCCCACGGCAAGCCCGCGCCCGATCCCTACCTGCTCGGCGCCCGGTGGCTTGGCGTCGACCCCGCACGTTGCCTGGTGGTCGAGGACGCGCCCGCCGGCATCCGGTCCGCGCAGGCGGCCGGCTGCGCCGTCCTCGCCGTGACCACCAGCGTCCACGCCGTAGCAGATTTCGCGTCGCTGCCGACGCCGCCCGACGCCGTCGCCGCGGACCTGGCGGCCGTTCGGTTCGTCGTCGGCCCGGCCGGGGTCAGCCTCACCGACACCTGAGCTGCGCCTACTCGCCCGGGTAGCTGACCCCGACTTGGCGGCGGATCTCGTCCATCGTGCGCATCACGTCGAGCGTGTGCTGCCAGGTGATCCGCGGGCTCTCGGTGCGCCCGGCGGCGACGCAGCGGGCGGCTTCGGCGGCCTCGTACTGCATGCCCTCCGCAGTCTCGCCCGCGTAGGTCCACGTGCTGCCGTCCCGCCGGATCAGCCGGAACGACGTCGGCCGGTAGAACTCGCCCGCGACCTCGATCCGCCCCTCCGTCCCGTTGATCACTGCCGTCGTCGCGGTCTTCGCCCACAACGTGGTGGACAGCGCGGCCTGGGCCCGGTCGCCGAAGCCCAGCGCAAGGCTGATCTGGCCGTCGACGCCGGTCTCGGTGCGCGATCCGACCGCCGTGATCCGGTCCGGCACGCCGAGCAGGTCGTGGGCGAAGGAGACCGGGTAGACACCGAGGTCGAGCAGGGCGCCGCCGGCGAGTTCGGGCGCGAACAGGCGCGAGTCGCGGCGGAACGCGAACCACTGCCCGTGATCTGCCGTGAGGTTGACGACGTCGCCGATCTCACCGCGCGCGATCGCCGCCCGCAGCGCCGCGACGTGCGGCAGGAACCGGGTCCACATCGCCTCCATGCAGAAGACGCCGGCCGCGCGGGCGGCGTCGAGCACCTCGCGGGCCTCGGCCTCGTTGCGGGTGAACGCCTTCTCCACCAGGACGTGCTTGCCGGCCTCGATGGCCAGGAGGGCGTGCTCGCGGTGGTGGGAGTGCGGGGTGGCGACGTACACGATGTCCACGGTCGGATCCTCGACCAGGTCCACGTAGCCGATGTGCGTCGTCGGGATGGCGTGGTGGGTGGCGAACCGCTCCGCCCGGTGCCGGTCCCGGGAGCCGACGGCGGCGACCCGGCCCTGGGTGTGGCGCCGCACGGCGTCGGCGAACGTCGCGGCGATGCCGCCCGCGCCGAGGATGCCCCATCGGATCGGTGGTGCGCTGCGCGGGTCCGGCGCCCGCCCGGTGCGATCCGCCGACGCGGCGGCGGGGGCGGAGCGGTCGGCGCCGGGCTGCGTCTGCGTCGTTGCGGCATCACTCATGTCCCCAGCCTAGTCAGAAGTGCATTTCCGGGTCCTGCCGGGCCGGAGGGCATGTGTTGGATTTCGCAAAGTGAGACACCTCTTCCGCTTTCTGGAAATGACTGGAATTCTGTGCCCCGCAGGGGACCCCCACGTCCGCGACCGACGCCGGCCTGCGGCCCAATCTTTGGAGGAGGGCGATGGAAGAGTCCCACGTCGCCGTCGACGACTACGCCTTGGCGCGCGTCCCCGCCCACGCCAGGTACTCCTGGTTCCCCGTGGCGATGCAGCGCTTCGGTCAGATCTCCGCCCTGTCGCAATTCCTGCTCGGCGCCACCCTCGGGTACGGGATGAAGTTCTGGGCCGCGTTCTGGGCCTTCACGGTCGGCGCGGTGATCCTGGAGATCATCACGATTTTTGCCGGGATCATCGGCCAGCGCGAGGGCCTGAACACCTCCGTGCTCGCTCGCTGGACCGGATTCGGCGTCGGCGGCTCCGCGCTGATCGGGCTCGCGATCACGATCAGCCTGGTCGGTTGGTTCGGCATCCAGTCCGCCGTGTCGGCCGACGGCCTGCACGCCGTCATGACCTTCCTGCCCGCGTGGGCGTGGTCGCTCCTCTTCGGTCTCGCCATCACGGCCGTGGTGATGACGGGCTTCCATGCCATGCAATGGGTGGCCAACATCACCGTGCCGCTCTTCCTGATCCTGGTGGGCTGGGCGATCATCTCCGAACTGAGCAAGCACAGCTTCTCCGACCTGGTCAACGCCGAACCGGCGGGACCGAAGCTGAGTTTCGTCGCGGCGACCGCCCTGGTGGCGGGGGGCTTCATCGTCGGGGCCGTCATCACGCCGGACATGACCCGGTTCAACCGTTCGACCGCCGACGTCGTCAAGCAGACCGTCCTGGGCATCACGCTGGGCGAGTACGTGATCGGCATGGCCGGCGTGCTGCTGGGCCTGGCGGCCCGCACCGACGACGTCGCGAAGATCATCATGGGCTCGGTCGGCTGGATCGGCGTGCTGATCATCGTGCTCGGCACCTTCAAGATCAACGACTGGAACCTGTACTCCTCGGGCCTGGGGATCGTGAACTTCTTCGACACGGTCTTCCGCATCCGGTTCAACCGGGGCATCGCGACGGCCGTCGTCGGCGTCGTCGGGTCCGTCCTCGCCGCCGCGGGGATCCTCGGCCACCTCACCTCCTTCCTGATCTGGTTGGGCGTCGCCTTCCCGCCGATCCCCGGCATCATGATCGCCGAGTACTTCGTGGTGAAGCGGTTCCGGAAGGTGCTCGACGATTCCCGGGCCGCGGAAACCCTCCCGGCGGTGGCGCCGATGTGGGTGCCGATGACGCTCGTGATCTGGGTGGTGGCCACGGGAGTCGGCCACTGGGTTCACTGGGGCCTGCCATCGATCAATGCCCTCGTGACAGCGTTCGCGATCTACATCTTCGTCGGCAAGCTCGGGCTGCTGCGCGCGTTCGGCGTGCGTCACACCGAGGCAGCGGCGCCGGTGCAGGACGCGGCGATGGCCGAATAGGCTCGAACGAGACCGGGCCCGCCGGCGCCGCCGGCGGGCCCGCCAACCGAAGGAGACACGATGCGCATCGGCATCGACGTCGGTGGGACCAATACCGACGCCGTCCTGATGGACGGGATGAAGGTCCTGGCGGGCGTGAAGCGGGCGACGACGTCGGACATCACATCCGGCATCGTCGCGGCCCTCGACGGGCTCACCGAGCAGCGGGCCTTCGAGCCCGCCGAGATCGAAGCCGTCATGATCGGCACGACGCACTTTGTCAACGCCCTGGTCGAGGCCAAGCGGCTCGCGCCCACCGCGGCGCTGCGCCTCGGCCTCCCGGCCACCAGTTCGCTGCCGCCGTTCTGTGACTGGCCGGCCCGGCTGGTCGAGGCCGTCGGCGGGCGCGGCTACCTCGCCCACGGCGGGCACGAGTTCGACGGGCGCACGATCTCCGCCCTGGACGCGGCCGAGATTCGCCGGCACGCCGCGGACATGGCCGCCGCCGGGATCCGTTCGGTCGCCGTTTCCGCGGTGTTCTCGCCCGTCAACGCCGACTTCGAGCGGGAGGCCGCCGCGATCCTCGCCGAGGAACTGGGCGCCGACGTCGCGATCTCGTTGTCGCACGAGATCGGCCGGATGGGCCTGCTCGAACGGGAGAACGCAACGATCATCAACGCCGCCCTGCGCGAGTTGGCCGGGACGGTCGTGGACGGGCTCGCGGCCTCCGTGGCCGGGTACGGGATCTCCGCGCCGCTGTACCTGAGCCAGAACGACGGCACCTTGATGGACGTCGATTTCGCCCGGCGCTACCCCGTGCTCACCTTCGCCTCCGGGCCGACGAACTCGATGCGCGGCGCCGCCGTGCTGTCCGGGTTGAAGGACTGCGCCGTGGTGGACATCGGCGGCACCACCACCGACGTCGGGATGCTCACCCATGGCTTCCCGCGGGAGGCCGCCACGGAGGTCACCGTGGGCGGGGTGCGGACCAACTTCCGAATGCCGGACGTGTTGTCCTTCGGCCTGGGCGGCGGCTCGCTGGTTCGCGACGGCGGCCGGCGCCTCGGCCCGGACTCCGTGGGCTACGAACTCGCGTCGCGCGCGTTGATCTTCGGGGGGACCGAGCTGACCACGACCGATATCGCCGTGGCCGCCGGCCACGCCGAGATCGGCGACCCGAGCCGGGTCGCCGGCCTCGATCGCGCCGAGGTGAGCGCCGCCGTCGGCGAGATCTGCCGCATGGTGAGCGACGTCGTCGACCGAATGCGCACCTCCGCGGGCGACCTGCCCGTGGTCGCCGTCGGCGGTGGCTCGGTACTGCTGCCCGAGGTCATCCCCGGCCTGCCGGAGGTGCACCGGCCCGAGCACTTCGCCGTGGCGAACGCCATCGGCGCCGCGATCGCCCAGATCTCGGGCGAGGTCGACCGGATCTTTGCGATCGACCAGGGCTCCCGAGCCCGGATCGTCGAGGAGGCGAAGGCCGAGGCGGCCGAGCGTGCCGTCGCGGGCGGGGCCGACCCGGCGTCGGTCCAGATCGTCGACTTCGACGAGGTGCCCATCCCCTACCTGCCCGGCAACGCGACCCGGATCCGGGTCAAGGCAGTCGGCGATCTGGTCGTAGGAGGCCGGTCATGACGAACACGATCCGCGTCGAGGACATGCAGCCGATCGCCCGCGGGGCCGCGATGCTCGGCACCGGCGGGGGCGGCGACCCGCACCTGGGCCGGCTGCTGGCCGAGGCCGCGCTGCGCGAGCACGGCGACGTCGAGCTGGTCGCCCTGGCCGACCTGCCCGACGACGCCGTCGTCGTCCCGGTGGCGATGATGGGCGCGCCGACGGTCATGGTGGAGAAGCTGCCGACCGTCGAGCAGCTCGAGGGCGCCGTGCGGTCCATCTGCACCTACCTGGGCGTGACGCCCACGCACATCGGCTGCATGGAGGCCGGGGGCGTCAACTCGACCCTGCCGGTGGTGGCGGCGGCGAAACTCGGCCTGCCGCTGCTCGACGCCGACGGCATGGGCCGGGCCTTCCCCGAGCTCCAGATGGTCCTGCCCACGCTCGTCGGGGCGCGGGCGACGCCGATGTCCATTACGGACGAGAAGGGGAACTCCGGGGTACTCGACACGGTGGACAACCACTGGGCCGAACGGATCGCGCGCTCGGTCACCATCGACATGGGCTGCTCCGCGATGGTGTCGCTGTACGTGATGACCGGCGCCGTGGCCAAGGCCGGGATGGTGCCCGCCACGCTCTCGCTGTGCCGGGAACTGGGCGAGTTGGCGGCCCCCGGGCACGCCGGTGCCGTGTCGGCGGTCGTCGAGCGGCTCGGCGGGCGGCAGGTCTTCGTCGGCAAGGTCGTGGACGTGCAGCGGCGGACCGTCACGGGCTTCGCCCGCGGCGACGCCGAGATCCAGGGGCTGGACGAGTGCGCCGGCTCCACCGGGCGGCTGCGGTTCCAGAACGAGCACATCATTGTCGAGGTCGACGACGAGCTCCAGGTCACCGCGCCCGACCTGATCATCGTGCTCGACGCCGAGACCGGCGAGCCCATCACCACCGAGGGCATGCGCTTCGGGCACCGGGTCCGGGTCATCGCCGCGCCGTGCGACGAGCGCTGGCACAGCCCCGAGGGGATCGCGCTCGTCGGGCCGCGGTACTTCGGCTACGACACCGACCCGCTGCGCTGGCACGGCAAGGCGGGGGACGCGTAAGGCGCGGCCGCCCGACGGCGCCTGAAGCGCCGTCGGGCGGCGAAATGCCGTCGCGCGGCTAGAAGCCGTAGTTCACGTCGCCCAGGAGCTCCCAGTCGCCGAAGGTTGGAAAGTCCATCCAGAAGCCGTCCACCGGCTGACCCGTCTCGTCGGCAAAGCGATCGATGCCGTGGGCCGCGACCATCTGCTCCGCGCGCAACGAGCCGTCCGGGCGGAACCGCGCCGACTCCCGGCGGACGGCCTCGAACAGGTAGTACCGGCGCGCGTCGTCCGGGTATTCGTACGAGATCGAACGGCCGCGGAAGAGCCGGCCGTCCAGGTTGTCGTAGTCGCTCATCCGGACCACCGAGCCGCCGGCGGTGAACCACTGCACCCGCACCATCGGCGCCTCGCCGGGCGCGATGCCGATCACCCACCAGGCCCGGACCGCACCGTCGTCGCGCTTGCACGCCACCCGGACGACATCCAGACCGGCGCCGAGGTCGAAAGCGATCCGGGCCTCGTCCTCGGTGTACCAGCGGTGGCCCGCGAGCGGGCGGCCGGTGGTCGGGTTCCAGGCGGACGCATAGGCGTACGCGACGGCGTCGATCGGCCTGCCCCAGTCCGTGGGGGTTGGCAACGCGTGCACGGTCCCCCGCTCGTCCCGGATGACGATGTTGTGCTCGGCCGCGTACTCGAGGAACCCGGTGGGGACGGGCGCGTTCTGCACCGGGACTTCCAGCACCGACTCGCCGTAGATCGGATCGCCGGCGACGGCGGCGAATCGGGCCCGGTTCTCGGGGGTATCCGCGATGACGGTCTCGGGTTTGTTCGTGACCCGCACCACCGATTCGAAGATCTCCTCGTACGTCGTCACGCCGTCCTCCGCATCTATCGGCTCGACGGTCCTCCGTCCTACGCACCGCGGACCATTGCCTCAGATCACAGACTTCCATATTTGCGCCGGCGCCGGGCGGCTTGCGCCGGTCTACCTGTTCGGGGCGGGCGGAATCGGCCTACCGGTGCCGTGGTCGACGACGGTCCGGTCACCGACTCGTCGGGCGAGCACGATATGTGCTTCGATCGGCCAGTTGAGGAATTCCGGCTCCAGCGGGTCGGCCTGCGATTCGCACAACACGATGCTGCCCGGTCCCTGCCCCGGCGGCGGGGTCGCATCCTCGCCGGCCTGCACGCGCCTGGTCTCGGCCGTCCGGTCATGCCCGATCAGCGAGACCGTGATCGTCGTGGCGGTCTCCCGGACCTCCACCCGCTCCGGCCGGCAATCCGTCCGGCTCGCCGGTAGCAGGGCGAGGAACTCCCGGTCCGAGTCCAGGCCCTCGCCCTCCGCAGCCGGGTCGCCGAAGCGCACCAGCTTCTCGGGGCGCAGAATCACCCGATCCTGGTGCGCGAGCTCCTGCGCCGTCGAGAACACCTCGACCTCATCGACGCTCGGGTCCTGCCGCAGATAGGAGACGGGTTCCGCCGTCGAGGTCGAGGGGCTCGGGACAGCGTTCGAATCCTGCCCGCCGGGCGCACCGGCGGACACCGAGGGCGCGATGAGCCCGAAATAGAGCCACCCGAGCCCGGCCGCGACCGCCGTACCGGCGGCCAACGGCCCCCACGGCCCGCGGAGCCCGACGCCGCCTCCCGCACGCTCCCTCGGCGGTGGGGCGCCCACCTCGGGCGAGCGGTCCCCGGCGCCGTCGGGTGTAGTCGGGTGCTGGTACGGTGCGGTTCCCCACTGCGGTCCGTCGGCCATGGCCCCATTCTGCCTGCCCCGCGCGTGTTGTGGTACGGCAGTACCCAAGCATCGCCGGCGCGGTCGGTCGGGGGGTCAGCCCTTCGCGCTGACCGCGGCCTGCTTCGTGGGGGTCTTCCCCGCGGCCTTCGCCGCGGTCTTGGTCTTCGCCGCGCTCGCCCTCGTCGTCGTCCGCCCGCCGGACGACGACGCCGCCCGGCGAGCCCCACCCCGCTTGGCCGGCCCGGCCGCCCGCTTGGCAGCGAGCAACTCGATGGCCTGTTCGGGCGTGATGGTCTCGGGCGTGAACTCGCGCGGCAGCGTCCGGTTGGTGACGCCGTCGGTGATGTACGGACCGAACCGCCCGTCCTTGATCACGATGGGCTTGCCCGACTCGGGATCGTCCCCGAGTTCGCGCAACGGCGGCGTGGCAACGGCGCCGCGCCGCGCCTTGGGCTGGGCATAGATGGCCAGCGCCTCCTCGAGGGTGACCGAGAACATGGCCTCCTCGGACGGCAGCGTCCGCGAATCGGTGCCGCGCTTGAGATACGGCCCGTAGCGGCCGTTCTGCGCGGTGATCTCGACGCCGGACTCGGGGTCGACGCCGACCACCCGCGGCAGCGACAACAGTTGCAGCGCCTGCTCCAGCGTGACCGTCTCCAGGGTCTGTGTCTTGAGCAGCGACCCGGTGCGGGGCTTTGGCCGAGCGGCAATTGCCTTCTTCTTCGCGGCGGCAGTCAGCCCGTCGGGGAGTTCGGGCTCCGGCAGCTTCTCGGTCACGTACGGCCCGTACCGGCCCGCCCGCGCCACGATCGGGTGCCCGGTCGCGGGGTCGGCGCCGAGCACGCGGCCCTCGTCGCCGCCCGCGGCGAGGAGCCCACGGGCGACCTCAACGGTCAGCTCGTCCGGCGCCAGCGCCTCGGGAATCGAGGCGCGCGGCGGGTTCTCCCCCTCGCCGACGGTCGCGGACAGGTCCTCCACGTAGGGTCCGTAGCGGCCGACGCGAACCTGGAGCCCGTCGCCGATCGACACGGAATTGATGTCTCGGGCGTCGATGTCGCCCAGGGATTCGACGAGTTGGCGCAGGCCCTCGCCCTTCGACCGGCCGGTCCCGTCGCCGAAGTAGAACCGGGTCAGCCAGGCCACCCGATCCCGTTCGCCGGCGGCGATCTCGTCGAGGTCTGCCTCCATCTCCGCGGTGAAGTCGTAGTCGACCAACCACTCGAAGTGCTCCTCGAGCAGCCGGGTCACGGCGAACGCGAGCCACGACGGCACCAGGGCTTGCCCGCGGCCCAGCACGTACCCGCGGTCCTGGATCACGGAGATGGTCGAGGCGTAGGTGGACGGGCGGCCGATCCCGCGCTCCTCCAGGGCCTTGACCAGGCTCGCCTCGGTGTATCGGGGCGGGGCCGACGTCGTGTGCCCCTGCGGTTCCAGGCCCTCGCCCCGCAGGAGGTCGCCCGTGGCGAGCTGCGGAAGCCTGGCGTCGCGCTCGGCGTCGGCCTCGGCGTACCGGTCGACGTCGGACGATTCCTCATAGGCGGCCAGGAAGCCGCGGAAGGTAATGACGGTGCCCGACGCGCCGAAGACGGCCTGCTTGCCGGCGACGGCCTCGTCGGCGGCCCGGGCCGCGGCCGCGTCGGCCGCGTGGGCGCGCGCGCCCGCCCGGGCCGAGATCGCGGCGCCGAGCCGCACGCTCGCCGTCGAACCGCGGGCGTCCGCCATCTGGGAGGCGACGGTCCGCTTCCAGATCAACTCGTACAGCTTGAACTGGTCGCCGGAAATCTCGCCCGCCACTTGGGCGGGGGTGCGGAAAGAGTCGCCCGCGGGGCGGATGGCCTCGTGCGCCTCCTGGGCACCCTTCGACTTGGACGCGTAGACCCGCGGCTTCTCGGCCACGTACTCGGACCCGTACAACTCGGCGGCCTGGCGCCGGGCGGCGCCGACGGCCTCCGCGGACAGCGCCGGGGAGTCCGTGCGCATGTAGGTGATGTACCCGTTCTCGTACAACGTCTGGGCGGTGCGCATGGTCTGGCGCGAACTCATCCGCAGCTTGCGCCCGGCCTCCTGCTGCAGGGTCGACGTCGTGAACGGCGCCGCGGGCCGGCGGGTGTATGGCTTGGTGTCCACGCCGCGCACGGTGAAGGTCGCCTCGTCGAGGCCCGCGACGACGGCCCGGGCCGTCGGCTCGTCCAAGGCGATCACGCCGGCGGGCGTGCGCAGGGCGCCGCGGTCGTCGAAGTCGCGCCCGGTCGCTACCCGGGCGTCGCCGAGCTGCAGCAGCCGCGCCCGGAACGCGCGGTCGGCGTCGGCGGCGTCCGGATCGACCGCCGCGAAGGACCCGATCACGTCCCAGTAGCCGGCGGGAACGAACGCCATTCGCTCGCGTTCGCGCTCGACCACCAAGCGGGTCGCGACCGACTGCACCCGGCCGGCGGACAGCCCCTGCCGGACCTTGCGCCACAGCACCGGAGAGACCTCGTAGCCGTACAACCGGTCGAGGATCCGCCGCGTCTCCTGGGCGTCGACGAGGTGTTCGTCGAGTTCCCGCGTGGTGGTCAGGGCGCGCCGGATCGCCTCGGCCGTGATCTCGTGGAACACCATCCGCCGGACCGGAACCTTGGGCTTGAGCGCCTCGATCAGGTGCCACGCGATGGCCTCGCCCTCGCGGTCCTCATCGGTGGCGAGGAAGAGCTCGTCGGCATTCTTCAGCGCCCGCTTGAGCTCGGCGACCTTCTTCTTCTTGTCCGGGTAGACCTCGTAGTAGGGGTCGAAGCCGTGGTCGACATCGACGGCGAACTTGCCGTACGGACCCTTCTTCATCTCGGCGGGCAGTTCGGAGGGTTGCGGGAGGTCACGGATGTGCCCGACGCTCGCCTCGACCTCGAAGTCGTCCCCGAGGTAGCCCTGAATCTTGCGCGCCTTGGCAGGCGACTCGACGATCACGAGCTTGCGCCCTTGTGCCATCGCGCCCTGCTCTCCTTCCACTGGCTCGATCCCCAACACGTGTTACCGCTCGGAAGCCTATGACCTTACGCCCCGCGCGTCGCAACGCGGCACCACAATCCCCCGGCCCGCCGCCCGGACCGGGCGGCGCGGCGTGCCGTTCGACGTCGTCACGCGCCGGACGGGCACCCAAGACTTAGACCGGTCCCCAAGCGTTCACATCGCTCAGCAGGGCGGCGGCAGAATCCTCCCGGTCCTCGGCCGCGATCCGGTCCATGGCAAGGACGACGCTCGCCGCGACGACGGCGGCCGCCGACGCGCCGCACCTTATCCCGCACCACCCTCGGCCGCGCACCCGGCGTCGGACATCGCCCCCCGCCGGCCGGGCAACGTGTCGTCGTCCAACCACGATTCGCGCCGCGCCGGCGCGCCGGGCTCGCCCGGCCCGGACGATTCGAAGACCTCGTCCAGGGCGTCCACGAGTCCGAGCATGGCCTCGTCGGTGTCGGTGATCCACTCCTCGAGGGGGGTGCGCACCGCGGAGATGATCCGCGGCGCCTCGGTGCCGATCTTGACGATGTGCACGCCGACGTCGAGCAGCGCCAGGGATTCGGCGATCCACTCCGGCAGGTTGAACAGCTTGATCGCCATCGCGATGTCGTCCGACTTGTCCTGGCGGAATATGTGGATGATCTCCGCCTCGCGGATCATCGACATCATGTCCGAGTCGGGCGGGACATCGCTGATGTGGTGGAACAGCGTGACGATCGCCAGCCCGATCCCGCGCCCACGCTTGGCGAGCGCCCGGAAGATCGCGGCGACGGCGGCCAGCCGCGCCGCGTGGTACCCCTCCTCGATCACGATCAACCGCTGCCCGGGCAGCCGCGACCAGACCGCGGCCAGGTAGGACGCCATGATCGCCATCACGAGCGCGAGCGCGGGCGACTCCTCGGGCAGATCCGAGGTGTCGAAGACGATCAGCGGGGCGGACAGGTCGAGTTCGGCCCCGCCCGGGCCGCGGGTCTCGCCGTCGATCAAGCCGGACAGGTCGCCCTCGACGTAGCGCTCGAGGTCCTGGGCCAGCTCGCGGCCCCACTCGAAGACGTCCCGGACGCTGACCCATTCGCGCTCGAGCAGGTGCTCGCGCGCGATCGCATTCTCGTCCGGGTCGTACAGGGCGTCGATGACGTCCCGCAGGATCGCCACCCGGCCGGCCCGGTCGGCCTGGGCCAGGGCCGCCCGATGGGCGGCGCGCAACGCCGCCCGCTCGTTCGAGGAGAGCCTGCCATGGGCCTGAGTCGCCACCATCGTCAGCAGTTCGTCCTGCCCGACGACGTCGTGCCCGGAGGAATCCTTGTGCGAGGTGACGGAAATCCGCGGATCGAGGATGTTCACGGTGCAACCGCCGCGCCGGGAGAACGGCAGGACGGTCGAGGGGCAGACCGAGGCCGCCCGGTAGTACTCGCCGCGGCCGCCGGCGGCGCCGATCTCCTGCTGGATCTTGCGGTCGAAGACGACGACCTGTTTGCCCAGCGAGACCTGGCGCAGGACGTACTGACATTTCGTGTGCGAGGACTTGCCCACCCCGACGCCGCCGAAGATGACGACATTCGGCGCCCCGATCCGTTTCTGGGCGTACAGCTCGTGCGGGTCGCTCGTCTCCGGCTGGCCGGTCTGGATATTGATCCCGGCGAGCGGTCCGGCGAACGGCGGGTGGGTGGCGACGAGCGCCGGATTCAGCGCCTCGGCCTGCCGGGTGGAGGTGAATGTCGGCCGGG
The DNA here is from genome assembly GCA_031552185.1 of Cellulomonadaceae bacterium. Taxonomy (GTDB): domain Bacteria; phylum Actinomycetota; class Actinomycetes; order Actinomycetales; family Cellulomonadaceae; genus JAVBMU01. The sequence continues at coordinate 1,739 of JAVBMU010000040.1, read as the reverse complement.
TCGTGACGTCGTACCACCGCAGGCGGGCGGCCAGGCCGCGGCGGCGCGGCGGGGGCGGCGGCGGCTTGGGCTTGCGGGGGCGGCTCATCGGGCGATTCCCTTCGCGAACGGCAAGGTGAGGGCGTGGGCCTGGTGGTGGCGGGTGTCGTGCCAACTCACCTTCGTCACGCCGCCGTCCTGGGCGGCGGTATCGATCGTCTCCCGGGCCGTGAGCAGGCCCTGGTAGGTGGGGGCGGACACCGTGACGCGCAGGGCCGGCTCGCAGCCGGCGGCGTCGGCGTGCAGCAGGTCCACCAGGACCTGCTGCGGAACCGAGGCCTGGGCCTCCTTCTCCCCCGTGGAGACGACGCCGCGGTTCTCGTCCTTGATGATCGCCGCCCGGTCCGCGGTCAGCGCGACGGCGGCCCGGGTGCGGGCCTCGTGCTTCGGGATCAGCCGGAACTGGCTGCTCACGGTGCGGATGACTGGCGGGTTGACGTCCGTGACGAGGCATTCCAGCCAGCGCACTCCGACGTCGCCCATCGGCAGGCCGTCCCGCGGGATCGTCGCCGTCGCGTGCCACCAGGTCGAACCGTCCGGACCGAAGGCCTCGAACCCGAGGCGGTGCCGGGGGCAGCCGGCGTCATAGGGCACGAAGCCGTCCCGGGCGCCCTCGAGCCCGGTCAGGTCGTCCATCGGGACCGACGGGACGTACAGGTGCCGGATCAGGGCGCCGAGGCGTTTGGGTCCGAGCCCGGCCCGGACCTTCAGGCCGGCCCGGGCGGCGGCCCGGGACACCTCGCCGGTGACCTCGAACGCGGTCTCGGCGATGCTCTCGGGCCCGATCTCGACGCCGCGGCGGGCCGTCTTGGCGACCAGCCCGTCGTACGGCATCCGGACCGTGATCAGCGTGCGATACGCCTCCCCCGACCAAGCGGCCTGCTGGGTCAGGTCCGTCATCGACGTGCGCAGTTCGGGCGACAGGTCCGGGCGCAGCCGGGCGGCGATCCACTCCTCGTATTCGGCGGCGTGCACGGGCAGGACGCGGGTGGCGACGTCGACCTGGTCGACCGGCAGGTCCGGCCGCGCCAGCCGGGACAGGAACTGGCCGAACCGAGCACCGAAGGTGTTCGTCTGGGCGATCTCGCGGATGCCCTCCCCGCCCCCGATCACCTCGATCACGGTGGTGACATAGTCGAGGTCGTGCCGGACCAGGGCGAGTTCCGGACCGCCCTCGAACGGCGAGACGGCCATGAACCGCACCGGTCCCACCTCGAGCGGCAGCGCCCGGGTCGCATAGCCGTCGGGGTCGAACCGGTCCCCGCCGCGCCGCCGCGCCCACCGCCAGCGCAGTTCGTCCGACAGGGTGCCGGTCCAGGCGTCCCCGGTGTCCGTGCGCCGGCTGAGCGTCCACCAGACCACCAGGGCGGCGACGACCTCGCCGGCGAGCACCCACGGCGACTTGGTCAAGGTGAGCAGCACCAGGCCGATGACGAGCAGGATCGAGAAGGCGATCAGCCGCATCGTGCTCGCGGCCCCGACGAAGCCCCGGTTGCGGGTCTCGCCGCCCAGCCGGCAGACCCGCTCGGTGACGGACTCCGAACTCATCCCGGGCGCCCGTTCCGACGGCCGCGGCGCCCGTTGATGTGGGTCGGGGCGGGCCCGCCCGGCGCGATGGCGGGCTTCACCACGGCCCCGACGCCGCCGGCGACGGCGCCCGCGGGCCCGGCGGCCGCGCCTCGCGCCACCCCCGCGCCCGC
>JAVBMU010000008.1:0-17133 GCA_031552185.1 Cellulomonadaceae bacterium | reverse complement strand
GCGGGGCCACGACCGGCGGCTCGCCCGGCTCGCGCGCCGGCGCGGGCCGGGCGCCCGACCAGGGCGCCAGCGCCGCGGCCTGCGCGCGGACCGCCTCGAGCGTGCGGCAGCCGAGGTCGACGCCGGCGGCGTCGGCCAGGGCGTCCAGGACGCGCAGGTCGGTCAGCACCGGGGTGTCGAGGACGACCTCGAACGGCCGCACCCGGCCCTCCCAGTTGACGTACGAACCGGCGCGCTCCGACGGCGGGGCAACCGGCAGCACGACGTCGGCGAACTCGGTCACCTCGGACCGACGCACCTCCAGGCTGATCACAGCGTCCGCCGCGGCCAGCGCCCGGCGGGCGGCGGCCGGATCGGGCAGGTCGGCCAGTTCGACGCCGCCGACCAGCGCCGCGCTCAGGTCCCCGGCCGCCAGCGCGGCGAGGATCGCCGCGGCCGACCGGCCGGGCGTCGCGGGCAGGTCGTCGACCCCCCACGCCGCCGCGACCTCGGCCCGGGCCGCGGCGTCGGCCACCGGGCGCCCGCCCGGGAGCAGCCCCGGCAGGGTGCCGGCGTCGACGGCCCCGCGCTCGCCGGCGCGGCGCGGGATCCAGGCGATTCGCGCGCCGGTGGCTGCGGCGGCCCGCAGGGCAGCCGTGTACCCGCCGGGCGTGCCGGCGAGCCGTTCGCCCACCAGGATCACGGCGCCGGGTTGGCGCAGCGCTTCGGCGGCGCCGGCGAGCAGGGGCTCGGCGGCGCCCGCCTCGGCCAGGCCGCTCAGCCAGTCCACCTCGGTCCCGGGCGCGGCCGGCAGCAGCGTGCCGTGCATCCGGGCCAGGGCGCGGCTCGCGAACGGGGCGACGGAGAAGACCTTCGTCCGGCGTTTGATCGCGGCCTTGCGCAGCCGCAGGAAGGTGACGCCCGCCTCGTCCTCGGCCTCCAGGCCGATCAGCAGGACGGCGGGGGCGGCCTCCAGATCGTCGAAGGTCACCCCGAGACCGGTGCCCGCCACCGCGTGGGCGAGGAACTCGGCCTCCTCCTCGCTCGCGAGCCGGGCCCGGTGATCGATGTCGTTGGTGCCCAACACGACGCGCGCAAACTTCGCGTACGCGTAGGCGTCCTCCGCGGTCAGCCGGCCGCCGGGCAGCACGCCGACGCCGCGGGCGTCGCGGGCAGTGGTGAGCAGGTCGGCCGCCACCTCGAGCGCCTCCACCCAGGAGGCCTCGCGCAGCTCGCCGCGGGTGCCGTCCGCGGCCCGGTCGCGGACCAGCGGGGCCTGGATCCGGTCCCCCGCCCGCTGCCAGGCGAACGCGAACCGGTCCTTGTCGGTGATCCACTCCTCGTTGACCTCGGCATCCTCGCCGGACAGCCGCCGGAGCACGACACCGCGCCGATGGTCCACCCGGATCGCCGCGCCGCACGCGTCGTGCTCGGCGATCGATGGGCTGCTGACCAGGTCGAACGGCCGCGCCCGGAACCGGTAGGCGGCTCCGGTCAGCGCCCCGACGGGGCAGATCTGCACGGTGTTGCCCGAGAAGTAGGAGGAGAACGGCAGGCCGGACTCGTCCGCCATCGCCACCCCGACCGGACCGTCCGCCTGAGCGCCGGCCGGCACCGCGACGTCGAGGACGCCCTCGTCAAACCGGCCGATCTGCTGGGACGCGCCCCGCTTCTGCAGGTCGATGAACGGGTCCCCGGCGATCTCGCGGGAGAACCGGGTGCAGCGCTGGCAGAGCACGCACCGCTCGCGGTCGAGGAGGATCTCGGTGGAGATCGACACCGGCTTGGGGAACGTGCGCTTGATGTCCACGAATCGGCTGGTCGAACGGCCGTCGCTCATCGCCTGGTTCTGCAGCGGGCACTCGCCGCCCTTGTCGCAGATCGGGCAGTCGAGCGGGTGGTTGATCAGCAGGAGCTCCATCACGCCGTGCTGCGCCTTCTCGGCGACCGGCGACGTGCGCTGCGTCTTGATTACCATGCCCGGGGCCACGGTCTGGGTGCACGAGGCCTGCGGCTTCGGCATCGGGCGGACGTTGCCCTCCCGGTCCGGCATGGCGACCTCGACCAGGCATTGCCGACAGGCGCCGGCGGGCTCAAGCAGGGGGTGGTCGCAGAACCGCGGGATCTGAATGCCGATCTCTTCGGCCGCCCGGATCACGAGGGTCCCCTTCGGGACCGAGACCTCGATCCCGTCAATGGTGAGCGTGACCAGGTCCTTGGGCGCCTCGGCGGCGCCGGCGGCCTGGCCGGCTGCAGTGGTGGTCGTCATCGAGCGGCTCCCGCCGTCGGGGCCGCGGACCGCTGAGCCGTGGCGTCGTCGAACAACGCCGACCCACTCGGATCGAACGGACAGCGGCCTTCGGTGATGTGGGCCTGGTATTCATCGGCGAACAACTGGACGCTGCTCGTCACGGGTGAGGTCGCGCCGTCGCCCAGGGCACAGAAGGCACGCCCGAGGATGTTGTCCGCGACGTCGAGCAGGACATCCAGGTCGTCCGCGCGGCCGTGGCCGGCCTCGATCCGACGCAGGATCTGCTTGAGCCAGTAGGTGCCCTCCCGGCACGGGGTGCACTTGCCGCAGGACTCGTGGGCGTAGAAGTCCATCCACCGGGACACGGCCCGCACCACACAGGTCGTCTCGTCGAAGATCTGCAGCGCGCGGGTGCCGAGCATGGAGCCGGCCGCACCGACCGACTCGTAGTCCAGCGGGAGGTCGAGGTGGGCGTCGGTGAGGATCGGCGTCGACGAGCCGCCCGGTGTCCAGAACTTCAACTGGTGCCCGGCGCGGATGCCGCCGGCGAAGTCCAGCAATTCGCGCAGCGTGATCCCCAGCGGGGCCTCATACTGCCCCGGCCGGGTGACGTGCCCGCTCAGGGAGAACAGGCCGTGACCGGTCGACTTCTCGGTGCCCATCCCAGCGAACCACTGGGGGCCGTTCGACATGATGGCCGGCACGGAGGCGATCGATTCGACGTTGTTGACCACGGTCGGGCGGGCGTACAGGCCCGCGACGGCCGGGAACGGCGGCTTGAGCCGGGGCTGGCCGCGCAGGCCCTCGAGCGAGTCGAGCAGCGCCGTCTCCTCGCCGCAGATGTACGCGCCGGCGCCGGCGTGCAAGGTGAGCTCCAGGTCGAAGCCGGTGCCCATGATGTCCTTGCCGAGGAACCCACGCTCGTAGGCCTCCTCGATCGCGCGCTGCACCCGGCGGTGCACGTGCAGCACCTCGCCCCGCAGGTAGATGAACGCGTGGTTGCAGCCGATCGCGTAGGAGGTGATGACGATGCCCTCGATCAGGTGCTGCGGGCTGGCGAGCAGGAGCGGGATGTCCTTGCAGGTGCCCGGCTCGGACTCGTCGGCGTTCACCACCAGGTAGCGGGGGCCGCCGTCGTCGGGCGGCAGGAAGCCCCACTTCATCCCCGTGGGGAAGCCGGCTCCACCGCGCCCGCGCAGACCGGACGCCTTCACGACGCCGACCAGTTCCGAGCGCTCGGTCCGGAACGCGGCCTTCAGGCCCTGGTAGCCGCCCTTGGCCAGGTAGGACTGCATGCTCCAGGAGCGCTCGGCGTCCCAGGTGTCCGTCAGGATCGGGGTCAGCGGGTCCGTCGCCGGACGGGTCGTGGTCGGCGCGCTCATGCCCCGGCTCCCTTCGGTTCGGCCTTCTGATCGGCCGAGGACCCGGGCTTGCCGACGGGCTCGGTGCCCGCGGCCTCGACCGCCGGCTCCGGCGCCCCGACGGGCGGCGCCATCTCGGGCGCCCGCCAGCCGCGCTCGCGGGCGATCCGCAGCCCGGCCAAGCTTGGTTCCCCGGCGCCGACGCCCTCGTCCGCGCGGCCGTCCGGGAAGCCGGCCAGCACCCGGCTCATCTCCTTGAACGTGCAGACCCGATCCGCGCCGCGGCTCGGCGCCACGGACTCGCCCGCAATCAGCTTGTCCACGACCTCGATCGTCGACGCGGGCGTCTGGTTGTCGAAGAACTCCCAGTTGATCATCACGACGGGGGCGTAGTCGCACGCCGCGTTGCACTCGACCCGCTCCAGCGTGATGGTGCCGTCCCGGGTCGTCTCGTCCGCGCCGATCCGCAAGTGCTCGCTGAGCGACTCGAAAATGATGTCCCCGCCCATCACCGCGCACAGCGTGTTCGTGCACACGCCCACGGTGTAGGTGCCGTTCGGGTGTCGCTTGAACTGCGAGTAGAACGTGGCCACCGCGGAGACCTGGGCCGCGGTGAGGTCGAGTTGCTCGGCGCAGAACAGGACGCCGTCCCGGGAAACGTAGCCGTCCTGGGACTGGACCAGGTGCAGCATCGGCAGCAGGGCCGACCGCGGCTGGGGGTAGCGGGCGACGATCTGGGCCGCATCCGCGGCGAGCCGTGCGTAGGTCGCCGCATCGTAGCCGGAGCGCGCCTGCGGGCCGCCCGGCGCCGGTGCCGGCGCAGAGATCTCGGTGGTCACCGATCCACACCTCCAAGGACGGGGTCGAGGGAGGCGACCGCGACGACGACGTCGGCGACCTGACCGCCTTCGCACACGGCCGCGACGGCCTGCAAATTGTTGAACGACGGGTCGCGGAAATGCGCCCGGAAGGGCCGGGTGCCGCCGTCCGACACCACGTGGACGCCAAGCTCGCCGCGGGGGTGCTCGACCGTCTGCCAGGCCTGACCGACCGGCACCCGGAAGCCCTCGGTGACGAGCTTGAAGTGATGAATCAGGGCTTCCATCGAGGTGCCCATGATCTGCTTGATGTGCTCGAGCGAGTTGCCCTGCCCGTCGGCGCCGACGGCCAGCCGGGCCGGCCAGGCAATCTTCCGGTCGGCGACCATCGTGGGCTGTCCGGCCGTGGCCTCCAGCCGGGTCAGGCACTGGTCGACGATCCGCAGCGACTGGTAGCACTCCTCGAGGCGGAGCACCACGCGGTCGTAGCAGTCGGCGCCCTCGGAGACCGGGATGTCGAAGTCGTACGTCTCATAGCCGCAGTACGGGGCGGCCTTGCGCACGTCGTACGGCAGGCCGGCCGAGCGCAGCACCGGCCCGGTGACCGCCAGCGCGACGCAGCCGGTGAGGTTCAGCACCCCGACGCCCTCGGTCCGCGACTTGAAGATCGGGTTCGCCAGCATCAGGTCGCCGAGTTGCTTCAGGTAGTGCTCGATCAGCGGCTTCGCCGTGCGGACCTGCGCCACGATGTCCTCGGGCGCGTCCTGCGCGACGCCGCCGGGCCGCACATACGCGTTGTTCATCCGCAGGCCGCTGACGGCCTCGAAGATCTTCAGGATCTCCTCGCGGGCCGTGAACGCGATGGTCATCACCGTGGTGGCGCCCATCTCGTTGCCGGCCGTCCCCAGGCAGACCAGGTGGGAGGCGATTCGGTTGAGTTCCATCATGAAGACCCGCAGCACACTCGCCCGCTCCGGGATCTGATCCGTCACGCCGAGCAGCTTCTCCACCGCAAGGCAGTAGGCCGTCTCCTGAAACAGCGGCGCCAGGTAGTCCATCCGGGTGCAGAACGTCACGCCCTGCGTCCAGGTCCGGAACTCCATGTTCTTCTCGATGCCGGTGTGCAGGTAACCGATGCCGCACCGGGCCTCGGTGACCGTCTCGCCGTCGATCTCCAGCATCAGGCGCAGCACGCCGTGCGTGGACGGGTGCTGGGGACCCATGTTGACGACGATCCGTTCCTCGCCGATCGCGGCCGCGGCGGCGGCGCTCCGGGCGACGTGCGACCAGTCGCCGCCGGACGCCTCGAAGACCGGCACGTCCGTCATGTCGTCGGCCGTGGGCCGGGTCGCGTGCGGGGTGTTCTGGGGGGTGGTGGTCACGAGTACGACCTCCTTTGATCCGCCGGCGGCACCGTGGCGCCCTTGTACTCGACCGGGATGCCGCCGAGCGGGTAGTCCTTGCGCTGCGGGTGGCCGGGCCAGTCGTCCGGCATCTCGATCCGCGCCAGGGCCGGGTGCCCGTCGAAGACGATGCCGAAGAAGTCCCAGGTCTCCCGCTCGTGCCAGTCGTTGGCCGGGTAGACCGACGTCGTGGACGGGATGTGCGGGTCGGCGTCCGGCACCGCGACCTCGAGCCGCAGCCGGCGCCCGTGGGTCACGGAGGTGAGGTGGTACACGGCGTGCAACTCGCGACCGGTCTCGTGCGGGTAGTGCACCCCGGAGACCCCCAGCGAGAGTTCGAACCGCAGGTCGGGGTCATCGCGCAGGGCCTGGCAGACCGCGACGATGTGCTCGCGCCGCACGTGCAGGGTCAGTTCGGCGTGATCGCCCGGCGGGTCCACCACCACCCGCTCGATCACGGCGGCATAGCCCGGCCCGTCCCCCTCATCCAGAACCTCGGCAAGGATGTCGACGGCGCCGTCGAACCAGCCGCCGTACGGCCGCGGGCTCGCGGCGGGCATCGCCACCGGCTTGACCAGGCCGCCGAAGCCCGACGTGTCGCCGGAGTCGGCCGCGCCGAACATGCCGGTGCGCACCGCGATGAGCTCCGGTCCCGTGGGAGCGCCGGCGCCCCCGGTCAGTTCGGTCTTGCGCGGCCCCGATACCTCCTGCGGCTGGGGCGCGGCCGGGGTCGATGCCGGTGCCGTGGGCTTGTCGTCGCTCACCGCAACAGTCCCTTCATCCGGAAGGTCGGGGTCGCCTCCAGGGCGGCCGCCTCGGCCGCCTGCGCCGCGCGTCGCCGGTTCACGCCGAGCGGCTCGGCCTGGATCTGGTCATGCAGGGTGAGGATCGCGTTGATCAGCATCTCCGGCCGCGGCGGGCAGCCCGGCAGGTAGATGTCCACCGGGACGATGTGGTCGACGCCCTGGACGATCGCGTAGTTGTTGAACATGCCGCCCGAGGACGCGCACACGCCCATCGACAGCACCCATTTGGGCTCGCTCATCTGGTCGTAGACCTGCCGCACGACCGGCGCCATCTTCTGGCTCACCCGGCCGGCCACGATCATCAGGTCCGCCTGGCGCGGCGAGGCGCGGAAAACCTCCATGCCGAACCGGGACAGGTCGAATCGGGACGCGCCCGCCGCCATCATCTCGATGGCGCAGCACGCGAGGCCGAATGTCACGGGCCACAGCGACGCCTTGCGCAGATACCCTGCGACGTTCTCGATGCTCCCCAGCACAAAGCCGGAGGGGGCTTCTTCGATGCCCATGTGCCTCGTCCTCCTCAGCGCTCGCTCGTGCGGCGCCCGGCGCCGGTGTGGATCAGTCCCATTCCAGCCCCCCGCGGCGCCACTCGTACACGAACGGAACCGTGATCAGCAGCAGGAACGCCATCATGGCGACGAGCCCGAACGTCGCCAGCTCCTGGAAGTCCACCGCCCACGGGTACAGGAACACCACCTCGATGTCGAAGACGATGAACGTCATCGCGACCAGGTAGTACTTGATCGGGAATCGGCCGCCGCCGATCGCGTGCGGCGTCGGCTCGATGCCGCACTCGTAGGCGTCGAGCTTCGCCCGGTTGTAGCGGCGCGGGCCGATGATCGCGCTGGCGCCGACACCGCCGAGCGCCAGCACGGCGGCCACGCCCATGAGGACGAGGATCGGCACGTATGGGTTGGTCATCGTGGGCTCCTGGGTTGCGGACCGATGGCTGGGCGGCGCGGGATCTGGGGCGGATCGCTCATGCGGCGGGCACCACCCTCGCGAGACCGGCGATCACGCGGTCGGCCCAGTCGCCGGCGCGCGGTTCGTAGCAGTCCGAGAGCAGCTTGTGCACCAGATGCATGAGGACGGGGCGGGGCAGGCCGTAGCGGGTGCAGATTCGCATCACCTGTGGGTGTTCGATCAAGCGCACGAACGTCCGCCCGAGCGTGTAGTACCCACCGAGTTCCCGGCGCATCCCGCGGGTGTAGGTGACCAGCGCCCGCTCGCGTTGTGCGGCGCTGTTCCGGACCCGGGCCTGGGCGACGGCGTCGGCGGCGAGCCGACCTGCTTGGAGCGCATATGCGATCCCTTCACCGTTGAAGGGGCTGACCATTCCGCCTGAGTCTCCCACAAGGAGCAATCCCTTGGAATACAGCGGCGACCGATTGAACCCCATCGGCAGCGCCGCCCCCCGGACCGGGCCCAGCCGGTTCGCCGGCGCGAACTCCCAGTCCGCGGGCGCGTGCCGCATCCAGGTCTCGAACAACTGCTTGTAGTCCACGGTCGACGCCGAGCGGCGCGCCGGCGTCGAACTCACCGAGCCCAGCCCGACGTTCACCGTGCCGTCGCCGAGCGCGAAGATCCAGCCGTAGCCCGGCAGGAGGTTCGACTTGCCCGGCACGCCGTCCCACAGATCCAGGTGGGATTCCATCCATTCGTCGGCGTGCCGCGGGGTGCGGTAGTAGGTCCGGACCGCCACGCCGAGCGGCCGGTCGGCCCGCGGGTGCCGCCCGACGGCGGTGGCCAGGCGGGAGGAGACGCCGTCCGCCGCGATCACCACCGGGGCGCGGTAGGTGACGTGCTCGCCGGTGCGACGGCCGTTCTCGTCGGCCCGCCGCGCCCGGACGCCGACGACACGGCCGGTGCGCTCGTCCAGCAGCGGACCGGTGACGGCCGTGCGTTCGAGCAGCTTGGCGCCCGTCCCCTGGGCGTGCTGGGCGAGGGTCTGATCGAGGCTCAGCCGGGCCTTGGCGAGGCCGTAATTCGGGTAGGCGCTCAACTCCGGCCACGGGAAGTACCACGGTCGGCCGGCCGAGACGACCCGCAGGCCCCGGTTGCGGATCCAGCCCTCGTCCGCCGGGGTCGGCACGCCCATCCGGACAAGTTCCGCCACCGCGCGCGGCGTCAGGCCGTCGCCGCAGATCTTGTCCCGGGGGAAGGCGCCCTTCTCGAGCAGCAGGACGTCCAGACCCGCGGCGGCACAGTAATGCGCCGCGGCGGACCCGGCCGGGCCGGCGCCAACGACGACGACGTCGGCGTCATCGCGGCTGCTCGCTCGCACTGCTGACTCACCCCGCTCATCGGGCCCCCTCCGAGCGGGGACCGCCTCACGTCACCTTCCGGTCCCGGCGGGCGCGCCGAACGAAACCTTGTGAAGGCAGTCACAACGGATAAGGCCAACTCTAGTCGGTCTGCGGAGGAAGCGTGAAGGAGTGTCCAGTTCCTTCACGTCAGCTACCGTCAAACCAGGTCAACCCGATCCGACCGAGATCGACCCGCCCGGAATCCTAGTCCGCCCGCCGCGCATGCCGCGGCGTCGGGCCACATGGCGGATACCCCGGGGCGAAGGGCCTGATCGCTGGGGGCCGGCCGACGGTTCGGCGTCGGTCAGCGTTTCTTGGCCAGGCGAGCGGCGGACGCCCGCTGGATCCGGCGGCGTCGGCCGCGGCGCAGTAGCGCCCCGAGGGCGAAGGTCAGCGCCACGCCCGCCAGGAACGTCCCGCCCACCACCAGCCAGAGCGCATCGTTGCGCCAGATCACCGCGACCCCGATCGCGATCAGGATCCAGGCCACCAGCACGACGCCCATCTCCCACAGCCGGGTGGATCGCGACGGCGGCGCGACGACGGCACGCCGGACGGCGTCGGCGTCGTGCATTTCCACCCGAACCCCGCCCACCTCCAGCAGGTAGACGGGCTCGTCAGCCTCGATCTCGACGTCGATCGTCTGCCGCAGCCGGGTGAGCTGACGCACCTCGATGCTCGCCCGGTGGGGGGTGACCCGGCCCAACTCCGCGCGCGCCCCGAAGGCCTCCATCCGGGCGCCGAGCGCCACCGCTTCACGCTTGAGGCGCAGCCGCAGTTCCTGCGGGCTCTTGGTGTTGGTCTCGCGGGACTGGCTGGTGCTCACCTGAGTCTCCTCATCGGGCGGTCACCCGCAGCGGGCGCCGCCGCGCGAGTGAGTTTTCTCATCGGGTGCGGCACCGGACGGGCGTGGTTGCGGGTCGCACCTGAGCGTAGTGCCGAACCCCGCACCCGTCACGCCCCGGGCGTCGCGGCGCGCGAGCCCCGCCTGCGCCGAAGTAGATCCGTCGGGTCGCCGGCGCCCCGCCGGGGCGGCCGCATGGATCTACCTCGACCGGCACGGATCTACGTCGAGTTCCGCCGCAGCTACCGCGCGCCGTCGACCAGCGCGCCGCCCCAGTTCTCGGCCCGGACGAGTTCGTCCTCCCCCAGCGGCCCCGAGCGCCCGCCGACGAGGAAGTTCTCCCGCGCGACGACGTCGGCGCCCTTGCGACGCAGGATTCGCTCGATGGCCTTCGCGGCCGACCCGACGAACGCGCTCGTGCCGGAGACCGTGCCGAAGGTCGCCGCGCGGCGTCCCGATTGCCGCGGCAATGTGTCGAGCCACTCCTTGACGCCACTGGTCGCGGCCCGGCCGCCCGAGCGCTCGGCCTCCAACCGGGTCTTCGGCCGCGGGATGCCCATGTTGTGCGTGGGCGCGCCGACCAGGACGAGGTCGAAACCGTCCGGAGCCGGCGCCGATGCGGCGTCGACGAGGGTGACCTCGCCGCCGGCCGCCCGGATGCCGGCGGCGACCGCCTCGGAAACCGCCAGGGTGTTGCCGAAACAGGACTCGGCGACGATCAGGACCTTCATCCGACCACCTTCGGGACAGGAGCCGATGGCACCGCGGCCACAGCACCCACGAGCGCCCGACCCGGCCGCCCGCGTGCGCTGGGACCGGGAGCCGGACCGGCAGCGTGTGATCGCACCATGGTATGTCCAATACCGCCGGCAGAGCGCAATTCGCTCAAGCCGGACGCCCCCTGCGAGTGGAGGCGCCAGGATGCGCGGGAGAGGAAGAGCGCAATTCGCTCAAGCCGGACGACGCCCCCGATGGAGAGCGACGATGCCGCCGGAGAGGTTCCGGTAGGCGACCTCGGTCCACCCGGCGCGGAGCATCAGCCGGCCGAGCGCCCGCTGATCGGGCCAGTCCCGGATCGACTCAGCGAGGTAGTGGTACGAGCCGTCGTCCCTGGTCACGGCTCCGGCGACGCGCGGCAGCAGCCGCATCAAGTATTCGTTGTACACCGTCCGGAACGGCGCCCAGGTCGGCTGCGAGAACTCGCAGATCACCACCCGCCCGCCCGGCTTGGTGACCCGCCGCAACTCCATCAGGCCTGCCGCGGTGTCGGCGACGTTGCGCAGCCCGAACGAGATCGTCGCGGCGTCGAACGTCGCGTCCGCGAACGGCAGATGCAGCGCGTCCCCGGCGACGAACGGCAGGTCGGGGCGGCGGCGCTTGCCCTCCCGCAGCATGCCGAGGGAGAAATCGCACGGGACCACCTCGACCCCGGCGTCGGCGAACGGCTCCGCCGACGTCCCGGTGCCCGCGGCCAGGTCCAGCACGCGCTCCCCCGGCTGCGCGCCGACGGCGGCCAGGGTCAATTTGCGCCACCGGCGATCCTGACCCAACGAGACGACGTCGTTCACCAGGTCGTAGCGGCGCGCGATCCCGTCGAACATGGACGCGACGTCGGACGGGTTCTTCTCCAGACCGGCATGGGGCATGTCGACCATGCTGTCACGTCCGGGCGGTCCGAGGCGGGCCGGCCCACCGAGCGCGTGGGCCGCGCGGGCGGCGAACGCTTACCCTGATCCCGATGACTGCTCAACCGTCGACGGCGGCCGCTCCGGACGCCGCCAGCCCGAACACCGCGGGCCTGCCCCACCCGCTCGTCGTCCGGACCGTCGCCCTGGCCTCCCTGCCCGACGACCTGGGCGCGCTCGTCGACCTCCTGCCCGACACCCGGCCGCTGGCCTGGGTGCGCCGGGGCGACGGGATCGTCGGCTGGGGCCGGGCCGCCCGGCTCGACGCTCGCGGGCCCGCCCGGTTCGCGGAGGCGGAGGCCGCCTGGCACGAGACGCTCGCCCGGGCCGTCGTCCGGGACGAGGTGGGCCTGCCGGGCACGGGACCGGTCGCCTTCGGTTCCTTCGCGTTCGACGACGTCGTCGGACCCGACGAAGCCGGCGAGCCGACGGCCGACCCGCGGCCGGGCGGCACCCTGGTGATCCCGCGCGTCGTCGTCGGGCGGCGGGACGGGCACTGCTGGCTGACGACGATCGACACCGCCGGGTCGCTCTCTTCCGCGCCGTCGTCCGCGCTCGCCCGCACCCCGCACCTGCCGGTGCTCGACCACGGCCGGATCACCTGGCACGACGGCGCGCAACGGGCCGACGACTGGACGGCCGCGGTGGCCGAGGCGGTCGCCGCCATCCGCGCCGGGCGGCTGGAGAAGGTGGTGCTGGCCCGCGACGTCGTCGCCCACGCCGAGGAGCCGATCGACCCGCGCCGGCTGCTGCGCCGGCTCGCGGCGGCGTACCCGGCCTGTTGGACGTTCAGCGTCGACGCGATGGTCGGCGCGACCCCGGAGCTGTTGGTGCGCTCCGAGCGCGGGCTGGTGACGTCGCGGGTGCTGGCCGGGACGATTCCGCGGGCGGAGACGGATGACGCCTCGCTGCTGCGGGCCGCGCAGTTGGCCCGGTCCTCCAAGGACCTGGAGGAACACGAGTACGCGGTCGCCTCGGTGGCGCACGCGCTGGCGCCGTACTGCTCCTCGATGAATGTGCCGGACACGCCGTTCGTACTGCACCTTCCGAACGTCATGCACTTGGCCTCGGACGTGACCGGCGTCCTGGACCGGCCCGACGCCGGACCCGGGCCGTCCAGCCTCGCGCTGGCCGCGGCGCTGCACCCCTCCGCCGCGGTCTGTGGCACCCCGACCGAGGCCGCGCGGGCCCTCATCCGGCACCTGGAGGGAATGGACCGCGGCCGGTACGCCGGGCCGGTCGGCTGGCTTGGCGCCGACGGCGACGGCGAGTGGGGCATCGCGCTGCGCTCCGCCGAACTGCAGCCCGACGGACGCTCGATCCGGCTCTTCGCGGGCTGCGGCATCGTGGCCGCCTCCGACCCCGCGGCCGAACTGGCCGAATCCGAGGCCAAGCTCGAGCCGCTGCGGTACGCGCTGGGCGGGTAGGACCTCGCGATTCGCTCGGGGCTGGTCCGGGCCCGAGCACGCCGGGGCCGGCAGTCGGATCGACTGCCGGCCCCGGTGGGGTCGCTCAGCGGGAGGCGGTGCCGAGCGAGTGCCGCGCGTGGCGCAGTAGCGCGCCGCGCCGGGTCAGCCCTGGCCGCCGAAGAACCACTCGTACGGGTCGGGGATGTTGTTCGGGTTGCCCTGGTCGGTGCCGCCCTGGCCCGGCGCTCGCCGGCCCTGGTCGCCCTGGTCGCCCTGGCCGCCCTGGTCGCCCTGGCTGCCGCCCTGCGGCGTGGACGTGTCGATCTGCTTCGCGGCGAGCGTGACGGTCACGGTCTGCGCCTTGCCGTCGCGGACAAGGGTGATCTGCGCCTCATCGCCCGCGGCCCGAGCCCGGACGTACCCGGTCAGCGACTCGGCGCCGGTGACGGGGTCGGAGTCGATGGCGACGATGACGTCCCCACTCTTGATCCCGGCCTTGCTCGCGGGCGAGCCGGAGGTCACGTCGCCCACCTTCGCGCCCCGGCGGGTGACGCCGTCGGAGGTTGCGGTGGCGTCCGTGAGCGTGACGCCGAGGAAGGCGTGCTGTGCCTTGCCGGACTCGATGAGCTGGCCGCTGATGGACTTGGCCAGGTTCACCGGAATCGCAAAGCCGAGGCCGATCGAGCCCGACTGCCCGCCCATGCTCGACATGGTGGCGATCGAGGACGTGATGCCGATGACTCGGCCCTGGGCGTCGAACAACGGACCACCGGAGTTGCCGGGGTTGACCGCGGCGTCGATCTGAATGGCGTTGGTCACGACGTTGGTGCCGCCCTCCTCGCCGGAAGCCGAGACCGGCCGGTTGAGCGCCGAGACGATGCCGGTGGTGGCCGTGTTGGCCAGCCCCAGCGGGTTGCCGACGGCGAGCACCGACTCGCCGACGGAGACGTCGTTGGAATCGCCCAGGCTGGCGACGGTGAGATCCTTCGGCGCGTCGGCCAGCTCGATGACGGCCAAGTCCGTTGTCGGGTCGGTGCCGACCACCTTCGCCTTGAACAGCCGGCCGTCGCTCAGCGTCACCTGCACAGCGGTCGCGCCGGAGACGACGTGGTTGTTCGTCACGACGTGCCCGTCCGCTTCGATGATCACGCCCGAGCCCTCGGCCTCGCCACCCTGCATCTGCACCTGGATGGCAACGACGGCGGGGGCGACGGCGTTGGTGACGGCCTCCCAGTTCGGGTTCTGCGAGGAGGAGTTGGCGACCGGCGCCGTGTCGGCATTCGAGGCGGGCTTGCCGAGGTCGGACAGCGCGGCCGGGCGGGCGGAGCTGTTGTCGTCCAGCAGCAGGACGGCGCCCGCGGTGCCGGCCGAGGCGACGCGCGCGGCCGCGGCCGCGACGCTCACGAGCGGCACCCAGCCGCGGCGCCGGGATGCGTCCGGCGCGCTGGGGTTCGGCCCGGCCGGGGCGGCCGGGGCGGCCGGGGCCGGCCCGAACACGCTTCCGGGCGGGAGGCTGCTGCCGCCGGGGGCGGGCGTCAGGCCGGCGCCGGGGGCGGAGGGGAAGGCGTTGCCATCCGGCCGGAAGGGCGGCGCCGAGTAGGTGGGCGGCGGATACGCGACCGGGTAGGCCGCCGGCGGGGCCGGCCGTTCGTGCTGCGCGGTGTTCGGCGAGTGCTGCGCGGTGGCCACATTCAGCGGCACCGTGGGGTGCTGCTGCGGGGCGGCCACATCCAGCGGCAGGGTGGCGTGCTGCGCTGCCGTCGGGTGGACCGGAGCGGCCGGCTGCGCGTTGGTCGGGCTCGGCGCGGCGTCGGTGGAGGCCGCGGGCTGCGGCGCGGCGTCGGCGGGTGCCGGCTGCGCGTTGGTCGGGCTCGGCGCGGCGTCGGTTGAGGCCGGCTCGGTGGGCGGCGCGGGAACCGGCTGCGGCCGGGCGGCGTCCGGGGTGGGGAACTGGGTGCTCATGGGTGCGACCTCCTTGATCTGCATCCCACTTCACACCACGCATCTGGAACATCGCTTGGGCGAACCTGGGAATTCGCTGCGAATCACGGAAACCGGTACACCTGCACCGCGCGCACCGACGCCCGACCGGCGGCCGCGAAGCCCGGCACCGGACCCGCCGACGAACGAGAGGTACCGCGCGCCGAAGAGGGCGACAAGTACTGACTGGCCGGCCAAGGTACTGACTCGCCGGCCAAGGTTCTAACTCGCGACGCACCACCCTGCGTCCACCGCCACGCGAGCGTGCCACGGCGCGCGAGGTAGATCCACGGCGCGCGAGGTAGAGCCGTAGCGCGACCGACACGCCGGTCCCGCGACACCACGGATCTACCTCGGCCGCGCCGGCTCTCGTCTAAGCCACCCCGAGCGCCCGCGCCACGACGTCGCGCACCGCCGCGGCCAAGCCGAGCGACTCGGCCCGCCGCGCCGACCGCGCGACCCGCATTTCCACCACCCGCAGCCCGTCGTCCGGCTCGGCCAGGGCGCGACGCAGCGCGGCGAGATCCGGCACCAGGCGGTGCGCAACGCCGTAGCCCGCGCAGAGCGCCCCCAGGTCCGCGCCGTGCGGCGTCGCGAAAACCCGCTCGAAGACGCGGGCGGCACCGGCCGACGCCTCGGCCGCCGCCCCCGGCTCGAGCGTCGCGAAGATCGACCCGCCGTCGTCGTTCACGACCACGATCGTCAGGTCGATCGGCCGCTCGAACGGCCCCCGGGACAGGCCCCCGATGTCATGCAGGAACGTGAGGTCACCCATCAGCGCGCGGGTGCGCAGGCCGGCGCGGGACCGGGCGAGCGCGACGCCGAGCGCGGTCGAGACCATGCCGTCGATGCCGGCGAGCCCCCGGTTCGCCAGGATCGTAGGCGTCGCGCCGCCGAGCCTGCCCTCGCCGACGGCGAGGCCGAGGACCGTGTCCACGTCGCGCACGATCGAGGACGAGCCGAGCACGAGCGCATCGTCACCGGTCAGGTTCCCGACGACGGCGCGGGCCACGCCCGGCCCGGTCGGCGGCCCGGTGGTGGCCGCGGCGACCGCCCGGGCCGCCGCCCGGCCGGCGGCCCGCCAGCGGTCCAGCCAGACGCCGCTCGGTTCGGCCTCGCCCGGCCCGACGCCGCTCGGTTCGGCCTTGCCCGGCCCGACGCCGCTCCCCCCGCCCCCGGAGTCGAGCCAGCCGGCGGGGATGCCGGGCAGCACGGTCGCGGCGTTGCGGGCGGCGTCGGGCCAAGGACCGCCGCCGGGGGCGATGACGATGACCTCGACGTCGGGCCGGCCGAGCAGCCGCTGCACCGGTCGGGACAGGGTCGGCCGGCCGAGGACGATCGCGCGCTCGATGGCGTCGGCGAGCCCGGGCTCGCCGAGCACAAGCGCCGGCGCGCAGATCAGGTTCGGGCCGCCGGCGGCGCCGGCGGACGGCTCGGCGAGCAATGGCCAGCCCCGCGCCTCCGCAAGGGCGGGGGCGGCGGGGCCGGCGCCGTCGCCCGCGACGACGACGGTGCGGCGCGCGCCGTCGGCGTCGGGCATCGGCCACGTGGCGGCGCCGCCACCGGCGGGCCACCACACCGCAGCATCGGCGTCAGTCCGCCAGGCCGCGGCGCCGGCTGAACCCGACGCCGGCACAGTGACCTGGGCATCCGAGCGGGTCGGGGCGAGGTCGGCGCGCGTCGGCGCGGCGGGCGGCACCAGCGGCTCGCGGTAGGCCAGGTTGAGGTGCACCGGCCCCGGCCGGCCGTCGCGCAGGCCGCGCGCGGCCGCGAGCGCCCGCGCGAGGATCGAGCCGAGGTCCCGCAGCTCACCGGGTCGGCCGTCGGGCGCCGGGACGTCGGCCGCGAACCGCACCGCGCCGCCGAAGATCCCCGGCTGCTCCGTGGTCTGATTGGCGCCCGTGCCGCGCAGTTCGCCCGGGCGGTCGGCCGTCAGCAGCACCAACGGGACGCCGGCGTGATGCGCTTCCAGAACGGCCGGGTGCAGGTTGGCGACGGCGGTGCCCGACGTCGTCACGACGGCGACCGGTCGCGCCAGGCCGGTGCCCCGGGCGAGCCCCGCCGCGAGAAAGGCGGCCGTTCGCTCGTCGTACCGCACGTGCAGATCGAGCAGCGATTCCTCGGCGGCCGCCGCCACCGCGTAGGCCAACGGCGCGCTGCGCGAGCCGGGCGCCAGCACGACGTCGCGCACCCCTGCCCGCAGCAGACCGCGCACCAGCGCGAGGGCCGCCGCGACCGCGGGCGCCGCCGCCCCGGGCGCCCCCGGCACCCCCGGCGATGCCGCCCGGCCT